>NZ_JAMPNU010000034.1:0-55514 GCF_028479505.1 Providencia sp. PROV205 | reverse complement strand
CATTACTAGCTAAACTAACGGACGACTGTTATTAGTCGTAAGCAACACTGAAGGTTACTGGTACGTTTAAGTTTTGAGCGACAGCATCAGTTGTTGTTGCATAAAGACCTGCAACTATTGGGATGATGTAATCACTTTGACCAGTAACTTTCAGGTCTGCAACTTCAGTTGTTGTGTTAGGCTTAACCGCAACTTTATCTTTACCAGCTGCTAACTTAACACTGATTTGTGATGCTTGAGCATCTGCAAACATGTCTGAATGGCCAGTTAATGCTTCACCTGTTGCTAAGATAGAAACAGTAGTTGCTTTTCCAGCTTCGTTATCGCTACCAGCGGCAGCGTCATAGACTTTAGTACAGTTATTTAAAACTAAATTAAAGTTTGCTTCTGATAATGCTTTAGCTGTATCAATTTTTTCGTTTGAGTGAGTTCCTAAGCTGATTAAGTCTTTAGAAGCGCTAGTATTACAAGTTGCAGCAACTAAACGTGCATTAAAGTTAACAGTTGCATCTTGAGCAGCAAAAGCTTGAGAAGAAAGAGTTGCAACAGTGAAGCACCAATCAGAGCAAGTTTATTTAATTTCATAATCATAGTTCCTAAGTATATGGAAAAATTTTAATTTTGTTTTTAAATTAATATATATTTAAAGTTTCATATTTCAGATTAAGTTTTTATTCTATTAATAAATATTAACAACCCGACAATCATTATTTAAGAATCTATTAATAAAACGAGTTTATTAATATTAGATATTTAATAAACAATTTACTTCTTCATAAAAACTTAATTTTAAATGTCTTAGTATTTATTTAGTGAACACAGGTTCACCGGAGAACGTGATTAACATTAATTCTACTCACGTAGGTTGTCAAACAGGCAGAAAATGCATTTTTCTGTTTTTTTAATTGATTTCTAATTGTTAATTCTTATTTGTTTCAATTGGTTATGTGGTTTTTCATTGTCTTAAGTGATATCGATAGTTGGTTTTTGGTCTTATATGTTATATGGGTGAATAGGTTTGATAAATAAGCATGGTATGTTACCCCATCATTTCTAGTTGATGACTCAATTTCAGTCTTGAGATTATTCTTATATAAGACTTTGTTTACCGTTATTCCTAGTTTCATTGAAAGGGATATCAGCTATCTTTATTAAGTGAGTATTCAATAGAACGAATCAGATAAGCTTGGTTTCTTATCACCTATTAGGCGTAAAAGTAGAGCAAGGAAAGTTATGAAGATTCATTATGTAGTGGGTTTAATGTCTCTAGGATTAATATCTGTTTTATCAACAGCGCAAAATCTTGAACAACAATTTAGTTTATGGGTAGAGAACGAAAAAGATAAAATTGCGTGTTTTGAGCAACAATCTTCATTTAAGTATTGCTTAGGAAAATCACCTAATAAAGGTTTGGCTGTTTTTAACCAAAAAGGAGAAGAGATTTACCAACTTTACTATTTTGATAATTGGCCTGATGAAGCACAAGACGGGGTATATCGAATACGCAAAGAAGATAAAATTGGTTTTGCAGACGCAATAACAGGAGAAATTGTGATTGATGCAATTTATGATTGCGCGTATCCATTTGAAGCAGGAAAAGCAAAAGTCGGTATCGGATGTGAAACACAAACAGACGGTGAACACAGTTGGTGGGTTGGTGGTAAATGGACAACGATTACACGCTAATAGTAAATAGGTATTATACAGTTTTAGATAAACCACTTTTGAATTTTACGTTATTAATGAGATTTATTTACAATAACTCTCATTTTACTCACATTAAATTTATTTTTTAACTTATTGAAAACAAAATAAAATAGTTATATAGATCACACTTTTGGCCGTATCTAGCCCCCCTAAAAACCATTCAAAGTAAAAAACAAACCGCTTAATTCCTTATGTCACCACTTAGCCTAACTTTAGTCATTTGCAGAGTGTAATTTCATACCATATAGACCATGGCAGAGCTCAATTTTTTAATGTAATACAGTTCAACCACTGCCAATTAAAAAGCCATCAACGATAAATGATAAGCAATGAAAACACAGCGATATCGTTTTTTATGGTGGTTAATACAAAATCAATGGCATGTTCGTTTTACCTCAGAAGGGTGTTCTATGAACAAAAATGGTATTTTAAAGCACATTCCGTGGATGATCCTAGGAATAATCGGTGCGGTCTGCTTGGGGGTAGTCGCACTCAGACGTGGTGAGCACATCAGTGCTCTGTGGATTGTCGTCGCTTCTGTGGCGGTGTATCTCATCGCATATCGGTATTACAGCTTATATATTGCTAAGAAAGTGATGAAGCTGGACGAAACACGTGCGACTCCTGCCGTCATTAATAATGATGGGTTAAACTATGTTCCGACAAATAAAAATGTTCTATTTGGTCACCACTTTGCCGCGATTGCAGGGGCAGGGCCATTAGTCGGACCGGTTCTTGCGGCTCAAGTCGGCTATTTACCCGGCACCTTATGGTTGCTTGCGGGGGTTGTGTTAGCCGGTGCGGTGCAAGATTTCATGGTGTTATTTATTTCATCACGCCGTAATGGTGCATCATTAGGGGAAATCGTTAAAGAGGAGCTTGGCCCAATTCCGGGAACGCTGGCGCTCTTTGGGTGCTTCCTAATTATGATCATTATCCTTGCTGTATTAGCATTGATAGTGGTGAAAGCCTTGGCAGAAAGCCCATGGGGTGTCTTCACCGTTGTGTCAACGGTGCCTATCGCATTGTTTATGGGGATATATATGCGATATATCCGGCCGGGACGCGTAGGTGAAGTTTCTGTTATCGGTATTGTTCTGTTAGTGGCTTCTATTTGGTTTGGTGGCGTGATTGCTCACGACCCATACTGGGGCCCAGCACTGACATTCAAAGACACGACAATTACTTATGCATTAGTGGGTTATGCGTTTATCTCAGCATTATTACCTGTATGGTTGATTTTAGCGCCTCGTGACTACTTAGCGACCTTCCTGAAAATTGGGGTTATCGTTGGTTTAGCGATTGGTATCGTTATTCTAAACCCTGAATTAAAAATGCCAGCAGTCACACAATTTGTTGATGGCTCCGGCCCTGTTTGGAAAGGTACTCTATTCCCATTCTTATTTATTACCATCGCTTGTGGTGCGGTATCCGGTTTCCATGCGTTAATTTCTTCAGGTACTACACCTAAGTTATTAGCAAACGAAAAAGATGCGCGTTACATCGGTTATGGTGCAATGTTAATGGAGTCATTTGTTGCGATTATGGCACTGGTAGCGGCTTCTATTATCGAACCAGGTCTGTATTTTGCAATGAATACACCACCGGCAGCGTTGGGTATTACAATGCCTAACTTGCATGAGTTGGGTGGCCCAGATGGCGCAGCTATCATGGCTCAGCTCAAAGATGTATCTGTTCATGCAGCTGCTACAGTGAGTTCATGGGGCTTTGTGATTTCACCTGAACAAATCATGCAAACAGCTAAAGATATTGGTGAGCCGTCGGTGTTAAACCGTGCAGGTGGTGCGCCGACATTAGCAGTAGGTATTGCGTATGTTTTCCATGAAATCATGCCTGCGGCAAATATGGGCTTCTGGTATCACTTTGGTATTCTGTTTGAAGCTCTGTTTATCTTAACAGCATTGGATGCAGGAACCCGTTCTGGCCGCTTTATGCTGCAAGATTTATTAGGTAACTTTGTTCCGTTCTTGAAGAAAACTGATTCACTGGTTGCGGGTATCATCGGTACAGCGGGATGTGTTGGCCTGTGGGGTTACTTATTGTATCAAGGCGTTGTTGACCCACTGGGCGGTGTTAAGAGCCTATGGCCTCTGTTCGGTATCTCGAACCAAATGTTAGCCGCGGTTGCTTTAATCTTAAGTACAGTTGTATTGATTAAGATGAAACGCAGTAAATACATTATGGTGACCGTCTTACCTGCGGTATGGCTATTAATCTGTACAACTTGGGCATTAGGACTGAAATTATTCAGTGATAACCCACAACTGGAAGGGTTCCTATACTTAGCGAAATCTTATAAAGATAAGATTGCGGCAGGTGGTGCAGAATTAACTGCACAAGAAATTACTAATATGAATCACATTATTATTAATAACTACACCAACGCAGGCCTGAGTATTCTATTCTTAGTGGTTGTCTACGGTATCATTTTCTACGGTATCCGTGTTGGGATGAAAGCATACAAAAACCCAGAGCGTACAGACAAAGAAACACCTTATGTTCCTGTACCTGAAGAGGGCGTGAAAGTTTCATCTTCACATTAAGTTACCCTTCAACGAATTTGAACATCGAAAGGTGTTTGATAAATGAAAGGTCGCCCTACATTGTGTACTCATGATGTAGGGCATTTGTATTGGAGAGGCTGATGTTTGGAAATCTCGGCAAAACAGGAAAATACCTCGGGCAAGCCGCACGAATGTTAATTGGTATTCCTGATTATGATACCTATGTACAGCATATGAGTGATAATCACCCAGATAAACCCGTGATGACATATAAAGAGTTTTTTCGCGAAAGACAAGATGCACGGTATGGTGGTAGTGGTAAAGGCGGATTTCGCTGCTGTTAATCAATGAAGTGTGAGGGCAATAATGAAACCTATTAGCGTAACAATTTTAACCGGTTTTCTCGGTGCAGGTAAGACGACTCTCCTTAGCCATATTCTTCATGCTGAGCATGGTCATAAAATCGCAGTGATTGAAAATGAGTTCGGTGAAGTCCCCATTGATAACGCAATAATTGGTGATCGTGCGACACAAATTACTACATTAAGTAATGGGTGTATTTGTTGTAGCCGTTCGAATGAATTAGAAAATGCCTTATTAGACCTATTAGATGGCCTTGATAGTGGAAAATTAGACTTTGACCGTCTAGTCATCGAGTGCACTGGCATGGCAGATCCAGGCCCGATCACTCAAACTTTTTTTTCCCATGAAGTCTTATGTGAACGTTATGTATTAGACGGCATTATTACCTTAGTGGATGCTGTCCACGCTGATAAACAATTGAATGATTTCGCCATTGCCCAAGCGCAGATTGGCTATGCAGACCGTATTTTATTGACCAAAACCGATATTGAGCCAAATAATGAAGCTTTAATTGAACGTTTACAACGTATTAATGCCAGGGCACCGATTTACCCCGTTATTCACGGTGATATCGACCTGAATTTATTATTGGACATCGAAGGCTTTTTATTGGATTCACAATTGAATGTCAAACAGCCGACATTCCGTTTCGCCCCTAAACAACAAAATGAAGTGGGCTCGATTGTCCTTGAATTTAATTACCCTGTTGAACTGATGGCAGTTTCTCAGGTAATGGAAGAATTATTACTTGGTTTTGCTGATAATTTACTGCGTTATAAAGGAATACTTTCTATTGTGGATGAGCCAAAGCGGTTGCTATTCCAAGGTGTTCAGCGCCTTTACAGTGCGGATTGGGATAGAGACTGGGACGTTGATGAACAACGCCGCAGTGTATTAGTGTTTATTGGTATTGATCTACCAGAAGATATAATTCGCGAAAAATTCGCAGCCCTAGAAGTTAATTCAAAATAGAACAATTCAAAAAAAAGAATTTCAAAAAAAGAAATTCAAAGTCATTAGCGACGTAGCAAGACGGCAAAAGAGCCAATCCCTAGGAGCATACACAAGTATGTGACTAGGGTTGGCGAATGCAGCCAACAACGCTGCGGCGTTAAGGGCGCGCTTTAGCGGCCATAATTTCAATAATCTGCACGTCAGTATGCTTCATAGACCCCGCTGCTAGAGAACATAAGTTGGCAATGGACTGGTCGACATCATCAGAAACGATACCATCCGACCCTCTAACACAGCTATTATCTAATGCCATCAACACGGCTTTATAAGCGGCACTCGCACTGGTTGACACCTTCATGGCACAACTGTTTGACGCACCATCACAAATCATACCGCTAACATCACCAATCATACTGGAAATTGCCATTGCAACGACTTCATATCGGGACTCGAGTAACCAGGCGATGCCTGCCGCAGCCCCCATCGCTGCGGTTGTCGCGGCACACAGTGCCGATAATGCAGGGAGCTGATTATGAATATAAATCGCCATTAGGTGCGACAACATTAAGGCGCGAGCCAGTTGTTCTTCGGAAGATTGTAAATAATCAGCCGTGACAACCACTGGCATGGTTGCAGCGATACCTTGGTTACCTGATCCTGAATTACTCATGGCTGGCAATACAGCCCCTCCCATTCGAGCATCAGAGGCCGCAGAGGTACGGATCATAATTTCTGACATTAAGTCTTTTGAAAGCAGGCCACGATCTCGCTGGGTTTGCAATGTTTTACCAATATGTAAACCATAAACATTGCGTAAACCTTCTTGAGATAAGGCTTCGTTTAAATGGGCCGCTTCAAGAATAAAACGAATATCTTCTAATGGCGCTTCGGTAGCAAATTGATAAACAGATTTAGCGGTGACTGGCGGCAGTGGGACGTCTGCCGCACAGTCAACAGGAGATTCATGATGAGGTTGAGCTGTCGTGGCATCAAATACGGTATGATTGTTGTGGATCATTTTAACAATATTCGTATGAGACCCCGCAATGATAACGGTTGCGGATCCAGTTTGTGTGTATACCGTGGCTTCGGAGTATATGACATCATCACAAGGGTGCTTGATATCAACGGTAATAGCCCCTTGAGCTAACATGCTTTTACTCAATGCAATAGCATCCGCAGATGCTGATTTTAATACTTCTAAACCCGCTTCAGGATCACCGCCAATTGCGCCAAGGGCTGCGGCAATGGGTAAACCAACCATACCTGTTCCGGGTACAGTTACACCCATGCCATTTTTCATGAGGTTAGGGGAGACAAAAGCACAGACACGGATCACGGCTCCATCAAGTAATGAAGCGGCTTTGGCGGCAGCATATGCCAATGAAATCGGCTCAGTACAACCTAAGGCAGGTTTTACTTCTTGTTTTACTGCGTTGATAAAATATTGCCAAAGTAGTGGTTGTGATTGAGCATGCATGGCAAATCCCCTTAATAAAATCTTTTTCAATTTTATTATTTTAAACAACAGTCTGGAGAAAAACTTCACTAAGTTAGGGGATTTAAAGAGAGTGGGGAGAAATATTATCTCTAATTTGAACTATAAAAATGAAATATTTCTAACTTTGAGCTTTGTCACAAAAGTCCTGCCTATGAAATTCGACAGGACCAAGTGATAATTGAAAAGGTTAGTTTTCTACATCAAGGCGTTTACTTTGCCACTTACGTGAGCGCCAGCGCCATGCATTGGTTAAGCCGCGCAGCCATTCATCAGCAAAGAAACCTAGCCAAATGCCTAAGAGACCCATCTCCATTTTTATGCCTAAGAAGTAGCCTAATGGGATAGCAACGCCCCACATAAAAATAATGGCAGTACATAGCGGAAAGCGAGCATCGCCAGAAGCACGCAAGGCATTTACCATTACGATATTAATTGTCCTGCCAGGCTCTAAGAACACCGAAAGTAAAAATAATGGCAGCAGTACCTTAATAATACCTTGGTCATCCGTAATATTATTTAAAATAGGATCGCGGAATAACCAAAAGGCGATAACGACACCAATTGTTACGTAAAAACCCATTTTAAGGCTTTTTACACCGCGCCTATAGGCATCTTCAAAGCGCTTTGCGCCAACAAGGTGACCAACCATAATTTCATTACCAATGCTGATAGAGATCCCAAACAGCATGATAAACAATGACAATTGGAAATAGAGCGTTTGTGCCGCGAGGGACGTTTCCCCCATTAAACCGATAAATGCAGATGCGGTCATGAAATGGAGGATCCACACGAGATTTTCTCCCGCAGAGGGTAATCCAATGTGTAAAATTTTCCCCAATATTTTCCGTGACCAGTGTATTAACATCATTGGGACAAATTTAATTCTCAGCCCATAAAACAGTAGGCAGAAAAGTAAAATAACGGCAACAATACGCCCTACGACAGTTGACCATGCAACGCCTTCCAGCCCATATTGTGGTAAGCCGAAGAAACCATAAAGCACAATGATGTTACCAAATACAGTAATCACATTAGCGATTAATGTGACCCACATTGCGGGTTGTGCTTTACCATAAACCCGCAAGCATGCCGCTAAAATAATTGAAATTGCTTCAGGGATTAAACAAATCCCTAGAATACGTAAATAAGTATAACCATCAGCCATTAAATGCGATGGCATATTCATAATAGTTAAAATGCTATAGCCAAAAAATAACGCAACTAATGCGCTGGAAAAACCAAGAATAAAGTTAAAAGCGATTGAAATATGAATCGCTTGGCTGGCTTTTTCTCGGCGGCCTGCCCCTAGGTATTGGGCTATAACAACGCTACACCCCACACTAATGAAGTTAAAAATAGTGATAAATAGATCAAATACTTGGTTTCCCACCCCCATAGCGGCAAGGTAGGCAGTAGAAACGTGACTGACCATATAGGTATTAATTAATAATGTGGCCAAATGAAGAAAAATATCGATAAAAATTGGCCAGCTGAGCGAAAAGAGTGACCGCTCAGTCACATCGGATTGATGCATTGAGAACCTTTATATATTCATGAATGTTAGGGAAAGCTTTCTGAGTGGCTAATTCTACATGGATTTCAATAATGAAAATAGGGTTAAAATGCGTCTGATTTAATTAGGCTAATGTTTTGTTTACTTTTAATTATTCTGTTAAATTCAATTTCGCTATAAATAATTTAATAAGCAACATCAGAACTGTATAGGAGCAAAAATGACAAAAATTAAAGCAGCAATAGTGGGCTACGGTAACATTGGTCGCTATGCACTAGAAGCTGTTCTGGCCGCTGAAGATTTTGAGTTAGTCGGGGTAGTTCGTCGTAATACACAAGATATTCCTGCGGAACTTTCAGCCTACAAAGTGGTTGATGATATTGAAAAATTAGGAAAAGTTGATGTTGCGCTACTCTGTTCACCTACGCGTGCAATCGGCCCATTAGCAGCAAAAATTTTAAGTTTGGGAATTAATACGGTTGATAGCTTTGACGTACATTCGGATATTGTGGCTTTAAAACGTAGCTTAGATGATATCGCGAAGCAGCATAATAGCGTGGCGGTTGTTTCTGCCGGATGGGATCCCGGTTCTGATTCGATTATGCGTACATTGATGTTAGCAATGGCACCAAAAGGGGTAACTTATACGAATTTTGGTCCGGGGATGAGTATGGGGCACAGTGTGGCCGCTAAGGCTATCAATGGCGTAAAAGATGCACTTTCTGTCACAATTCCATTAGGAACAGGGGTTCATCGTCGTATGGTTTATGTTGAATTAGACGGTGGCGCTAAGTTCGATGAAGTGGCTCAAGCGATTAAAGCAGACAGCTACTTTTCTTCTGATGAAACACATATTCGTCAGGTGGATAGCATTGATGCACTAAAAGATGTTGGGCACGGTGTGCACATGACTCATAAAGGCGTTTCAGGGGCAACACATAACCAGTTGTTCGAATATTCAATGCGCATTAATAACCCTGCACTGACGTCTCAATTTATGGTTTCTGCCGCACGAGCGACGATGAAACAAGCCGCAGGCGCCTATACTGTGATTGAAATTCCACCGGTAAATTTCTTACAAGGTGACTTAGATACGCTGATCGCCAAACTGGTTTAATTTCCATTTAGTCTATCTGTGGCATGGCGTTTCTACGTTCATGCCATCTTGTCGATATTTTTTACACTTTATCCTGTCTCGAGTCTATCATTCAGACTTTAACCACTGTTTATTTTTTGTATTATCAAGTAGCTTATTAATAAAGTGGTATTGATGGCATGGAGTGAGGTAATGGTAAAGCCACCAAGGAGTGGGAAAGATAAAAGCCAAGGTTTTTTCCCAAAACAATCTTCAGTAAAAAGTGTGAAGGAGAATTCGCACTCTTTCAGTATTCTTCGTGCTTTTTCTAAAATAATAAACTACGGTTTTTCATTATTTTATGTTGGTTTTATTTTATCGGTATGGTTTTTTCCTGAATACTATACGGTAGAAATTATTTATAACCTGACATTGATCCTGATTTTTGAATTTATTTTAGTTCACTCGGGCGTCTTTATGGCGGTATTTCGTGATTGGAGAATATTAACGTTATTTGCTCTTTTCTATGGTCTTTTTGCACTGGCCATTAATATGTCAGTATTAGGTGATTCCCCATTAATTTTATATTTATACAGTGCCACTGTTGCAAATCGAATGCTTTTTGGTTTAACCAGCCGAACAGAGCAAGAACGTTCAGAAAATATGGGCTATTCAGCATTAATGGCACTTAATTTTATGTTCTGTATTTTCTCAGTGTTAATTTTATCTTTCCTCGTGCCTTATGGCGGGTTAACGCCTGAATATTTAAGGTCTATTGGCTATTATTCGAGTATCTCTAGCGGTGGTGAATTCCCAGATAAACCCCATGTGGCTTTTGCCTTTGGCGTGCTCTACTTTGGTATGCCTGTATTTATGGCTTGCTTAATGCATTTTTTATGCAAATGGCATTCTATTTACCAGGAAAAAGGGAAATAACTTTGTGGCTAGAAAGATAAAAAAAAGGAAAACTCCTCGCAAAAATACGTCGACTATAGGGACGAACAAAAAACATTATTTTCTTGAATCAGAAGAACCGCAAGGAATAATGGGGACGTTGCCAACATTGGTTGAGCACGGGCTCACTATTTTTTATATTGTATTTTTGTTGTCACTTTGGTTTTCACCTCAATGGTCTGGGGTGGCTGTTATTTACAACATGGTATTGATTTTATTATTTGAATTTATTTTGATTCATATGAGCACCATGATGGCTGTTGTGGCGAAAGGTTTTTTCTTTATTGTGATTGCCGCGATTTTAGGTGGCGTTGCGTATATTTTTCATACCACACAAATTAACTCCTCTGCGATCCTCTATATTTATGCCGCAACATTAATTAATCGTATTATTATTGGACGAAAACAGGCTAATGATATGAATAGCCATTTTAATGCTTTTGATGAAGGCATTGCCAAATTACGTCATTATGTCGCGTGTTTTATTATTATCATGCTGCTTGGTCGTTATTTACCGCAAGGTGGGTTAACGGAACAGTATTTGGAGCAAAATAACTATTATGGCATGCTCAAGATGACTGGAGCGACAGAAAACCCATTAATGGTTATCCAATTTGGGGTTTTATATTATTCGACATCATTACTCTGGGTGTTATGGCGCTATTTAAACCCAGCTAAAAAATAAAAAAAACGCCTACCGAAGTAGGCGCCTGGTGTTGGCAAAACATAAAGTAAAAAAACTAACGTGTAATTGATTTAAATTTTTGTGTGGTGGCAGTTAATGCTACTTCTGTTGGTAAACGCTCCATTGAGCTGGCACCATAGAAACCATGGCAATCAGGGCAGTTGGCTAAAATGTATTCAGCATCTTCAGGGGTGGCTATCGGGCCACCGTGGCACAGAACAATCACATCTTCGCGTACTGCTTTTGCCGCTTTTGCCCATTCATTGATTAGTGGAACGCAATCCCTGAGCGTCAGTGCGGTTTCAGCTCCAATATTTCCCCCGGTCGTTAACCCCATATGTGGCACAATAATGTCAGCCCCGGCTTTAGTCATCGCAATTGCATCTTCAGCACTAAAAACGTAAGGCGTCGTGAGTAAATCTTTCTCATGAGCGAGGCGGATCATCTCAACTTCTAACCCATAGCCCATTCCTGTTTCTTCTAAATTGGCGCGGAAGTTACCATCAATTAGCCCGACGGTAGGGAAATTTTGTACCCCTGCGAAGCCTGTTGCTTTGATGTCATCGAGGAATTTATCGAATTGGCAGAATGGGTCTGTTCCATTCACACCGGCAAGGACAGGAGTATGTTTCACTACGGGCAAAACTTCTTTTGCCATATCCATAACGATTTCATTTGCATTGCCATAGGCTAATAAGCCTGCAAGTGAACCTCTACCTGCCATGCGATAACGGCCTGAGTTATAGATAACGATTAAATCGATACCGCCCGCTTCTTCACACTTAGCTGATAGCCCTGTTCCTGCGCCACCACCGATGATTGGTTCTCCCCGAGCAATCATGTCTCTAAATTTTTTTAATAAATCTGCGCGGTTATGTTTCATAGTTAACCTCTATTATTTGTTCAAAATTTCCTGGTGAAGCTGAATAACCTGGTCACAAAACTCGGAGGAGTTAATATGATAAGGACTCAAAATAAGCTGTCTTTTCTCTGTTATGATTAGATTTTCGGTTAAAGCATCAATGAAGGCTTGGTCTGCGATAGGATCCCAAAATGGAGCACCGTCAATATCTAATGCCGAAAACCCTGCTGTTGGAATAATAAAGCGCACTTCACCGTGACAACGATTTAATTTTTCTGCAATCCAACGACCCATTTGTTGGTTTTCTTCTTTGGTCGTTCTCATTAAAGTGACTTGAGCATTGTGGTGATAAAACAAGCGATCTTGACAGTGTTCAGGCACACTGGAAGGACGGCCGAAATTCACCATATCCAAGGCTCCACAAGACATCACACAAGGGGTCTGAGTACGCTCAATAGCACCGAAACGGTCTTCATCACAAGCCAATACGCCACCAAATAAGTGGTCACACACTTCGGTGGTTGTAATGTCTAAAACTGAATGCAGTAATTGGCTATCAATCAGTTTTTCCATGGCTTTACCACCACTGCCTGTCGCATGGAAAACTAGACAGTCATATTGCGCCTCTAACTGTGTTGTAAGTTGTTGTACGCATGGGGTCGTTACCCCGAACATGGTGAGTGCAATTGCTGGTTTTAAGTCATGCGGTTGTTCTTCGTCATCAAACCAAACAGCTCCTGCGATTTGATTGGCTGCATTTTTTAATACTTTGCGAGAAATGATATTCAAACCTGATACATCAGTGACGGAATACATCATTGAAATATCACTCGCACCGATATAACCAGAAATGTCCCCTGAAGCCATAGTGGAAACCATTAATTTTGGAATACCCACAGGCAATACTTGCATGGCCGGTGTGATGAGAGCTGTTCCTCCTGACCCGCCTAAGCCAAGAATAGCGGCAACATCTGTTTGTGCGGCAAGATAAAGGCTGAAAGCATGTGCCATGGCTTCAATGGCTTTACCACGGTCACCGCAGAAAACGGCTTCAGTGCCGAGCGGATGAAAACTAGCAACGGTATGTGCGCTGATATCTGCGTTTTTTTCTAATTGCGTTGGCTGTGTTGTCAGGTCAACGGTACGTACCGCTAATCCGGCGTTTTTGATTAATTCACTGACATAAAATAGTTCAGCACTTTTAGTGTCAAGCGTCGTTACAACATAAATAAAACCCGGATGTTTTTTCATAGAACAACCCTTTCAGAGTAAAACGAGCGTTGAATTTTCCATCATAATGAGACCATGGTATCATTTGGTTTAGTTTTAAAATGAGACCGCAGTCTCATTTTTTGTTTTATTGTGAAAGACATTGGTTGCTAGTATTCATATCCTATTGATAAAATGTAATAAATACTTATTAATAATCTTGAATTACTTCGAATACATGTAGAAGATTAAAAGATTTAAATGTGATTGTTATGATTTTTGCTATTATCGTTGAAATCACCTCCATAGATAAATCTTTTCAAATTATCAATTAAGTATATTTACCTGTTTACACTTATGTGTTTTCATTAACGCTAACTGGCCTTATAGTAAGTGACAGTATTTTAAGGATAAATTAATGTCTAAAACTCACTCACTCTCAGAATACAAAGGGACACGAAAACGGACCTATGTATTATTGGTTACGACAGCTTTAGATTTATTTGAAAAAGGGGCGATGCCTTCTGTTTCTGAATTGGCAGTTGAGGCGGGAGTTTCTCGTGCGACAGCATATCGTTATTTTCCGACACAAGCCGATTTAATTACCGCAACGGTTAATGAAAGTTTAGGTCCTATTTTAACTTGGTGGCCACAAAGTGAGCAAACCGAAGAGCGTATTGGCGAGCTATTAACCTATGCTTTTCCACGTATGTTTGAACATGAAGGTGTTTTGCGCGCCGCGCTGCAAGTATCACTACAGCAATGGGCACAGGGGCGAGCTGCTCCACAAAATATTAAAGATAAGCCTCTAGAACGCGGAAATCGTAAAGAAATTCTTGCGATGGTGACATCGCCAATGAAATCAGAATATCCGCAAGAAATTATAGACAGAGTCATTCGAGCCTTTTCTGTTATTTATGGTTCCGAAATATTTTTAGTATTAAAAGATATTTGGAAAATGGATGATGCTCAAGTAACAGAATTAGCCCAATGGATGTCCAAAGCGATTATGAATCAAGCTCGCGCTGATAATATAAAATGAAGAAAACAGTTAAAGTAAAAAATAGTTTTGTTACTATGCTATGTTAATTTGTGTTAGAGAGATTTTTTCAGACTAAGTTAAAATAACTAGATCAAAACCTAATAAATGAATAAATACTGGTAGATGTCACTAAGGGGATAAATAATTAAAAACTAAAGCCATATTGCTTAAATAATGTGATATAAATTAGGGCTATAAAAAGACTTAATGGTTAATACCATATGATGAAATTATTAAAAATGATAGGTGGAATTTCCATCTGTGCTTTAATCGGTGGTGGGCTTACTTATCTTGGAATTCCCCTTGCATTGATGTTTGGCCCGATCATTGCGATTATCATTTTTCATCGTTTTGGTATTTCGTTCGCAATTCCTAAACATACCATTACCTTTGTTCAAGTCACACTGGGAACCTCTGTCGGCTTGATGTTCAATCAAGTATCTCTTAATGAAGCAGACAATTTATTTCTTTTACTATTAATGCTAGTTGTCTGTTTGGCCGTGCAATTTTCGTTCAGCTTTTTTTGGTTTTACCGAAAAGTCGGTTGGACAAAACAAGAGGCAATGCTAGGCTCTGTCCCCGGTGCGATGGCTGCAATTCTCGCATTAACTGACCATACTCATACACCACCCCAAAAAATTGTTATTTCCCATACAATTCGCTTAATTATTCTTATTTTATTAGCAGGTATTGTTGTTGGTAGTGATGGTGATCCGCAACCGATAATCGAATTTCCAGAACTCACATTAGTTTCAACGGGATGGCTACTGCTTATTATTGTTGTTGGTGTTATTTCAGGGATAATTTTACAGCGTTTAAGAGTCCCTGCGCCTTTTATGTTAACGTCATTAGCAGCGGCAACACTCATTCAAGGTTGGGTTGATATCCCATTGAATTTCCCACTGATGTTGACTGAACTCAGTATGGTATTGATCGGGATGAATATTGGTAACCATTTCATTGTTTTTCCACTTTCATCGTTGATTAAAAATATATACTCTTCAGCCCAAGTTGTGGTGGTAAATATCGTGCTGACTTTTCTTATCACGGTATTTGCATCTTGGATGACAGGCTATGATATTTCAGTATTATTATTAGCTTGGGCGCCGGGGAGTATGGAAGCAATGACATTCGCAGCAATTACCATGAATTTAGATGCGGGCTTTGTGATGTCAAATCATATTATCAGAATGGTGATTATTCAAAGTATTCCATCGATAGCCCTGTTTTGGCAAGAACGAAGGCAAAAAAGGAATAATAATTTAGAGTAAAGAAAGAAAACATGCAGACTATATTTGGGCATGTTTTCTTGATGGGCTTTATCCTCCGCTTATTTTACGTAAGCAAAAAGGCCTAGCGAATCGCGAGCAAGGGACTGACATTTAAACTCGGTGGTAAGTGGTATTCCTTTTAGGTCACTATAACTTTCTTTGTTAAGAGCGGTCATTTTTTCCGCATTATAGTTACTAAGATCCCATTTGTTGCTTTTAGCAAAGTAAACGATAGCACGTTCAATTTCTCTATCAGGGATTTGTGAATACCCACAATCATATTTTAGATAAATAAAAACGGCCGTAAGATCAGCAAGATCTTCAGCTTCGTTGGTAGAAAGAGCTCTGGCAGAATTGGTTATCCCTAACAGAGTCATTAAGCATGACATCAATATAAATTTGCGCATTCGTTATTCTATCTGTTTTCTATGTCAAGTTACGTTAGCATAAGAATAGAATTGTTAGTCAACTATATTTTTCTTAAATCCATGTAATAAACCCACATTTATAGAGTGGCTTTATTGACCTTCCTGTAAGGGGAGGCTTTATCATACCTTCATTAAACCATGTTTTGCTTCGAAAGTGTAATTTGCCATAAATTACCCCTCTGATGATTATTAATTTGATAAATAAAAGGAAGGTTATCAATGCTACGTCGCGATTTTTTGAAATTAAGTGCTATCACATATGCTGCAAGTGCGCTGCCTATTTGGAGCCGCATCGCGGTCGCAGCGGGAAACTACCCTGAACTGGCAATCCCTCCGCTAGTTGAGCCAGATGCACAAGGCAATATTCAGCTAGCTATCCAACAAGGTATTTCGCAGTTTATTCCAGGAAAGAAAACAACGACATGGGGTTATAACGGAAATTTATTGGGCCCTGCGATTAGCTTAAAGAATGGGCAAAGCGTTAATATCAATATTGTGAATCAATTGGCTGAAGATACAACCGTTCACTGGCATGGCTTAGAAATTTCAGGTGAACAAGATGGTGGGCCTCAAGCGATAATTCAGCCGGGAGCAAGCCGTAAAGTGAATTTTACGGTAAACCAAAGTGAAGCGACATGTTGGTTTCATCCACATACTCATGGAAAAACGGGTTATCAAGTCGCAATGGGCTTAGCTGGTCTTGTATTAATTAAAGATGAAGACAGCACAAAGCACGGCTTACCAAGTGATTGGGGCGTTGATGATATTCCTGTCATTTTGCAGGACAAACGCTTAAAAGATGATGGTCAAATTGACTACCAGCTTGATGTGATGAGCGCGGCAGTGGGGTGGTTCGGAGACATCATGTTGACGAACGGAGCTGTTTACCCTAAACATGTTGCCCCAAAAGGTTGGCTACGCTTAAGGTTATTAAATGGCTGCAATGCGAGAAGTTTAAACATTTCCACCAGTGATGGACGTAAAATGTATGTCGTTGCGAGTGATGGTGGTTTACTAGCCGAGCCAGTTGCCGTAACAGAATTACCTATCTTGATGGGAGAGCGCTTTGAAGTCTTAATTGATGCCTCCGATGGTCGCGCATTCGATTTGGTTACGCTACCCGTCGGGCAAATGGGCATGACGATCGCACCATTTGACCAGCCTTTGCCTGTATTGCGTATCGAAACAACGTTGACGAAGGGAGAAAGTGACTTACCATCAACACTTGCAGCAATGTCTGCTATTCCTTCTCTTGCTGGCTTAAACCGTCGTCGTTTCCACTTAATGATGGATATGCGTTTGGACATGCAAGGCATGATGATGTTACGTGAAAAATATGGTGACCAGGCCATGGGTAACATGGGCGGCCATGGTGCAATGATGGGCAATATGAACCACGGTAACATGAATGCAGGCAATATGAACCATGGAAATATGAATGGCAAAATGGGAAGTGGCGGCCACTGTGGTTCAGGTTCTGATGGTTTAGATATTCATAACGCGAATACCATTAATGGACAGGTTTTTTCAATGACTCATCCTGCATTCAATGCTCCTATGAATCAACAAGAAATATGGGTCGTTTCAGGGCGTGGCGATATGATGTTGCACCCATTCCACGTTCATGGAACACGTTTTCGTATCCTAAAAGAAAATGGCCAAGCCGTAGAGCCTCATCGCCAAGGTTGGAAAGATATTGTTAAAGTGGAAGGGCAGGTGAGTGAAATTTTAGTCGAATTTAAACACCCTGCAACTCAACAACATCCTTATATGGCTCACTGCCATCTCTTAGAGCATGAAGATACCGGAATGATGTTGGGCTTCACTGTAAGTTAACAGCCACATTTATTTTCAGATAAAATGCAGTGTGAAATTTTAGCACTGCATTTTCCTTTATTAGTATATGCGTGCTGCCTATGTTAAAATTACGTGCTTTCCATTCCCATAGATGCGTAATAGACGATGAAACATACCCTTGAAGTAATGATCTCTGAAGAAGAGATTGCTCAACGAATCAGTGAATTAGCCGATAAAATTAGCGCTCATTATCAAAAACTTGATGGTGAATTAGTCCTTGTTGGTTTGCTGAAAGGTTCATTTATTTTTATGGCTGATTTATGTCGTAAGATTGATGTCCCTCATGAAGTCGATTTTATGACCGTTTCAAGCTACGGCAATGCAATGACATCAAGCCGTGATGTTAAAATTGTCAAAGACTTGGACGAAGATATCCGTGATAAACACGTATTAATCGTTGAAGATATTATCGACTCTGGCAATACCTTAAATAAAGTTCGTGAAATTTTCGAATTACGCGGCCCTAAATCTGTTGCTATTTGTACATTGCTGGATAAACCTTCACGCCGAGAAGTACAGGTTCCTGTTGAATGGATTGGTTATTCGATTGAAGACAAATTTGTGGTGGGTTACGGTATTGACTACGCTCAGCAATATCGTCATCTGCCTTATATTGGGCACGTAACGTTATTAGAAGACTAGATCTTCTGAATAAAACGACCAAAAAAGGACAGCATTGCTGTCCTTTTGTATATATTAGATAAATCAATAAATTATATTATAACTATTTATTGATGATAACAGTACCGCCCGTGATTTTTCCATAAGAATTGGAAAGGTGAGGCGTGTTAACTTGAGTAGTACCATTTGAATTGATTCTACCATAGGCATTGTTGATGGAACTGTTGCCCTTAACTGTTAAATTAATGCCTGCATTTATTACACCATTATGGTTGGAAATTGAATTCGCTTGGATATTCATATTTCCGGCACTATTAATTTGAGCATAGTTGTTAATAAGTTCATTGCTCAATGTTACGTCAATATCAGCTTCACCAGATGCAGGGAAAAGAGCATTCGTTTGAACGATACCTGAAGTATTATTCATCTGAATACCTTTAATTTTAATGTTGCCATTGTTGGCGACAATCCCCCCTTTTTGGCTTGGTAAACCAAGGTTGTATGTGTATCGGCTAAAGTCAGACGAATTAGTATTACTGATATAATCAGCATTCATTACTAAGTTATTATCCGCTTTAATCAAACCATTAGAGTTGTTTAAATATTGAGAGATAAAGTTAAGGTTAAAGCCTTTAATGTAACCAGCATTATTAACTAAATTATTAACTTTAAACGTTGATTTACCATTGTTAGAAGAGATAACACCATTATTTGTCAGTTTTGGTGACGTAATATTTAATAATTTCTCACTGCTAATTACCGATTTACTATCATTAACGACTGAATTGGATGCAGTAATATCCATTCTGCCATTTTCAGTTTTCATGGTAGATGACAGGTTGTTTAAAATATTAGTATCGATAGTCATGCGGCGTTTTGCATAGAGCGTACTTGATGCTTTATTATCTAAACTTCTACCTGTGAAAGTAAAGTCTCTACCTGCTGAAATGATAGCTTGTTCATTGATGAGTCTATTAACGTTAAAAACAATATCTTGGCCAGCAGTAAATCTGTATTTACCATATTTACTATTGTTACCTGCCCAGTTGTAGATTGTATCTGCGTTAACATTAATGTTGCCTTTCTCAGCATGAATTAAGCCATTACTATTCTGAATGTCTCCTACGGTATTGATGTTAACGTTTTGATTAGCTTTGATTAACCCATTATAGCGATTGAGTAAAGTACCATTTGAGGAAATATTAACATCACCATTAGAGGAGATAATTGTCCCATAATCATTACTAAAGCTATTAGTTGAATTAGCAGCTAAGTCAACGTTTCCTCTGCTTTGAATGGTTCCAGTATTATTTATAGCACCAGCTTTAACGCTTAATCCTTGATTACCCGCATTAATAACACCTTTATTAAAGAGACCTGTATTGGACTCATTAGTATTAATGTTCATTTTTTCTGCGTTTAAGCTACCGTTTGCGGCGACAGTTACACCGTAATTTTTCTGATTATAAGGCCCGGTAATACTAGAGATTATATTACCATTTGCATCATAAAAATTAGAACCTGTTGTAATGTTCAGTTCATTTGCTTTAACGTTGCCATTAACAAGTACGGCGCGAGAGATAAAATCAACAACGCTGTTAGATGTCAGGTTATTGTTAACTGTAATTTCGCCTTTAGAGACATTGTAGCCAATTAAGTTTTGACCAACAACAATAGGTGTTCCTGTAACAAATGCACCACGTGTAGCGTTGATGAAGCCACAGCTGTTACATGTAATACCCGATGCATTAGCAACAATAACTTGAGCTGCATTTCCAGCAACTTCCATCATACCATTAATAGTCGTCATGCTGTTGCCGATAACTTCATTTAAGATAACTGAAGCCTCTTTACCAGCAGTAATATTATCATTTCCAAGAATATTACCCCCTAAAAGGGTATCAGTTGCAGTGCTACTGTTATTAAAAATAACGCCTTTTTCGTTCACATTAAAACTTTGATAGGTATTGTGGGAAATACCACTGTCTGTTGGTTTTTTGATGTGAATGATATTTAAACCGTTTGGTTTATAAATGATACCTGTACCGTCTAAACTATAGGTTCCATTTGTATCATAGCTACTAATACCTGGAGCATAAAGGGTTGTTATATAATCAGATCTGAGTTTACCATAATAGTTATTAATATTACTTGCTGATTTAATATCCAAACGGCCTCCCGCATAGATATCACCTTTATAGTTATTTAGCCCTTTAGCATCAATATTGATTGCGCCATAACTAATTAACTGTCCATTATTGTTATCTAGTTCATCAGTTAATTTAAACTCCATTCCGCCACTTGTTGCTACTTTTTCTGAAGAGGAACTTTTAAATAATCCAAAAGAGTTAGAAACCTTATTACCAGTAACTGTAATGCCGCCATTTAATGCTTCAATACCACCAACTTTGTTTGTTAAAGCAAATCGAGATGCAACAGAAGAAAAATTATTAGAGTTTAAGTTACCTAAATAACCAACATTTAATGTCATGTCGTTATATGAGCGAATATATCCACCATTGTTGCTTAGATTATTAGCGGTAACTTTAAGTGTTTTTCCGTCAATGAAACCTTTTGTGTTACTTATATTATTAGAAGTAATAGTTAAGTTATCACCAGCAATAGACCCACTGTTATTTTCAAGGTTGTCAACCTTGATATTAGAAGCATAAGTTGGGACTGGTACTGTATTTGGTACATTAGTAGGTGAAACAATTTTACCTGCATTGATTAATTTTGCAGAAGTAATATTTAATCCACGGCCGCTACTAATGGTTGATTTTGCATCATTATTAATATATTTAGTAATGTTATAATCAGATTTTGCATTTTTTGCTGCAATAGATGATGATTTGTTGGTTAATGTATCAGCATCAACTTTTATTCTACGTTGTGCAGTTACTGCAGAATTTGTATTTTCTAACCCTGAATTTAGCGTTAAATTAATATCTCTTCCAGACTCAATTCTTGCATTTTCATTAATGACTCGGCTGGCTTTGATATTAATATCTCTACCTGCAATAATTCTATCTTCAACGTGGCTATTAGCTGTATTTCGCCACTGATAGAGTGTATCAGTTAAATCAATATTAATATCACCAGTTTCGGCTTTGATTATGCCAGCACCATTTTGAAGCATTTCACCTGAAATACTTACATTGTTTTTAGCTTGAATGGAACCTTTATAGCGGTTAAATACTGCAGAATTACCTGCGAGGCTAATGCTACCATCTGTTGAGATGATTTTTCCACCATCGTTGTCGATGAAACCTCCGGAATTACTATCAACGTTAATATTTTTTCTAGCAGTAATTATGGCATCATTGCTAATACCTGAGGCTTTTACATCAATATTACCGTTAGATTCAATTCTATTTCTTTTATTAGATAGCCCACCATTAGAAGAGATAGATAAACCATCATTACCAGCAGAAATAATGCCCTGATTGCTAACACCAACCCCCATTTCGGTAGAAACAAGAGTAATTTTATCAGCGTACATACCACCTAAAGACGAAACGTCAATCGCGACAGAAGGGCGGTTACCTGTACCAGCAACAGAAGATAATACTTCACCATTAGCATCGACAAAGTTATTTCCCGTAACAACTTTGATCTCTTTTGCTGCTAATTGACCATTAATAATTGCTGAACGAGCAATTAGTTCAGTTGGAGAATTAGACGTTAAGTTTTTATTAACGATAATTTGGCCTTTAGAAACGTTATAGCCAAGAATTTCTCCGTTAGTAACAATTGGCTTACCCGTTGTTAGAGTCGCACTTTCTGTATTAATGAAGCCGCATGAGTTACATGTAATACCTGATGGGTTAGCAACAATAACTTGTGCTTTTTTCCCTGCAACTTCAACCATACCATTTAGCGTTGTTGCATTATTAGAGTTAACCTCATTAAGGATAACTTTTGCTTCACCACCCGCTAAATTAAGGTTTCCGTTAATCATTCCACCTAACTGAGTATTAATATTATCTTTACTGTTGTTTAAGATGACTCCCTTATTATCAACATCGAATTTGTTGTATATATTGTGAGAAACACCCTTGTCACTAGCTTTATTTATATTAACAATTGTTGGGCCATTGTGCTGATTGATTACTCCAGCACCGTTAGTGTTAATTATTTCGCCATGAGCCATTGAAGTCATCCCTAAAATTGCAGAGACGCATAAAACGATAGGCTTTAGCTTTAATGTATGATTAGAAGACCCATTTTTAATAGGCTGACTCATAGAAATATCCCTAAATATGATTAGAAATTAATATATGTAAATTAACAATATCCCATTGTAACCCTTGAATTATGATTGAAATTCAAAATAAGTATATTTAAAAATACTTATTCAAAGCTCGATTTTTTATTCCAAAATAAAATATTATTAATGAATTTTTCGTGGTTGAATATATACTTCTTGAGGTTAATTTCTTTGTAATCAATGAATAAGCTTTACTCTGCTTCAGAATAAATATGTATCAATACTTAAATTAATACGCGTATAAATATACTCGTAATAATTGTTAATCATAAATTTTCTTGGATTAATGTTTTTATTTTAATTTAAAAGGAATGAAAATATATTTTATAATTTAATTACGCTATTTTGGGATTTAATTGGTAAAAAGCTCTTAAATGTAAGAGCTTTTTATTTTTAGTTTAATTTATTTTTTTTGAGTTAATGTTGAAATAGCTTCACGGTAACATAACTCAAGTTTTTCTCGGCTGTCAGCAGTAATATGTAAGTCGTGTAACCGGCCATTATTAATCCCATATACCCAACCGTGGATCATCACTTTCTGGCCTCGTTTCCATGCAGATTGCATGATGGTTGAATGCCCTAAATTATAAACTTGCTCAACGACATTTAATTCGCATAAACGGTTAAGACGCTCGCAAGGTTTTAGCTCACCTAACATAGAGCTATGTCTGTACCAAATATCTCTTATGTGTAATAGCCAGTTATTAATTAAGCCAAGTTCGGTGTTATCAACCGCTGCTTCAATACCACCGCAGCCGTAGTGGCCACAAATAATGATGTGCTCAACTTGTAAGACATCAACGGCATATTGAATGACAGATAAACAGTTTAGGTCAGTGTGAATAACTAAGTTGGCAACATTACGGTGCACAAAAAGGTCGCCAGGTGCCGCGTTAATTAATTTTTCTGCAGGTACTCGGCTGTCAGAGCAGCCTATCCATAAGAATCTCGGCTTTTGCGCTTTTGATAATTCTTTGAAGAATTCGGGATCTTGTTCATTGACTGATGCTGACCATGCTTCATTGTTAGCAAACAGCTCTTCGATTTTTCTCATCATGACTTATAGCCTAGTTGTGTTACTTTGCGATAAAATCTTATACAACATTTATTGATTAATTAATAATTAGTTATACTAATTTCAACATCCTTATGATGAACCTGTCTTTTAGTCAAGACAACCCTAAATTCATAACGTATTGAATTATATTGTATAAACTAATTATCTCTTTTCTGCATAACATAGTGCAGAAAAAAGTGGCATCATGGTGATATATTGCCTTCAAATCGTCCTAAGAATAAAGGTTTTTTTTACATATGACATATGCACTTGAGTTATCGCAATTAACCAAAACCTACCCAGGTGGTGTAAAAGCCCTGAAAGGGATTGACCTGAGCGTTGAAGACGGTGACTTTTACGCATTGTTGGGGCCAAATGGCGCGGGTAAATCAACCACGATCGGGATCATTAGCTCGCTGGTGAATAAAACGAGCGGTTCTGTAAAAGTATTTGGTTATGATTTAGAAAAGCAAGTTGTGCAAGCAAAGCAGCAACTTGGATTAGTGCCTCAAGAGTTTAATTTCAACCCATTTGAAACGGTATTACAAATCGTTCTTAACCAAGCCGGTTATTATGGGGTCACGCGCTCTGTTGCTGTACAACGTGCAGAGCAGTACCTGACCCAACTTGATTTATGGGAAAAGCGTGATGAGCGGGCTCGTAATTTGTCCGGTGGTATGAAACGCCGCTTAATGATAGCCCGTGCGTTGATGCACCAACCAAAGCTATTAATTTTGGATGAACCCACCGCGGGTGTTGATATTGAACTTCGCCGTTCAATGTGGACATTCTTAAAGAATCTTAACGCTCAGGGAACGACAATCATTTTAACCACTCACTATTTGGAAGAAGCTGAAATGTTATGCCGTAATATTGGTATTATTCAACACGGTGAATTAGTTGAAAATACAAGTATGAAGCAATTACTGAGTCAATTAGAATCAGAAACCTTTATTTTTGATTTAATGCCAAAAAGTCCGATCCCTCAATTATTAGGGTATGAATCACGTTTGATAGACACCTCAACACTTGAGGTAGATGTCAAAAGAGAGCAAGGTCTAAATAGTGTTTTTAGCCAATTCAGTGAGCAAGGTGTTCAGATTTTAAGTATGCGAAATAAAGCAAATCGGTTAGAAGAGTTATTTGTTAACTTAGTCAAAAGAGAAAGTAATGCAACCGAGAAGGAGATTGCAAGATGATCTCATTATATTGGGTCGCATTAAAAACCATTTGGATAAAAGAAGTCACGCGGTTCGGCCGTATTTGGATACAAACATTATTACCACCTGTGATCACCATGTCGCTCTATTTTGTGATTTTTGGTAACTTAATTGGTTCAAGAATTGGTGATATGGGCGGTGTGGATTATATGCAGTTTATCGTCCCCGGGCTGATCATGATGGCGGTGATCACTAATTCATATTCAAATGTTTGTTCTTCTTTCTTTGGCTCTAAATTTCAGAAAAATATTGAAGAATTACTCGTTGCCCCTGTTCCGACGCATATTATTATCGCAGGTTTTGTTGGTGGTGGTGTTGCTAGAGGGATTTTAGTCGGTTTTCTCGTCACATTGGTATCGTTATTTTTTATTCCATTGCAAGTGCATTCATGGGCAATGGTAGTTATAACGTTATTACTAACCGCAATTGTGTTTTCCCTTGCCGGTCTATTAAATGCCATCTTCGCTAAGACATTTGATGATATTAGTATTGTTCCTACCTTTGTATTAACACCATTAACGTATTTAGGCGGTGTGTTTTATTCGTTGTCACTGCTCCCCCCGTTTTGGCAAGCCGTCTCTAAACTAAACCCAATTGTGTATATGATCAGCGGCTTTCGTTATGGCTTTCTGGGAATAGCTGATGTTTCTATCGCGATTACATTAGGCGTCTTAATGATTTTTTTAGTCGTCTTTTATGCATTAACATGGTTCCTAATTGAGCAGGGTCGAGGCCTCAGAAGCTAAATTTTAGGGATGAAATTGTGTTAAAAAAACGGCTTTTGATACTGAATGTAATCAAAAGCCGTTTTTTATTGAAGTGTATATAAATGGTGTTATTAATCAATCTATTGGGTAAGTAAAGACCCAAATTATGCCACTTGGACTGGAACCGCTTTTGCTAGGCGACTCATTTTATTATTTTCATCAAAGTAAGCTACTTTTGGTTTATGTAAGCGAGCGTCTTCATCTTCTATTTGCACATAAGAGCAAATAATCAGTTTATCACCAACCGCAGCGCGGCGTGCAGCAGCACCATTAACCGAAATAATTTTTGAACCACGTTCGCCTGAAATTGCATAAGTTGAAAAACGTTCACCGTTATCGACGTTGTAAATATCAATGGCTTCGTATTCAATGATCCCAGCGGCGTCCATGAAGTCCTG
This sequence comes from Providencia sp. PROV205, assembly GCF_028479505.1. NCBI lineage: Bacteria > Pseudomonadati > Pseudomonadota > Gammaproteobacteria > Enterobacterales > Morganellaceae > Providencia > Providencia sp. PROV205. Next base: position 29,235 of record NZ_JAMPNU010000034.1, on the reverse strand, counting down.
ATCTATTGCACATGAGCCCTCGTAGTGTAGGTCTGCTTGTGTAACAGTGACCCGGTGGAGTTTGCCTTGTAACATTCTTCTTAACATTTTTTCTTCCTCATTTGGCTCACAGCGTTGTTGGTGGCGCTCACTCACCCTAGTCACATACTTATGTATGCTCCTAGGGACTCGTTTACTTACCGCCTAGCTGTGAACCAAATGAGTTTGAAAAAATAAAAGCCATTCGGAACACAGACATTGAATTAACGCTATAAACACTGTAATTGCAGTGTGTTATTTCATTTTTATAATTGATTTATTTTTATGCAATATCGCGTTGCAGGTCAACTTGTAAATTGTCAATAAGACGCGTTTGACCTAACCATGCAGCCATTAAAATAACCGCACGTTTACTCGGCTCACCAAGTGGTAATAATGTATCTGCATCGCGAATAAATAGCTCATCAGGGGTAAAACCGGCTTCACGTAAGCTATTATTCATCTCTTCGATAATAACCTCAGATGCGTTAGGCTCAGCGACTAATTTTTCACCCGCTTGTTGCATAATTTGATACAGTTTAGGCGCTGTTTTTAGCTCTTCCGCTGACAAATTGTTGTTGCGTGAACTCAATGCTAAGCCATTTTTGGCTCTAACCGTTGGGACACTAACAATTTGAGTATCAAATGATAAGTCAGCGACTAATTTGCGAATTAATTGCAACTGTTGGTAATCTTTTTCACCAAACAAAGCAATATCGGGCTGTACTAAGTTGAACAGCTTAGTGATAACCGTTGCGACACCTCTAAAATGACCGGGACGGCTTGCGCCTTCTAACATCGTCGATAACTCGGGAACGTCAACAAAAGTCTGTTTTTCCATCCCTTCTGGATAGAATTCTTGCGGGGAAGGGGCAAAAACTAAATTGATATCACGACGCTTTAATTTTTCGCAATCTTCTTGCAAAGTCCGTGGGTAATTGGCTAAATCAGATTGCCTATCAAATTGCATTGGGTTTACGAATACACTAGCAATCACAATATCAGCTTGTTTTTTCGCTTGGTCAATGAGTGTTAAGTGACCATCGTGTAAATTACCCATCGTAGGGACAAGTGCAATACGTTTACCTTCTTGTTTCCAGCGGCGAATTTCACGGCGTAAGATAAGTGCCGTTTCAACGATAAGCATACGTGAGTTCCTTATAATTACTGGCATCAATTAAGAAAAAGAATGTGCTTCACTTGGGTAAATGCCATCTTCCACTTCTTGGATATACATACGAATAGCATCATGAAGGTTGCCTGCTTGAGCTAAAAAGTTTTTAGCAAATTTAGGCGCTCGAGCGGTAATACCCAGTGCATCATGCATAACAAGGATTTGTCCATCAGTTCCATTTCCTGCGCCAATACCAATCACCGGTAATAGCAACTCTTCAGAAACATGACTTGCTAAGGCAGTTGGAACACATTCGAGAACCAATAATTGGATACCTGCATTTTCTAATGCAATTGCATCTTTGAGTAATTGATTTGCCGTGACCTCATCGCGTCCTTGGACTTTATAACCGCCAAGAACGTTGACGGCTTGTGGTGTTAAACCGAGATGACCACACACAGGAACAGAGCGTTCTCCTAGCATTCTTACGGTATCACATAACCAGCTGCCACCCTCAATTTTCACCATGTTTGCACCGGCTTGCATCAAAATTGCTGCATTAGCACAAGCTTGTTCTGGTGTGGCGTAACTCATAAATGGCATATCTGCAATAATGAAGGCGTTTGGTGCACCTTTGCGAACGCATCGGGTGTGGTAAGCAATTTGCTCGACAGTAACTGGTAAAGTAGATGATTCACCTTGGATCGTCATTCCCAGTGAGTCTCCAACGAGCATCACTTGAATACCTTGCTCATAAAATAATTGAGCAAAGCTTGCGTCATAGGCAGTCATAGTTGCAAATTTGTGTTTGTCTTTTTTAAACTGACATAAATCAGCCAGAGAAATTGGTTTCATTATAATAACCTCCGGAAATGATCTCCCTGCGACCATACCTCATAAGAGGTTGAACATTTTAGGCTGGAATATCCCAAAATGTTAGGCCATTTCGAGGGACTTGTGTGAGTCTTTCTGAAAGCTTTTCGCCATCAGGAAAAACAAGGGAAGGGGCGATTTCACTAAGCGGATACAACATAAACTCACGCTCTTTTAGCCCATAATGTGGAACAATTAACCGTTCAGTATTGATAATACGGTTGCCAAAAAGCATGATATCGAGGTCAAGAGTTCGTGGACCCCAACGTTCCTCTTTGCGAACACGACCAAGCTCAAGCTCGATTTTTTGTGTGTGGTTGAGGAGTATTTCTGGCTCAAGACTTGTTTCGAGTAGTACAGCCAGATTCAGAAAATCTGGCTGGTTTTGTGGACCTAGTGGTTTAGTTCGGTACACAGAAGAGGTAGAAACAACACGGCTATTGGGAATCGCATCTAATGCTGCAATAGCTTGTTGTGCCTGTAATAGCGGCTCACCAAGGTTACTTCCTACAGCAATATAGACTTGTTCCATTGTATTCTCTCTATCAATTATGACTTATTCGACCGGCGTGCACCTGTTCCACCTTGTGATGAACGTGGGCGATGGCGACGGCGAGTGGGTGCGTTGCCTAATTCCGAAATCATTTCACGCTGTTTGGTATTATTCGCTTGTTGAAAATCAGCCCACCATAATGCTAACTCTTGTAGCTCGTTGCGGTGCTCAACATTGGCCCTTAACTCTAATAAATCAAACGCGGCACGGAATTTCGGGTGCTCCATTAATTTATTGGCACGACGACCTTGGCGACGAGGTAAACGTAACTGCAGCAACCAAATATCACGCATCGTGGTTGTAATACGTTTTGGGATCGCAATCGAACGGCACTGTTCGTCTAAAATATCATTCATCGCAAGGGCAAAGGCATCATAATAGGCTAGCCCGCCTTCTTGAGAGAGCTTTTCAGCATGCTCTGTAACTGGGTACCATAACATAGCCGCAAATAAAAAAGCAGGGTTAACACGCTTATCATTTTTTAATCGGAAGTCAGTATTTTTAAGGACTTGCTCAATGATTTTTTCCATTGGCGAATCACTGTTATCCGTAAAGCGGCTTGCGACAACAGGGAAAAGCTGCTCAAACAAACCATATTTTTTGAGCATTTTATAGGTATCGTAACCTTGGCCTGCTTGTAGTAATTTGAGTGACTCTTCAAATAACCGAGCAGATGGAATTTCTCTCAATAAATGAGCAAGTTGGTAAATTGGCTCTGCAGTTTTTGGTTCGATGCTCATATTTAATTTGCAGGCGAAACGTACCGCTCTTAGCATTCTGACTGGGTCTTCACGATAGCGTGTTTCTGGGTCACCAATTAGACGAATAACGCCAGCTTTGAGGTCAGTTAAGCCATTAACGTAGTCACGTAATGTGAAGTCTTCAATATTGTAATATAGGCTGTTAACGGTGAAGTCCCGACGGATCGCATCTTCCTCAATGGAACCAAAGATGTTATCGCGTAACAACATGCCATTTTGTGCTTGTGCAGATAAGTTTTTGTCATCTGATGCACTTTGGTCATGGTGGCCACGGAAAGTTGCAACTTCAATAATTTCGGGGCCAAACATAATGTGTGCTAGGCGGAAACGGCGACCAACTAGACGGCAATTACGAAATAATTTGCGGATCTGTTCTGGTGTTGCGTTTGTCGTAATATCGAAGTCTTTAGGTTTTTGGCCTAAAAGCAAGTCACGCACACCCCCACCGACTAAATAGGCTTCAAAGCCACTTTTATTTAAGCGATACAGCACTTTTAACGCATTGTCACTGATATCACTGCGTGAAATAGGGTGTTCGGAACGCGGGATAACAGTAATGTTTTCTTCGTTTACGGTTGTCATTGTAGGGCGCTTCTCAGGTGTTGAATCGGCACGTTGAGATTGACGAACCGTTTTTCTAATAGGGGTTGTTTTATGGGGTTGAACGGTGTTCTGCTCCTTAGGTGCGGTTTGCGCATGAGCAGAATGAGTGACTGGCCTTTTACCGGCTGCCTGACTATCTCGCGAAGGATCACGATGTTTTACTACATCTTCAGGAGATGCATCTGTATTGCGAGATAAAATATTACGGCAGAAATTTGCTACTCGGTTAAAAATAGTACACCTCGATGTCATTACCAATATTCATTAAACAAAATAAGCGGCTAATCATAGCTCACAGAAGTTTCTTTGAGAATGGTTAAACGAATAAAAGTCGTCTCTAATTATAAACGTTACCAATAAAATTTACGCAAAATAATAGCGCAAAAAGCTTTCTTGCTATAGGTGTATAGGGTTAGAAGCCTTATTTTAAGCGTTTTTCTGTTATTAGATTATCGTTCAAATTCACACTATGGGGTTAAAAGATAGCATAAGCTATTTCCGTAAAAAATTACGCGAAAGTAAATATTTATCTTATTTAAAGGAACATGATAGGACGTTATCGCCAGCCAATTGGCAAAAAGATGCGAGAAGGATAGATTTTACGTGATAGCTAACGCAAGAAATAGGCTCTGAGCGGAACATAACAGAATGTGGAGTTCCCTTGTAACGGCGCAGTAATATGCGCCGTTCAGGACTCCATACAGACACTAGCCAGCCATTTGCTTTTCGCGAATTTCAGCTAATGTTTTACAGTCGATACATAAATCAGCGGTAGGACGGGCTTCCAAACGACGGATACCAATTTCTACACCACATGATTCACAATAGCCAAAGTCGTCATCTTCAACTTTTTTCAGCGTTTTTTCGATTTTCTTAATCAGTTTACGTTCACGGTCCCGGTTACGTAATTCAAGGCTGAATTCTTCTTCCTGAGCGGCTCTATCAACGGGGTCTGGAAAGTTAGCTGCCTCATCTTGCATATGAGTAACAGTCCGGTCCACTTCATCTCTGAGTTGATTGCGCCATGCTTCGAGAATGAGCTTAAAATGCGCCAACTGGGCCTCGTTCATATACTCTTCGCCAGCTTTTTCATGATAGGGTTCAACCCCAGCAATGGCGAGAATGCTTAAGGACGATGTCTTACGTTTTTGCCCTTCTTGCATAATGCTTCTCCTACACACGCAAATTTTACAAAAACCCCAAGGGGGAAAAATTAAGGTCGCTATAAATAGCAGAAGACTGCTCTCTTGGCAATCGTTCCTGCAATGAGTTTTGTAATGCTGTGAGGGCGAGCGTGTTTATTCCCTTTTTAGCGCCCAGAACTCTGCGGCCTCGTATAAAAATCGGTTAAAAAAACTTTATTTAATAGAGTTAAAGTGAATCTGCTTACTTAACACCATTTGTTGAACAGTTATATCAGCTTGATAACAAAGCACTTCAACACCACTTTGTCTCGCTTCCTCCAATAATAGCGCATATTGTTTATCAATATGTGCCGCTGCAGATGCTACGTGAATACCTGTGTGTAAAGCAACAAACAATAGTATGGCTCTTTTTCCTTCTTTCGCAATATACATTAGTTCTCTTAAATGTTTTTGGCCCCTAAGTGTCACTGCGTCAGGAAAAAAACCTTGATTATTTTCGAGTAAAGTTACTGATTTTACTTCGATAAAGCAATCGGGTAATCCATTTTGCGTGAGATAGAAATCGATTCGGCTATTTTCTGTGCCATATTTGACTTCAGGTTTTATTACGCTGTATTCGGATAATTCTGGAATGTGTTTTTCGGTTAAGGCTTGCGTAACTAATTGGTTCGCACGAAGGGTATTAATGCAAATAAAATGACCATTTGCTGTTTGGGTTAACTCCCAGCTATACGGGTATTTGCGTTTTTTATTATCGGACGTTGAATACCAGATGGTATCACCCGGGGTTGCACAACCTGTCATAGCGCCCGTATTCGCACAGTGAATTGTTATTTCTTCACCGCTCGGTAAAGTCACATCAGCCAAAAAGCGCTTGTACCGCTTAATTAAAGTGGCAGGTTGTAAGGCGGGTTCAAATTCCATGGGATCTCCGCTAGGGTATCGGTAATATGCTTACTGGCAAAAGAGGCTAATGCTACAATGTCTGACAGCAAAAGTTAAATATATGGAGTGATAGCCCCAGTGTTACCGATATTCGAAGTTTGTGAGGACATACTTACCGCGTTAATGGCTTCACCTCAAGTATTGCTTCATGCACCTACAGGTGCGGGTAAATCAACCGTTTTGCCGCTAGAAATATTAAAGAGTGGGGTTATTAATGGACGGGTTATCATGTTGGAGCCTCGTCGCTTAGCAGCACGTTCAGTGGCGGCTCGTCTTGCACAGCAACTTGGCGAAGAAGTCGGTCATACCATTGGTTTACGCATGCGCTCTGAAACTAAAGTTAGCCGCCACACTCGTCTTGAAGTGGTGACCGAAGGCGTACTGACCCGCTTACTGCAAAATGATCCCATGCTTGAAGGGGTTGGTTTAGTCATTCTAGATGAGTTTCATGAACGAAATTTACAGGCAGACCTCGGCCTAGCCTTGTTAATTGATTCACAACAAGCCTTACGTGAGGATTTACGTATTCTGTTGATGTCAGCGACATTAGATAATCAAGGGCTGTCCCAGCTGTTTCCTGATGCTCCGGTTATCACTTCTCAAGGACGTACATTTCCCGTCATACGTGAGTATCATCCAATTAACCCAAATAAACTCTTTCATAAAGAAGTCGCATTGGCGGCTTGGCAATTATTACAGCAAGAGCATGGGTCTTTACTATTATTTCTTCCAGGTATGGGGGAAATCGAGAAAGTGAGAGCAGAACTCGCTTCGATGGTAAGTGAGGACATACTTTTATGTCCTTTATACGGAGCATTAACCCTACAAGCCCAGCAACAGGCGATACAGCTGGCACCAGAAGGAATGCGGAAGGTCGTATTAGCCACTAATATTGCGGAAACCAGTTTAACGATTGAAGGCATCCGCCTTGTGATGGACAGTGGTTTTGAACGTGTGGGTCAATTCAACCCAAGAACAGGACTGACAAAGCTAATTAAACAGCGAATCAGCCAAGCATCGATGGCGCAGCGAGCTGGTCGAGCTGGCCGTTTAGAAACGGGTGTTTGTTGGCACTTATTGAGTGAAGAGCAGGCTGAGCGTGCGGCACAATTTAGCGAGGCCGAAATTGCGCAAAGTGACCTGAGCAGCTTATGGTTATCTTTATTACAGTGGGGGTGCCACGATGCAGCCCAGCTGAATTGGCTGACTTTACCCCCGAAGCCTGCAATATCTGCGGCAAAAAATTTACTGGGTAAATTAGGTGCTATTGATGCAGCTGGTAAGTTAACGCCTTTTGGGCAGCAGATGGCGGAGTTAGGTAGTTCAGTACGAACAGCGGCAATGTTATGCAAAGCACAACAAAGCCAAAATCAGCATGTTATTCAATTGGCTGCACTACTGGTGGCGATTATCGAAGAACCTCCTCGTCAACAAGATGCGGATCTTCGCTATTGCATAGAAAGGCCAACAGAGGGGTGGTGTAAGAGAGCATCAGCACTTTGCGAACAAAAAGTGCCGAGTACCATTGGTCAGCGAGATGCGCTCATTAGTGAGTGGTTACCAACGTTGCTGGCTACAGGGTTTCCCGACTACATAGCGAAATCTCGAGATAACCAACAACGTTACCAATTAGCGAGTGGCTTAGGGGCGACGTTGGGTGAGTCAGATAGACTAATGGGGACTCCGTGGTTAATAGTGGTGTCTTTATGGCAACCTGAAAATACAGCGGATGCGCGTATTTCTTTGGCTTACCCTGTAGAGATTGACAGGTTACAAGCAGATTGCCCATCACTGTTTAACAAGCAAGAAACGGTCGAATGGGATGAACAAAAAGGGACATTATTAGCTTGGAAGCGCTTGCAATGCGGTCAATTAGTGGTGAAATCAGAACGTTTAAGCAACCCAGATAAGACTGAGGTTCGCCAAGCGTTGGTGTATTGGTTGAAGCAAAATGGCTTACAGCAGCTAAATTGGCAGGAAGATGCATTACAATTATGTGTCCGTTGTACGTTAGCTAAGCAGTATTTTCCCGATGTTGACTTGCCAGATTTTGATGATACAGCTCTATTGGATTCGCTGGGTGAATGGCTTGAACCCTATCTTGATGGCATAACAAATAAGCAAAAACTACAGCAAATTGATTTAGCTTCTTTATTAATCAATCGATTGGATTGGCAGCAACAGCAGTGGTTAGAAAGTATGTTTCCGAAAACTTATCGAGCGCCATCTTTACATGATGTAAGTATTTACTACGCGTTAGATAAGCCACCAGTGGTAGCGATTCGTATGCAAGAGATGTACGGGGAAAAAACGAACCCGACAATAGCACAAGGAAAAATAGCAGTAACGATATCTCTACTGTCTCCTGCCATGCGGCCGTTGCAGATCACGCAAGACCTTGGTGCGTTTTGGCAAGGCAGCTATAAAGAGATACAAAAAGAGATGAAAGGGCGTTATCCAAAACATTTATGGCCGGATGACCCCGCAAATACTGCGCCAACAAGGCAAACAAAAAAAGCGATGATGGGTGCGAAATAGCCTATTTTTATGCTCTAATAGCGAGTTTCCTTATTCAGCCAATTGATAGGCTAAACTGAGTAAGGAAATGTAATTAAGAGCTTTCTTTGGTGAAATCTCTGAGGTTATGGGCCAAAATTAACCACTAAACTGGCATAACGAGTGAGTTATTAAGATATTTTGTAAGGTGATATGGAGCGACCATGTCAGGTAAAGATTTTGAACCAATCGGCAGACGTAACAAAAAAACTGCTGGGAAAAAACAATCTTCATCCCGCCGTCGTAGAGACCGCGATGACTATGATGATGAAGATTTATTCGAACATGATGATATTGATGAACAATATCTCGATGATGAAGATGAAGAAGAAGAGCAAATGGCTAAAAAAGGCTCGAGAAATAACAAGCCTCGAAAGGTAAAAAGTAAATGGCGTTGGTTTTGGCTGCTCGTCAAACTGATGATCGTGTTTGCTGTTCTACTCGCGGCATATGGTTTTTATTTAAATCAACAAATTAAAGAACGCCTTGATGGTAAGGTGTGGGATTTACCCGCAGCCGTATACGGCCGAATGGTTAACCTCGAGCCAGGTATGGACTACAGCCAGGCAGAAATGGTTCGCCTACTTGAAGGCATGCAGTACCGTAAAGTGAGTAAGATAACAACGTCAGGCGAATTTGTGGTGCGCGGTAATAGCATCGAAATCTTACGCCGGCCGTTTAATTTCCCTGATCAAAAAGAGGGGCAAATACTTGCTCGAATGGTGTTTGAAAATAATGCCTTGAGCAAAATTGAAAATATGGAGAACGGTCGCTCATTTGGCTTTTTCCGTTTAGACCCGAAACTGATCACAATGATGCAGTCGGCGAATAATGAGCAACGGTTAGTTTTACCGATATCTGACTTCCCCGAATCTCTAGTTAAAATCTTACTAGAAACCGAAGATCGCAACTTTTATGAGCATGATGGCGTCAGTTTGTACTCTATTGGCCGTGCTGTTGTTGCTAACTTAAGTGCAGGACGCTCCGTTCAAGGGGGAAGTACATTAACCCAACAGTTAGTCAAAAACTTATTTTTAACTAATGAACGCACATTAAAGCGTAAAGCTAATGAAGCGTATATGGCGATTTTACTGGACTACAACTACAGTAAAGAACGTATTTTAGAGCTGTATTTAAACGAAGTCTTTTTAGGTCAAAATGGTAATGACGAAATTCGTGGTTTCCCATTAGCAAGTTTGTATTACTTTGGTCGACCAATCAATGAGTTAAGTTTTGACCAACAGGCTTTATTAGTGGGGATGGTGCAGGGGGCATCAACATATAACCCTTGGACTAAGCCACAAAATGCGATTAAACGCCGTAATATCGTGCTGAAAATCTTGGAAACACGTGGCGTGATTGACCAAGAAATGTATCAGGTACTCAGCGCAAGGCCTCTTGGGGTGAAAAACAAAGAAGGGCTGGTGGCTTCTCAACCTGCCTTTATGCAAATGGTTCGTTTAGAACTCAATGAGAAATTGGGCGATAAAGTTAAAGAACTCTCGGGCGCGAAAATTTTTACTACCCTAGACCCAGTTGCTCAAACTGCGGCTGAAAATGCAGTTGAAAATGGTGTCGCTGATTTACGTAAATCTCGTAAATTGGATGATATCGAAGGGGCAATCGTGGTGGTTGATCGCATTAATGGCGAAGTTCGCGCGATGGTTGGCGGTTCTCAACCGCAGTTTTCAGGTTTTAACCGCGCGTTAAATGCACGACGTAGTATTGGTTCCCTAGCAAAACCACCTGTCTACCTCGCGGCATTAAGTGAACCAGACCGCTACCGTTTAAACACATGGCTAAAAGACGAGCCACTAACAGTGAAGGTTGGGAATCAAAACTGGAGCCCAAGAAACTACAGCCGCAATTTCAACGGCCGGATGATGTTAGTAGACGCTTTGGCTAAATCACAGAATATCCCAACGGTAAATCTAGGTTTAGAAGTTGGCTTAGACCAAGTGTTTAACACCTTTGTACGCTTAGGGGCTCCTGCAGCGGCTATGGAAAAAGTTCCCGCTATGTTCTTAGGTGCGGTTAACTTAACACCAGCGGAAGTTGCCCAAGTATTCCAAACCATTGGCGGTAATGGTAATCGTGCGAAATTGTCGGCATTACGTTCAGTCATTGACGGAGATGGTAAAGAGATTTACCAAAGCTACCCATCTGCTGAGCGAGCAGTACCTTCTCAAGCGGCATACCTCACATTGTATGGTATGCAACAAGTGGTTAAACAAGGTACGGGCAGAGTCTTGTTGTCTAAATATGCGAAGTATAATTTAGCCGGTAAAACAGGGACAACTAACGACCTACGTGATAGCTGGTATGCAGGGATTGACGGCAAAGAGGTCGCAATTGTGTGGGTTGGCCGTGACAATAATGGCCCAACACAATTAACAGGAGCAACAGGCGCACTGAAAGTGTACCAACGCTACTTAGATAACCAAGCACCATTAGCACTTATCAACCGCGCACCAGAGGGCATTGTTGATATGCAAGTCACAGCTGATGGCCAATTAAGTTGCTCAAACTTTGGCGGCGGTAGAATGTTGCCGATTTGGACGGATAACCCAGAAGGGTTATGCCAAGCGTCTGAAAGTGAAGCTCCAGTTTGGGATCTAAATGGCAATAATGGCGAGCAGCAAGGTGATGCGCCGGATTGGGTTAAGGATATGTTTGGCAATAACCCCTAAATTCTCGTCATATTTCAAGTTGTGACTGTGTTGGCTTCATTCGTCAACCCTAGTCACATACTTGTGTATGCTCCTAGAGATTTCCTTATTTGCCTCTTACGACAACTCGAACTATTTAGAGAATTAGCTGGTGAATTAATTATTTTAAAGGCTAGTTAGGGAACTGTGGTGTCGAACCTAGAGTTATCTATTCTTAGCTATAAAAAAATAGAGGTGAAATTGGATAAATTTCACCTCTATAACATCAATGTGAATTAATTCTTTTTAATTTTCATCAATGCAGTTTCTGCGGCTTTGATCGTTTTCTCAATGTCTTCATCGCTGTGTGCGATAGACATAAAACCTGCTTCAAATGCAGAAGGCGCGAGGTAAATACCTTGCTCTAACATGTAATGGAAAAATTTCTTAAAGCGCTCAACGTCGCATTTCATCACATCTTGGTAGCAAGTTACGGTTGGGGCGTCGGTGAAGAAAATACCAAACATGCCACCGACGTGATTGATAACCATCGGGATACCTTGCTCTGCGGAAACACGTTTTAAACCACGAGCTAACTTTTCTGTTAATTCATTTAAACGTGAGTGAACACCCGGTTGAGAGACTTCTTTTAAGCAAGCAAGACCTGCAGCCATCGCGACAGGGTTACCAGATAAGGTCCCTGCTTGGTAAACAGGCCCAATTGGTGCTAGTTTTTCCATAATTTCAAGGCGGCCACCGAAGGCACCAACAGGCATACCACCACCGATGATTTTACCTAAACAGGTTAAATCAGGCTGAACGTCATAGTAATCTTGTGCTCCACCTAATGCGACACGAAAACCTGTCATAACTTCATCAATGATGAGTACGGCATTGAATTCATCACATAATGCACGTAAACCGGGTAAAAATTCAGCTGTTGGTGGTACGCAATTCATATTTCCAGCAACTGGTTCAACAATCACGCATGCAATATCTTCTGGGTAATTTTCAAATGCTTTGCGAACTGAAGCTAGGTCATTATAGGTACAAGTTAATGTGTGTTTTACAAAATCTTCAGGTACACCCGGGGAGTTAGGTTCACCCATAGTAAGTGCGCCAGAGCCCGCTTTGACTAATAAGCAGTCTGCATGGCCGTGGTAACAACCTTCAAATTTGATGATTTTGTCACGGCCAGTGTAACCGCGCGCCAGACGAATTGCGCTCATGGTGGCTTCAGTACCTGAATTCACCATACGTACCATATCCATAGAGGGTACTAATTCACAAACTAATTCAGCCATTTCAACTTCGGCGGCAGTCGGTGCACCAAAACTTAACCCTTTATGAACAGCTTTGATCACGGCATCGCGGATCTCAGGATGGTTATGGCCTAATACCATCGGTCCCCATGAGCCAACGTAATCCACATAGGCTTTACCATCAACGTCATAAATATAAGCGCCATCCGCTTTTTCAATAAATAATGGGGTTCCACCAACACCATTAAAAGCACGAACAGGGGAGTTTACACCCCCAGGAATTTGTTCTTTTGCTTGTGCGTAAAGTTTTTCAGATTGTGACATCGCAGGGCTCCAGAAAGAGGCTAAGAAAAAAATTGCTCTCATTCTAAAGCACCACACCAATTAAACCAAATGTTGAAACGAAGATATGCACAATGTGTCTAATTGCGTAACAACACTTGAACGATTTAGTCAAGTGACGGATAATTAGGTTAATTGATCTGAGTAGGCTTTTGCCTACACATGAATTTACCGGTCACCGGTTTGGAGTAAAAAATGAGTGATGATGCAGCTCTGCCATTGCAATTTACTGATGCGGCAGCAATTAAAGTTAAAGATTTAGTCTCTGATGAGGACAACCCAAATCTGCGTCTGCGTGTTTATATCACTGGTGGCGGATGCAGCGGTTTCCAATATGGTTTCACCTTCGATGACCAAATCAACGAAGGCGATATGACCATTGAAAAGCAAGGTGTTGCTCTGGTTGTAGATCCAATGAGCCTACAGTATTTGGTAGGTGGAAGTGTTGATTATACTGAAGGCTTGGAAGGTTCGCGTTTTATTGTCACTAACCCGAATGCTAAGTCTACTTGTGGGTGCGGTTCGTCCTTTAGCGTCTAATTTTCGTCATATTTCAAGTTGTGACTGTGTTGGCTTCATTCGTCAACCCTAGTCACATACTTGTGTATGCTCCTAGGAATTTCCTCATTCACCGCCTTGTCACACCTCGAACTATTTAGAAAAATCTTTTCGTCATATTTCAAGTTGTGTCTGTGTTGGCTTCATTCGTCAACCCTAGTCACATACTTGTGTATGCTTCTAGGAATTTCCTCATTCACCGCCTTGCCACACCTCGAACTATTTAGAAAAATCTTTTCTCCATATATAGCTTCTAAACTTATTAATTTTTACTTTTTGATTTAAGACGTTATTTTTCAGTTTGGTAGTGTGTTTAGTTGGTCGCATAGCTGCTCGGTGGCATTGATGATACGGGGGCCTGCACGGTGAAACCAATCTTCATTTAATCGGATAATTGGGACATTCATCTGAGAGTGCCAAAATTCTTTCACTACTTTTTCCTGTTCTGGCGAGCCTGTCATGATAATTACATCTGGTTTGCGAGTGAGTACCTGCTCACGGCTGACTTGTGGCCATTGAACTGCACTATTTACAAAAACATTTTCACCGCCACAAAACTCTACGATATTATTTTGCAGCGTGTGGTTACCCGCGCTAAATAAAGTCTGAGTACCGAGTTGAATGAACACTTTTTTGGGTTTGTTATTAGAAATTTTTTTATTTTGATAAGGGGCAAGCTTAGCGCGCATTTTTTCCACATTTTGCTGTGCTAACGCTGGGTTTGGGCTGTATTGCGCTAATTCAATAACTGAATTGATGACATCATCAATGGTGTGAGGATCGAAATAAATAATTGGAATGCCAAAACCCGCAAGTTGATCAAGGGGACGCTGGGGGTTGCCTCCTCGCCATGCGAGGATTAAATCAGGTTTAAGCGCGATAATACGTTCTACATTTAAACCTTGCCAATCAGAGACTTGTTCTAATTTTTTTGCTTGTTCTGGGTAATCGGAGTAAGCACTGACCGCAATTAAGCTATCCCCAAGCCCTGCAGCATAAGCTAGTTCAGTATTGGCTGGTGATAAACTAATAATACGCTGCTTTGCTGCTCCTAGGGCAGAAAAAGCCACTAATAAAGCACATAATAAGGTAACAGTAAGAGAAAAATAATGCGTTATTCGTTTCATAACAAAACTCATCGTAGAATTAATTAAAAGGCATAACTAACAAATGGCTATACCTTTTATGAAAATCATTAAGCGAGTTTAGCTAAAATGGCTGTGATCATCAGTGAGGATTGACGAGCAGCGACAGGTAAGAACTCATCGAAGCTCGTATGGGATTCCTTATCTGCCACATCCGAAATAGCACGAACGACGACAAACGGGGTGCCAAATTGGTGACATACTTGGCCAATCGCGGTAGCTTCCATTTCTACTGCCGCAACTTGTGGGAACATAGCTTTAATGCGTGCCAGTGGCTCAGCACCATTAATAAAAGCATCACCGCTACAGACTAAACCACGAACAGCGTTCATATCCAATAACTTAATGCACTGCTCAGCAACTTCAATCAGTTTAGTATCAGCAACGAAAGCGGGTGGGCACTGTGCCATTTGGCCAGGTTCATAACCGAATGCTGTCACATCAGCATCATGATAACGAACTTCCGTAGAAACCACGATATCGCCAACATTTAAACGAGGGTCTAAACCACCTGCGGAACCCGTGTTAATCACGACATCTGGTTGGCAATGCTCTAATAACAGTGTTGTACCGATTGCGGCTGCTACTTTACCAATACCTGATTTTAATAAGGCGACGTCAACGCCATTAATTTGACCTGTGTAAATTTCACAGCCAGCGCGGCTAATGGTTTGGCAATTTTCTATTTGTGAGCGCAAAATCGCCACTTCCTGTTCCATGGCACCAATTATTCCAACTTTCATTTTGTCTCCTTTTCCCTGCTCAATTTGCACTATTAATGTCAATATAGTGTCAATATTTTGACTAGGGACGATAATGTTTTATTGTGTTATTGCTGTATTTTTCGAGCAGGTTCGCAATTTTAATTGCAACAACTCGGATTTAGACAACGAAATTACAAAGGTGCACGAAGTGTAACATTGAAAGGTGAGCCGTGAAGTATTTTTCCTGTATTTAGGCTATATAATGAAACATCAATCGAGATAGGGAAGGTGGCAGAGTGGGTGAGATTAATTTTGTTAAAAAGCTAAACTTTCAGCGTAACTATATGAGTAGTGCGAAAAACCAAAAAATTTCACCTAAAGATGAAGATGCGGTTAATCGCTTATTTGAAAGTGACCGTGGGCGGATCATTAATTCGGCTGCCATTCGCCGCTTACAACAAAAAACACAAGTTTTTCCCTTAGAGCAAAACGCAGCAGTGCGGAGTCGCTTAACACACTCACTAGAAGTCCAGCAAGTTGGCCGCTACATCAGTAAAACGGTTTTAGGTGAATTAAAAAAGAAAAAATTGCTCGAGCCCTATGGGTTAGATGAACGTTGTGATGCTTTTGAAAGCTTAGTCGAAATGGCGTGTTTAATGCATGATATCGGTAATCCTCCATTTGGACATTTTGGTGAGGCCGCAATTCAGCGATGGTTTACCAAATTATTGTCGCCAAGTTACCTGTTTACACCGAATTCCCCTGACCCATGCAAAATACCTGCATTACAGTTAACTGGGAATGAAAAACAAGATTTATTCCGCCGCCAATTAAAGCAGGATTTATGCTCATTTGAAGGTAATGCGCAAGGGCTGCGTATGGCGCATCGCTTACTCAAATTAAACTTAACCTATGCGCAAGTTGGTTCTATCTTAAAATATACGCGTGGTGCTTATGATTTGGAGCCAATTCCACCTGAGTTTGATTATTTGATGAAAAAGCCAGGCTATTATTGGTCTGAGGTGGACTTTGTTAGTGAGTTAACCAAAAAGCTCGATATGGAGAAATATTGTCGTTTTCCGCTGTCCTATATTATGGAAGCGGCTGATGATATTTCATATTGTATTGCTGACTTGGATGATGCCGCGGAAAAAGGCATTTTTACTGTTGAACAGTTGATTGAATATTTGAAAGCAGAGTGGGGAGATATTGTACAAAATGATTTATTCGATCAAACCATTATGCGAGCTTTCAATAATATCAGTGACAACCACACAAGGCGTATTCAGCAAGATCAGTTCTTTATGTATTTGCGCGTGAATATCACAGGGAAATTGTCTCATTACAGCGCACAACAATTCATTAAAAATCTGCCCGAAATTTATAATGGCACTTTTAACAGTGCGTTGCTAGAAGATAAAAGTCCAGAACATAGGTTATTGAAAGTACTGAAAACAGTGGCTTTTAAACATGTATTTAACCACCATGAAGTTGAAGAGTTAGAGTTACAAGGCTACCGAATTATCAGTGGGTTATTAGATTTCTATAGCCCATTATTGATGATGGATAGGCAGGATTTCGCTGATCTTGTTGAAAAAAATTATCACAAGCACTTTTTCATTGAAACGAGGTTATTTCATAAATTATCTAATAAGCACCGCTTATCTTACACGGAAGCACTTGAGAAAATCTCCGCAACGAATGAATCAGATAAATCTATTCTAGAGTTTTATTATCGAGCTCGTTTGATTCAAGACTATATTAGTGGCATGACCGACCACTATGCTTATGAAGAATATCGTAAATTTATGGTTAGTAACTAATATACTACTTGAATGGAATGATAAAAATAGAAAAGTAGTCAATCAAATGATAGGAAAATAGGTATAATGGTACCGTTCGTTTTTCTTAATTAATTAGCGAAAAAAAACATCGCACTAAAATTGGAAACTCGACAATCATGATTTTTATAACTTAATACTCTGTAGTGACTACTTTATGGCTCAATTTTACTCTCCTGCTCGTCGTACCTCTTCACGCCGTCAAATCACGGTTATTGCTGACAGCCTTGATGCCGCAGGGCAAGGTGTCGCCCGTATCGAAGGGAAAACCATTTTTGTAACAGGTTTATTGCCTGGCGAAGAAGCACACATTGAATTGACGGAAGAGAAACGACATTTTGCTAAAGGAAAGGTGGTTAAGCGTTTGAGCACTAGCCCCCAGAGAGTAAAGCCTCATTGCCGTTATTTTAATCAATGTGGAGGATGCCAACAGCAGCATGTTGACATTGCACTGCAAAGAGAAAGTAAAGCTCATGCATTAGCTTACCTGATGCAGCGCGAAACATCGCTAGATATATCCGTTCCTACGGTGATTAGTGGTGAGCCATATGGTTACCGCCGTCGAGCTCGATTAGGGCTACAATATCAGTCTAAAAGTAAAAATGTCATTATGGGGTTCCGTCAACCTCAATCTAACACATTGGTTGATATAAAAAATTGCCCGATACTTTCCCCTGAATTGGATATCTTATTAAAGCCGCTTTCTGAATGTATTAACCAGCTCAGTAATAAGGCAAAACTGGGTCATGTAGAACTTATTTGTGCAGACAATTGCAAGATTGTATTGATTCGTTACTTAACGCCTTTTTCGTTATCAGATACTCAAAGGTTGAGTGATTTTGAAAATCAGCACGGAGTGTCTATCTGGTTAGCGGGGAATGATGAAAACTTACAAGCTTTGTCAGCAATTTCTCCACAGCCTGAATATCAAGTTGCTGGGGAGATACTAAAATTTGATCCATTAAATTTTATTCAAGTGAACGGGCAAGTTAACCAGCAGATGGTAGAACAAGCATTAGCATGGTTAGATCTAAACAGTGAAGATAGAGTATTAGATCTTTTTTGTGGAATGGGTAACTTTACGTTGCCAATTGCACGGTTAGCGAAATCCGTTGTGGGTGTTGAAGGTGTAGAAAATTTAGTCGAACAGGCTCGAAACAATGCACAGCTCAATACTATTTGTAATGCAACCTTCTATAATGAAAACTTAGAAGCTCAGATACACACACAACCTTGGGCGGCTCATGGCTTTAATAAAGTGTTATTAGACCCAGCGAGGGCTGGAGCAGCTGGTGTTATGGAACATTTAATTAAACTGATGCCAGAAAAAATTGTCTATGTTTCATGTAACCCCACAACATTGGCGAGAGATAGCAAAGTTTTACTTGATGGGGGCTATCAATTATTACAGTTGCGGATGCTAGACATGTTTCCGCAAACTAGCCATTTAGAGTCAATGGCGTTATTTATCCGTCGCCCAGAGGTTTAATAGGTAGGGAGAATATATGGTTGCAGTAAGAAGTGCGCATCTTACCCCAGCAGGTGAGTTTGCCCCAGAAAAGTGGGTTAACGGCCTGGGATTGAGCAATAAACAATCAGAAGAAAAGCTCATCCATACCTGGCAATATTGTCACGATAAATTAGCCGGACAAGAAATCGCCCCTCTATTACTGTGGCGTGGTATTGAAATGACCGAAATCCTATCGACATTAAGTATGGATATCGGCAGCTTACAAGCGGCTTTACTTTTCCCCTTAGTGGAAGAAGGGAAGTTAGAAGAACAAGAAGTTATTGATGAATTTGGCAAATCCATTCACGAACTTGTGAAAGGTGTGCTGGAAATGGATGCAATTCGTCAACTCAAAGCAACACAATCGAGCGAAACAAGCTCGACACAAGTCGATAATATTCGTCGTATGCTATTGTCGATGGTGGAAGATTTCCGCTGTGTTGTCATTAAATTAGCGGAACGAATTGCCCATTTACGTGAAGTTAAAGATGCGACTGAAGACGAACGCGTTTTAGCCGCAAAAGAGTGTTCCAATATTTATGCACCCTTAGCAAATCGTCTTGGAATTGGGCAATTGAAATGGGAGTTAGAAGACTTCTGTTTTCGTTATCTACATCCTGATGAATATAAAAAAATTGCAAAGCTCCTCCATGAACGTCGTATTGACCGTGAAGAGTATATAGATACTTTCGTTACAACCTTACGTAAGTACATGTTAAAAGAGAGTATTCAAGCAGATATCTACGGCCGACCTAAGCATATTTATAGCATTTGGCGTAAAATGCAGAAAAAATCATTGGCATTTGATGAACTGTTTGATGTGCGAGCAGTGCGCATTGTCGTTGAACGCTTGCAGGATTGTTATGCTGCATTAGGGATCGTTCATACTCATTTTCGCCACCTTCCTGATGAGTTTGACGACTATGTGGCGAACCCGAAACCTAATGGCTATCAATCGATTCATACTGTGGTGTTAGGCCCTAACGGTAAAACCCTTGAAATTCAAATTCGTACCCGCCAAATGCATGAAGATGCAGAACTGGGGGTTGCCGCGCACTGGAAATACAAAGAAGGCGCGACTGGCATTGGCAAGGGCAGTAGTTACGAAAACCGTATTGCGTGGTTACGTAAGCTGATTGCATGGCAAGAAGAGATGGCAGATTCTGGCGAAATGCTAGATGAAGTTCGTAGCCAAGTGTTTGATGACCGCGTGTATGTCTTTACCCCTAAAGGGGATGTGGTGGATTTGCCAGCAGGCTCGACGCCGCTTGATTTCGCGTATCACATTCACAGTGATGTCGGCCACCGTTGTATTGGTGCAAAAATAGGTGGGCGTATTGTCCCATTTAGCTATCAATTACAAATGGGTGACCAAATTGAAATTATTACTCAAAAGCACCCAAACCCAAGCCGTGACTGGTTAAATCCTAACTTAGGGTATGTAACAACCAGCCGTGGGCGAGCCAAAATCCAAAATTGGTTCCGTAAACAAGATAGAGACAAAAACATCCTTGCCGGGCGCCAAATTCTAGATAGCGAATTATCACAGCTTGATATCAGCCTGCGAGAAGCAGAGAAACTGCTAATTGCGCGCTATAATGTTCATTCATTGGATGAAGTTTTAGCCGGAATTGGTGGTGGTGATATCCGTATCAACCAATTAGTGAATTTCCTGCAAAGCAAATTTAATAAAGCCACTGCGGAAGAAGAAGACCGCGCGGCAATGAAAACATTGGAAAGTAAGTCTTCACTCCCAAGAGCGCCATCCCATGGTAGCGGCCGAGTGGTGGTTGAAGGGGTTGGTAACCTAATGCACCATATTGCACGTTGCTGCCAACCAATTCCAGGGGATGAAATCGTTGGTTTTATCACCAAAGGACGAGGCATTTCCATTCACAGCGCAGATTGTGAGCAATTAGCCGAATTACAAAGTCATGCACCAGAACGTGTCATTGATGCGGTTTGGGGTGAAAACTATTCCAGTGGCTATTCTCTGGTGGTTAGAGTTGTCGCCAATGACCGTAGTGGTCTACTACGTGATATCACGACAATATTAGCGAATGAGAAGGTTAATGTGCTAGGCGTCAGTAGCCGCAGCGATGTGAAGCAGCAATTGGCAACGATAGATATGACAATTGAGCTGTATAATATTGAGGTGCTGAGTCGGGTGTTAGCAAAATTAAATCAGTTGCCGGATGTTATAGAAGCAAAACGTCATTCTCAGTGATTTTCTTCATATTTTGAGCCGCAGCGTTGTTGGCTGCGTGCTCTCACCCTAGTCACATACTGATGTATGCTCCTAGGGGCTCGTTTACTTGCCGCCTAGCTGCAATTCAAACTATTTTGAAAATAATTTTTTGCAAATGTTCAATAATCTTTTCTTTGTTTTTTCTTTTGTTGGGAAAAATTTGTTGATTTGCCTTTATATCTGGTAAGTTTGAGATAAAGATGACAATTAGAAACAAAAGAAAATCAAAGGTTAATACAATGAGTCAGGAAAAACCCCAAATCGAACGCTTATTATCCATTATGGCACAGCTGCGTGATCCACAAACAGGTTGTCCATGGGATAAGGTACAGACATTTAAAACTATTGCGCCTTATACGCTTGAAGAAACTTATGAAGTACTTGATGCGATAGAACGAGAGGATTTTTCTGACCTAAAAGGTGAACTGGGGGATTTATTGTTTCAAGTGATTTTCTATGCGCAAATGGCGCATGAAAAATCATTGTTTGATTTTAATGATATTTGCCAAGCGGTGAGCGATAAACTCGAACATCGTCATCCACATATTTTCGATTCCAATAACACACTGAGTAGCTCAGAAGTGATTGATGGTTGGGAAAAACGTAAGTCAAAGGAACGAGCTGAAAAATCGCAGTTTTCAGTATTAGATGATATCCCGAATTCACTACCTGCATTGATGAAAGCGTATAAAATCCAAAAGCGTTGTGCTTCAGTAGGGTTTGACTGGGATACGCTAGGGCCAGTTGTTGGGAAAGTCCATGAAGAGCTTGAAGAGGTAATGGAAGAAGCCACGCAAGTGGTCGTTGACCAAGCTCGCTTAGAAGAAGAAATCGGTGACTTATTGTTTGCAACGGTGAATTTATCCCGTCATTTAGGTCATAAGCCTGAAATAGCGCTGCAAAAAGCTTGTAAGAAATTCGAAGGTCGTTTTCGCCAAATCGAAAAAAGCCTCGCAGAGAGTGGCAAAACGACAGAAAGTGCTACACTTGATGAGATGGAAGGGCTTTGGCAGCAGGTTAAGAACCAAGAATAAGATGGCTCGTCATATTTCGCACTACAGCGTTGTTGGCTGCGTTCAGCTACTCGGGTCACATACTGGTGTATGCTCCCCGGGTATCCTCTCTTGCCGCCTAGCTGTAGAACGAACTATATAGAGCATGAATGATATATAGAACGAAGCATCTACAGAAAAATTCTATGTGGTTTGTTCTAAAATTACCTTATGCAATGGTTCCAAACAAAGCTTCAAAAATAATAAGTAGGTTGAAGTTTTCGAAGGCTAAATGTGGAGAGTTAGAGTAAATAGTTATTCAAAATCAAAGTTAGTGCAGAATCGCATTTTTTATGCCATACAATGAGCTGAAAGGATTTAGCTTTTATCATTGAACTGTGTTAATCTATAAAAATAGATAAAGATGACTAATTTTGAAGCGATAAATATTTTTTCGCTTTTAACTTGCTGATAATATTAGAGTATTGATGAAATTTAGCCTTATTATGCTTAGAACATTTGTAGCGAAATTAAGGTTCGGGTATACTGTTTTCCCGTCCTGTTATATCCATCATCTTTTAAACCTAAACTTTCAGGTTCAGCATGAAAACTAATTATATTTTTGTGACCGGCGGGGTCGTATCCTCTCTGGGTAAAGGCATTGCCGCAGCCTCTTTGGCGGCTATACTCGAAGCCCGTGGACTCAATGTGACTATTATGAAACTGGATCCCTACATTAACGTAGACCCAGGCACAATGAGCCCAACCCAACACGGGGAAGTTTTCGTTACAGAAGACGGCGCTGAAACTGACTTAGATTTAGGTCACTATGAGCGCTTCATTCGTACTAAAATGACTCGTCGTAATAACTTTACGACCGGCCGTGTTTACTCTGAAGTTCTGCGCAAAGAGCGCCGTGGCGACTATTTAGGCGCGACAATTCAAGTTATCCCACATATCACTAATGAAATTAAAGACCGCATCATCCGTGGTGGCGAAGGCCATGACGTTGTTTTGGTTGAAGTTGGTGGCACAGTAGGTGATATCGAATCCCTACCATTCCTTGAAGCAATTCGTCAAATGGCGGCGGAAGTCGGCCGTGAGCGCACATTATATTTGCACTTAACCTTAGTGCCATACCTTGCAGCGGCTGGTGAAGTGAAAACTAAGCCAACTCAACATTCAGTGAAAGAATTGCTGTCAATTGGTATTCAACCAGATGTGTTAATTTGTCGTTCAGACAGAGTGATCCCGGCAAATGAGCGTGCAAAAATTGCACTGTTCTGTAATGTGCCAGAGAAAGCCGTTATTTCTCTCAAAGACGTTGATTCAATTTATAAAATCCCAGCCTTATTGAAATCACAAGGCTTGGATGAATATATCTGTAACCGTTTCCGTATTGATGTGCCAGAAGCTAATTTAGCTGAGTGGGAACAAGTTATTTACGAAGAAGCCAACCCTGCTGGTGAAGTTACCATTGGAATGGTGGGTAAATATGTTGAGTTACCTGATGCGTATAAATCGGTAATTGAAGCATTAAAACACGGTGGCTTGAAAAACCGTTTAACCGTGAACATCAAATTGATTGATTCACAAGATATTGAAACTCGCGGTGTTGAGTTATTAAAAGGTTTAGATGCTATTTTAGTACCAGGCGGTTTTGGCGAGCGTGGTGTTGAAGGTAAAATTCTGACCGCTCAATATGCACGTGAAAACAAGATCCCTTACTTGGGTATTTGTTTGGGTATGCAAGTCGCATTGATTGAATTTGCACGTAATGTGGCCAACATGGCAGATGCAAACTCAACAGAATTTAAAGCGGATTGTAAATTCCCTGTTGTTGCGCTGATTACTGAATGGCGTGACGAAGAGGGTAACCTTGAAGTGCGTACAGAAGAGAGCGACCTTGGTGGAACAATGCGCGTTGGTGGGCAACCATGTCATTTAGTGAATGGCAGCCTTGTGCGTGAGATGTATGGTTCAGAAACTATCATTGAACGTCACCGCCATCGTTATGAAGTGAATAATTTACTACTGAAACGCATTGAAGATGCAGGTCTAAAAATTGCAGGCCGTTCAGTGGATAATAAGCTGGTGGAAATTATTGAAAACCCTAATCATCCATGGTTTGTGGCTTGTCAGTTCCACCCAGAATTCACCTCTACACCAAGAGATGGTCATCCGTTGTTTGCAGGTTTTGTTAAAGCCGCTGGTAAGTACCAGAAAGGTGAGTTGAAATAAGATATGGGGAAGTCGGCGCAGGTGCACCAACTTCCCAAAATTTAACTTGTACTGAGGAAAACCTAATGTCCAAAATTGTTAAAGTGATCGGTCGTGAAATCATTGACTCTCGTGGTAACCCAACTGTAGAAGCTGAAGTTCATTTAGAAGGTGGCTTTGTTGGTTTAGCAGCGGCACCATCAGGTGCGTCAACAGGTTCTCGTGAAGCTCTGGAACTGCGTGACGGTGATAAAGCACGTTTTCTGGGTAAAGGTGTTCTGAAAGCAGTTGCAGCGGTTAATGGTCCAATCGCAGAAGCGCTGATTGGTAAAGATGCTAAAGACCAAGCTAACATCGATAAAATCATGATTGATCTCGATGGCACTGAGAACAAATCTAAATTTGGTGCAAACGCAATTCTCGCTGTATCTTTAGCAAGTGCTAAAGCAGCAGCAGCGGCGAAAGGTATGCCTCTGTATGAGCACATCTCTGACTTGAATGGTACTCACGGTCAATACTCTATGCCTCTGCCAATGATGAATATCATCAATGGTGGTGAGCATGCTGATAACAACGTTGATATCCAAGAATTCATGATCCAGCCTGTTGGCGCGCCAACGCTGAAAGAAGCGGTTCGTATGGGTTCTGAAATCTTCCACCACTTAGCAAAAGTA
Source organism: Providencia sp. PROV205 (assembly GCF_028479505.1). Lineage (NCBI taxonomy): Bacteria > Pseudomonadati > Pseudomonadota > Gammaproteobacteria > Enterobacterales > Morganellaceae > Providencia > Providencia sp. PROV205. The sequence continues at coordinate 4,523 of NZ_JAMPNU010000034.1, read as the reverse complement.
CTGAAATCTAAAGGTATGAACACTGCGGTAGGTGATGAAGGTGGTTATGCACCTAACTTAGAGTCAAACGCAGCAGCATTAGCAGCAATTAAAGAAGCGGTTGAACAAGCGGGTTATGTATTAGGTAAAGACGTAACTCTGGCGATGGACTGTGCAGCATCTGAGTTCTATAACGCAGAAACAGGTAATTATGAGCTGAAAGGCGAAGGCAAAACCTTCACTTCACAAGAGTTCACTCATTATTTAGAAGAGCTGACTAAACAGTACCCAATCGTATCTATCGAAGATGGTCTGAATGAGTCTGACTGGGATGGTTTCGCATACCAAACTAAAGTTCTTGGTGACAAAATCCAACTGGTTGGTGACGACTTATTCGTAACGAATACTAAGATCCTGAAAGAAGGTATTGATAAAGGCATCGCTAACTCTATCCTGATCAAATTCAACCAAATCGGTTCTTTAACTGAAACTTTGGCTGCAATTAAAATGGCGAAAGATGCAGGCTACACAGCTGTTATCTCTCACCGTTCAGGCGAAACTGAAGATGCGACTATTGCAGATTTAGCAGTAGGTACAGCAGCAGGTCAAATCAAAACAGGTTCTATGAGCCGTTCTGACCGTGTAGCTAAATATAACCAACTGATTCGCATTGAAGAAGCATTAGGTAAAAATGCACCATTCAATGGCTTAAAAGAAGTTAAAGGCCAAGCATAATTTATTTTTGTTTAGCTAAATTAGTTAATGGGAAGCGTTCGCTTCCCATTTTTTGTTTGAATCAATTATATTTCCCCCCAATAAACATATAAAACAACTTTATTGTTAAATAGAAGTATGTCTGAAATTAGAAGCCAGTGGTGGTTTTTCTATTAATAATAAACTATTTTTATTTTTCGGCTCTTCCCTTCACTTATACAATATATTCAAAGGAATGAATATGAATAATGATAAAACTAAATTACTAAAAACGATTACGGAAAATAATATTACTCGTAGTAATGAAATTGCTAATTTAACAAAAATGTCAAAAAAATCAACGATAGACACAAGCGAGTTAATAAATTCGAGTGGTATTACTGAAAAAGGAAAAGTGGAATTTATTAAAACAAAAGATGATCGCTATGTGGTAAGGTATTTAAATGATGATAATAAAAGTAAATTATCAATTAATAGTTATTTTTTGAGTTATAACAAAACTGACCAAAGTCATTTTTATCCATACTATATTGATATCCCTAAAGAACCATTAGACAGTTTTTTTCTATTTACAGATACGCTAGATAAACATTCTTTAATTGTCACTGATTATGATAAAGATCATTATCGGGTATACAATGACTGTCGTATTAATAGTTCTATATTATATGATAATGTTGTTATGGCTGTTGATTATAAAGATTATCGTATTAAAGGGAAGGATAGTGGCAATGCAACGGCTTATATGCAGTATGTTAATAATGAATGGCAATTATTCTATCAAAAGCAAGAAACAAAATATTATGAAGGTAAAAAAAATTTAATATTAAACGGAAATGGCAGGTTAGTGCAAAACTCACCTAGCAAAGAAATTAATAATAAAAATGAGTTTATAAAGTATAGAGATGCAGTACACCAAGATATATTATCATTAGCAAATGAGCTGAATATTGAAGTAAAGAAGATAGATAGTGGTCTCTATATTCAAGATAAGGATTTTCCTGAAAGTTCCATAAATAATACGTGGAGAGATTTGAATACAATAATCTATAAAAAATTGAATAGAAACATTTCAATATTAGATGAAGTGCAAAATAGCTGGAGGAATAAAATAAAACAACTATATAAAATCTCAGCCAGTGAAAGCATAAAAATAAAGGTTCTACAACAAAAAATAATACAGAGTGATATATACATTAACCTTTATCAAAACCGTTACAGTAAAGCCCTGGTAGAAGCCCGGCAAGTTGAACGTAGTTGGCTATGGTGGCAGTTAAAAGAAAAATATGGAATGAGCGCCGTTGTAAAGGCAGGGGAACAGATTATTCAAGGAGGAAGTGATGAAAACAAGAAAACGGTAAATGAGCGCTATGAAAATTTAGTTTTTGTACATAAGAATTCAAACAATATGCCATTTAGACGACGTTTTAGCGAAGGTATGGAAGATTTCAATGAAGTGAATATTTCAGGTATTAATAGAAAAATGTCGTCTTTGGAATTAAAAAAGCTGTACTTAACATTGGAACTTAGCCCAATAGAGCGTGGGGCATTGTATCAACGAATTAGCAAAGTCAGCCATGAAGAATACATAAATTATATATTGAGTGAAGCAGGTAAAGTCAGCAAGCTGTTTTATTCCTTTAATAGTCAATCAAATCGGTTAATTCCACAAGACTTCTATTTGTCACTTATGGGAGGAGAAACTAAGGGGCGATGTTATCCATTAGTGAGGGCAATGTCTGTAGCATTAGCTAAAGATGGGGAAAATGGTGCTGATGTATTAATTAATAAGCTATTTATTGCCTCTGCGAATCCAAAAGATAAAGACTCAATACTGCTTAAATCAGCGTTAGAGAAGCTCCATTCAAATATTGATGCGGTTGAAGCTTCTTTTTCGCATGGGCGAATGGGAATTGAAGAGACGCAAAAATTATTGGACGCAGGGGAAAAAACAGTAATGTTTGCTATTAATAGCCAAAACCACTCAATGCTGATTGGGAAAGTGGTGGGAAATGACCAATCACATTACTATTTCTATGATCCTAATTTTGGGCTATTTACATTCAATAATAGTCGAGAACTCTTCATTGCTTTTAAAATGTATATGGTTGAACACAAAATGGCTGACTTTTATTCGGCATTTGGTAGCGCTAAGAAACCTCATTTTGAGATTATTACAATTTCAACGGAAGATATGGCGATTGTCTCTGTTGGTAATGGCTTAAAGGTAGGTAACTTAAGTGATTCAAATGAACTTAGTCAGTTAACTAAAAGGGAGCAAGAAAGCCGTCGAGTCATTGAAAAACAGAATATAATAAAAAATGACCTACAGTTACAAGGAACTCTCAGCATTTTAGAGGCAGAGCAATGGGGGGATAGGCTAGATAATTCAATCAAAGGTTTGTTATTTGAGTATCAAATGACTAAAAAATGGGTTCCTATTTTCTCTACTTTACAAGAAACTAAGAATGGCAAATATCGCCTACAGTTCGTTAATTATGACGACCCAGAAAAAAGTCATTGGGTAGAAACTGAAGATACCACTTTTTTAGAGTTCAACCATTACTATAATAAAAAGATGGAAGAATTTAAAGAGTATTCCCATGTTGAAGAACGTGATACTAAACTTAAAGAGTTTGACAATGATATTCACTCTTTTGATGGATTAAATACGGGAATTGCTGTTCAATCATTAATTCAATGGTATTCTGATGAAAATAATAATATTAAACCAATGGAAACAGATGATTTTAATTTAGCACTTGCTCTAAAGATTCATGGTTATATTAATTATGGCATGATCTCACACGGTATAATGAGTGATTTATCTAAAATTGTAGGGGTTGTTCGAAAAGGATTGAAAAATAATTTAATAGTAGAGTCTAAAGCCATTAATATTTTTTCTTCCTCATTGGCTCGAACTGCGAATGAAAGTACAGCGATATTATTCAATGGTGCATTAGTTGGTATTGATGTATATGAGCTATCCCGTGCAAAAAGCGAGCCATATAAGATCATCTTCGGCACACAGCTTGCTTTTGACTCAGCAAACTTGATCACTGGTGGCGCGAGTTTAGGTGCTGGGCTTTTAGGGGCTAGCGGTGTATCAACCTTTATGAGTGGGGCTGGTGTTATTTGTGCGGGTTTGAGTATTGGCTTCACGAGTTTAGCCCGTAATTTTGTAGTTATTGGAGAGGATGCAAAATCGGTTGGTCATTATTTTTATATGTTAGATCAAGCTTATCAAAGTAATGGATATGATTATTTGACTAAAAGAAAAATAGCAACGCCAAAATTTGGAGCAGTGTTCAAAAAAATAGATCTTAAAAATAACCAGATAGAGTTTGATAGCCAGTATATTTATAGAACAACTCCGCATTCTGCGGGTGGAGGACGAAAAAATTATATTTTTTGGGCCGGTAATTTCCCTACAATGCTTCATGATCGGCAACAAGCACTAAATATACGCCAAGGTATTGGTTATACAAATAGCTACAGAGCTTATGATTATTTAGAGGCTGAAATAATTGTTTTACCAGTGACACCTAAATCTTACATTAAATATAATTATAATCTGTGGCCTGGTGCAACAACACGTCATGATAATGGATTTGATATTATTCGTCGCTTAGAAAATACAGATAAATTTGACTATGACTTTTATATTTTTCCAAGTGAGAATACGATAACACAAATATTCCATGAGTATGTGGATACATCAATAGAAGTAAATTTAGATGATAAGTATCGTTATGTGGTTGTTCCTAAAATCCCTAATGAATGGTACGGTAAGTTGAATTATTCTATTAAAGGAAATGGTGGGGTATATA
>NZ_JAMPNU010000033.1:0-62704 GCF_028479505.1 Providencia sp. PROV205 | reverse complement strand
ATAGAATAGCACCTCAATTAGGAACTAAAATTACATTGTTTGATGAGTCTGGTTCTATATCACCTTCTAATTGGTTGATTGATGGAACATTTTTTGAAAATGATGAAATAATAATTCACCATGATAAAGTTATTATTTCTGGAGTGGAAGTTTATTTTTCATCCTCAATGCCTAAAGATAATATATTGTATATTAATAGTCAAAATGAAATTTATAAGATTGATTGTTTGAATTTAACTTACTATCTAATCAGTGAAGATGGTAATAAGTGGATAGGTAAAAGTGATAGATTATCTGAACATTTGGATGAATTAAATTCTCAACACAAGTTTAATAGTCAATATATAATAATTGAAAACTATCAATATAATGGAAGGAATGTGGGGCGTGCATTTTATCAAACATCTACAGGTCATTATATTTTCACTCATTATTCTGATGATAAAACGAATAGTGCAGACTCTTTTGTTATTCTTGGTGATTCGTTTTATTTTTATTCTAAAAAATACAATTTAATATGGGTAACTGGCTCTGATAATAAAATAAAATGCAAATATATGCTAGTTAATAATCAGGGTAAGTCTTTTGAATTAATAAATATATGGGAAAATAATGGAGCTGTTTATTTTTCATGTCGTTATCAAGGTCATGATTTACCGGAAGTTGTGACCTACATGATTGATGGTGATAGTATTATATTTATTGGTGTTTTTGTCGATGAGTTAACACACTACCAATTATCTGAAGGGCAAGATAAAATACCTAAAAAAATGTTAGAACAGGTTTTAGATAAGTATATTCTGTCAGTGAGTGATCATGAAAAACTAGTTACTGATAATAATGCAAACTCATCAAATTTTGCGGAAATAATATTAATTACCGGTGTTGATAAGAATAATAACGTTTATCATTATTGGTTAAAATATGAAGATGGCACGGTTATTAAGTCAAATGTCATTTCCTATTTAGATTCTATTGACAAAAAAAACGTTAACTCCAATAAATTAAATCAACCTAAAGATATTATATTAGTCGCTAGTCTAATTGATGAAGAGGGTAATGATGTATTTTATTTTTATAGTCGAGATAAGAGCCGGATTTATCGTCAGGTTGGTGCGTCTCCTAATATATCTCAAATAGTTGAACAACAAGTTAAGTGCATTGAAGTTTCTAATGTAGATAGCATTGTTTTTTCTCACGGGATACTCCTTGTTATTAATAAAGATGGTATTGTTAGCCAAGTTTCAGCTAAAGGAGAAATGAAAAATTTTGCTATAAATGAAAACTGGTTTGATAAAAAAACGATTTGGTGGGAAAGTTTAAAAGAAGTAAATAATAAGAATGGTTTATATTTATTACTTGGGATTAAAAAGTTGCATAATAATGAGGTGATACCTGCTTGGTATGATAATGGAAATATTATTATAGCTCACCAGTTATCTTCTAAAAATACACTACAATATTTAGGAGTAGATGAAAAATCTTCTGCTGCTATTATTTATGATATGTCAAGTAAGCGACTTTATTGGCAACCTTTAGCAACGACTCAAGAGTTAGATAAAGCCTTTACTGGAAATAAAATGTATAACCCTGCTTCATTACCATCTTTGTATGAAATATACCCTAACATGAGATTTGAAACAGTTAAAAGATTAGCAAGTGGGTTGATCATGTATACTTCAAATAATGAAATCTTATATCACGACAGTTCTATGGCTCATGCAGAAGGTAGTAAAAAAGAATTTCTTTCTTCATTGCTTATCAAAGGCGGGAATCAAAAAGATATTATTAATCCTCCTGTTATTGATAATGTCAAAAATATTGTCTTGAGTGCTGGAAATGAACAAGATAGCTATATTATTTCCCGAGCGGCTTGGCTACATTACCAAGTGATTATTATTAACAATCATGCTAGTGATTATTTAACTGATACTCTCGTTTTACCTGTAGATGATATGGAAACATTAGTTGTAAGCCGTTTTGACGATGACCTTATTCTTACTGATATCAATACTAATAGTATGTTATTAATTAATAAGGCTTTTGAACCAAACACTGAAAAGTATCAGCATCTACAACTGCGTTTTTTAAATTCAACAGAAGAAATCAAAGTAAAAACGATAGTAGAAAGCTATGGGCTTACTGATGGTTTTTTGTCCGAAACCAGTAAGCTTGATAAAAGTAGTGAAGAAATAGCACTGAGAAATGAAAATCAATTGTTACAACTGGCAGACACAGCAGTGTCGTTGAATACTGATGAGAGTACATTTAGCAATCAGCGTATTGTTCAATCCCCTTTAACAAATCCCCCTCTTCACATCGGACATATACTATAAATTATTATAAATTAGCCCGCCATCAGTGCTGGCTAATAAAACGGCTTAATTTGAATTAAAATATCTACTATGTAGCTTAGGTTTTTATTTTATTTTTTAATTCGCTTTTTTTTAATTGTTTACTGGTGGTTAGGACTGAATATTTAGCTTTGTAGTCTTTTGTGTCGCTAGGGATACACTTATCTTGGTTTTTGTAAGGAAAATGAAGCATTTCTTGTTGGTTAAATCAAAAATGAATTAAATTGCGCGGGGTAGATCGCACTTTTAACTTATCCACATTTTCATCTCAATAAATTAACTCTATATTTCACAGCTTATAAATAACTATTAACAATATGCACGCGCTAAAACTAAACTTGCTTCCAAAGCTATGGAGTAAACATGGACGCTTCAGAATCGTTAACACCATCAGTGAGCCCAACGCCCTCGAACAAACGAGGGTGGATAATCTTAGCTGTTGATATCGTACTATTAATTCTATTACTAAAATATTTACCATTCGATGACAAAGCGAATGCAGGTCTTGCAATGATGGTTTTCATTGGTGTGCTTTGGTTAACTGAAGCTATCCACGTCACCATTACTGCATTGTGTATTCCTATCTTAGCAGTCGGCTTAGGGTTGATGAATACAGGGGATGCATTGAAATCATTTGCAAACCCAATCATTTTCTTATTCTTCGGTGGCTTTGCGCTAGCGACAGCTCTACATATCCAAGGCCTTGATAGGCTAATTGCAAATCGCTTACTCATGGCTGCTCGTGGGCGCTTATCAGTAGCGGTATTATTACTGTTTGGTGTAACCGCATTGCTGTCTATGTGGATTAGTAACACAGCGACCGCAGCAATGATGCTGCCATTAGTATTAGGTATACTGTCTAATCTCGATGTCCGCAATGAGCGCAACACTTTTGTGTTTGTTCTATTAGGTGTTGCTTATAGTGCAAGTATTGGTGGTTTAGGTACGATTGTCGGTAGTCCACCAAACGCAATTGCAGCTGCAGCTTTAGGTTTAGATTTCTTATCGTGGATGAAATACGGTATTCCAATCATGGTAGTGTTGCTGCCAATGATGTTTGTATTGATGTACATGATGTTACGCCCTAACCTGAAACACCGTTTTCAAATTGAGTTAGAACACGTTGAGTGGAATGGCAAACGTATTACCGCAATGACGATTTTCCTTTTAGCCGTAGTTTGTTGGATCACAAGTACGTTTATTAGTGATGCATTAGGTGGCGTAAAAGATTTAGATACAATTATTGCGATGAGTGCTGCCATTTTAATCGGTATAACAGGTGTTGCTAGCTGGTCTCAAATTCAAAAAAATACTGAGTGGGGCGTATTGATGCTGTTTGGTGGTGGTTTAACACTGAGCGCAATCTTGAGTTCTTCTGGTGCAAGTAAGATCATGGCAGACTGGATGCAAATGACATTTGGTGAAAGCCACTGGTTTGTTATTATTCTAGCTGTTACTACCTTTATTATCATTCTAACTGAGTTTACCAGTAATACGGCGAGTGCAGCTTTATTAGTACCTATTTTTGCAACAGTTGCTGAAGCATTAGGTATGCCTGTCATTGTCTTAACCATGATTATCGGGATAGGTGCATCTTGTGCATTTATGTTACCTGTCGCTACACCGCCAAATGCGATTGTGTTTGGTTCAGGTTATATTAGGCAGATTGAGATGGTACGTGTCGGTGCGGTATTGAACGTGGCCTGTATCCTAGTTATTTCATTGTTTGCTTGGTTTGTCTGGATGTAACCTAGTATCAATTCATCTTAACTTAACGGCCTCTTTTTGAGGCCGTAAGGTTGTTGGCAAAGCGGGATAAAAGCGTGGTTTTTCCCGCTTTGTGTTATCAGCCGAAAATCAACAAATTGATTTTCCTAATTTATTTTCAAAGCCTATTCGACTTGCAGCCAAACATAATATGTTTGTCAGCAGTCTGACGGCCTCTTTTTGAGGCCGTTATTTTTTGTACTCCAAATGGAAATTAGTGCGCCGTTTTAGCAATAAGAGCTTGCTGGTTTTTCCCTATTTTTATTATGCCTTTATCTGAAAATGTAATGTCTGCATCCCCGCGTACAGAGAAACTCATCGTATTTATAACCCCTTGAATATCTATTTTATTTTGAGGGCAAAGAAAATTGTCTTTACATTGATATTGGTGGCTTTCAAGCACAATATTACGACCTGTCAATTTAGCCTGTTCATTTAGCTCTAACTGATTACCTTGAATATATGGAATATCAGTTTTGAATTTTGAACTGTATTTGACAACGCCTTCACTAGGGGAAAGGGTGCTATTGCCAGATGCGCTGATATAATTTTGTATGGCAGAGTGGATATTAAGGGAGTTTTGCAGCTTTATTTGGTCTGCAACTACATTTAGCTTTGATAGTTGAATTGGGTTTCCTTGTTGCTGGCTAATACTGATTTGGCTAGCTGGCTGAGTTGAAAACTTCAATTGGTTATAGTCCTCCAATTTTTGGAGTTCTAGTTGGTTGTCTTTATCTTTGTTTTTCACATATTTTTTTTCAAACTTACCGGCAATCAAGGATAGGCTATTAATATTATCAACGGTGCCGTCTTTCCATGAAATACCATTAGGATTCGCGATAACAAGGTTAGCGCGTTGCCCTTTAATACCTAATATTCCTTGCAAGTGGCTTGCTTCAGTTCCTGTGACTTCTGCAAAAATAAGCCTTGCTGCTTTATTATTAAGCTTAGTATTACTGTTAATGTCATTATTGAAAATTAAGCCATCGTCATTAGATGAGAGACTTTCAAATGTATTAAATGAAATGTTGTTCTTTAGAGGGGCTTCTATATTGATGACTTTTGCCTTAGAAATATCAGGGGATTCGGCCAATGATGCATTGTGATACAAAGTACAAGTTAATAGAGTGAATAATATGGTTTTCTTCATTTTTAGTAGCTCCTTGCTGTAAAAATTCCTTTTATGATTAAAAGTATAATGCACCGAGTTGATTATTTTACTAATCAAAAATTAGCTGGGTTTAATAAAATATGATACGCAGCCCCTCATTGAGCTAGATGAAACACGATATTTTCATTCTAGCCGCACTAAGGGGCGTTTCTATTTTGGTTATCAGACGCCTCTATTTGGGTTATCAAGAGAGCGAAGGCACAGATACTGATTAGCTTGAAAGGGGAGGCGGTCTGCAGCAAGTTAGAATTAATACACAAAAAAAAGAGCCACTTATGTGGCTCTTTTCAATTTACCTATCAGCAATTATTGTGCTGTTGGTGGATGGCTGTGTTCAATATCCTCTGACTTCTTGGTAAAGCGGCGACGGATCACCACGAAGAAGACAGGCACGAAGAAGATAGCCAATGAGGTTGCGGCAAACATTCCCCCAAGAACACCAGTACCTACTGAGTTCTGGGATGCAGAACCTGCACCGTTACTAAACACCAGTGGGATAACACCTAACATAAATGCTAAAGATGTCATCAGAATTGGTCGTAAACGCATTTTAACTGCATTCAGCGTTGCTTCGACTAACCCTTTACCTTCTTTCTCCATCAAGTCTTTGGCGAATTCAACAATCAAGATTGCGTTTTTCGCCGAGAGCCCAATGGTTGTTAAGAGACCCACTTTAAAGTAAACGTCGTTGTCTAGACCACGAACACTGGTAAACAGTAACGCACCAATAATACCTAATGGAACGACTAACATAACTGAGAATGGGACTGACCAGCTTTCATAGAGAGCCGCCAAACACAGGAAGACCACTATCAAGGAGATTGCGTACAGAGCAGGGGCTTGGTTACCTGCTAAGCGTTCTTGATATGACATACCTGTCCACTCGTAACCAATTCCTTCAGGCAGGTTTTCAGTGGTGAGTTTTTCCATTAACAGCATCGCATCACCCGTACTTTTCCCAGGAGCTGCTTGGCCTTGAATGTTCATCGCAGGGACACCGTTATAACGCTCTAAACGTGGTGAACCATACTTCCAAGGGTCCTTGGATTCGTCCATAAAGGCAGAGAACGGAACCATTTTACCTTGGTTATTACGAACATATAGGTTACTGATGTCAGAAGGTAACATACGGCTTTCTGCGTCACCTTGTACGTAAACTTTCTTCACACGACCACGGTCGATAAAGTCATTCACGTAGCTTCCACCAAACATAGAACTCAATGTTGCGTTGATATCACTAATAGCAACACCTTGAGCCTGTGCTTTTTGTTGGTCAATATAAATACGGTATTGCGAGGTATCATCCTGACCATTTGGACGAACACCTTGAAGCATTTCTGGGTGCTGAGCAGCTAATCCAAGTAACTGATTACGGGCTTGCATTAATTTATCATGCCCCAAGTTACCTTTATCGACTAACTCAAAGTCAAACCCGTCTGCGGTACCTAACTCAACAATTGCGGGTAGGTTAAAGGCGTAAATCAATGCCTCTTGTTTTTGTGACAGTGCGATATTCGCGCGCTGTACAATCGCATCAACGTGGTTTTCATCACCTTTACGTTCGCTCCAATTTTTTAGAACGACGAAAGCGAGACCCATATTTTGTCCTTGACCTGCGAAGCTAAAGCCCCCTACGGTAAAGACCGATTCAACGTTTTTGGCTTCTTCGGTATGGTAGTAGTTATTTACTTCATCCAATACCGCTTGGGTTTGTTCCTGTGTTGATCCTGGTGGTAACTGGATCATAGACAAGAATACCCCTTGGTCTTCCGCGGGTAAGAAGGAAGACGGTAAGCGAACGAACATGAACGCCATACCAACCACTAACAGCAAGTAAATCACTAAATAACGGCCAGTGCCGTTAAGCATACGGCTTACACTGTCGGTGTAGTGGTGTGCTTGTTTTTCAAATGTACGGTTAAACCATCCAAAGAACCCTTTTTGGCTACCATGGCTGCCTTTTTCAATTGGCTTCAACATGGTGGCACACAGTGCTGGTGTTAAGATCATCGCAACCAGTACTGACAAGATCATGGACGATACAATGGTAATAGAGAACTGACGATAAATTGCCCCGGTAGAACCTCCAAAGAAGGCCATTGGGATAAATACCGCAGATAGAACCATTGCAATACCGACTAATGCACCTTGGATTTGACCCATTGATTTTTTGGTCGCTTCTTTTGGTGACAAGCCTTCTTCTTGCATAACACGCTCAACGTTCTCAACAACGACGATGGCGTCATCGACGAGAAGCCCGATGGCGAGTACCATCGCGAACATGGTCAAGGTGTTTATGGAATAACCAAATGCCGACAAGATAGCAAAGGTACCTAACAATACGACAGGTACTGCAATTGTTGGTATCAGCGTTGCACGGATGTTTTGTAGGAACAAATACATAACGACAACAACCAGCATGATTGCTTCCACTAACGTTTTAACTACTTCGTTAATTGAAATTTTAACGAATGGAGTTGTATCGTATGGATAAACAATCTCTAACCCTTGAGGGAAGAAAGGTTTCATTTCCTCAAGTGCAGCACGGACGTTATTAGACGTGTCTAACGCGTTCGCACCAGTTGCCAGTTTAATACCGATACCTGCTGCTGGCTTACCATTAAAGCGGGCAATCGTACTATAGTTTTCAGCACCTAATTGGACATCAGCAACATCCTTAATACGCACTTGTGAACCATCTTGGTTTACACGTAATAAAATATTGCTAAATTCTTCAGGGCTATTCAAACGTGTCTGCGCAATGATAGAAACGTTTAAACGCTGGTTTGCTATAGACGGTGAACCACCGAGTTGCCCTGCTGCGACTTGGTTATTTTGTACCTTGATCGCATTAATGACATCCGTTGTGGTCATGTTGTACTTAACGAGTTGCTCTGGTTTTAACCAAATACGCATTGCATATTGGGTACCGAACAGTTGAGTTTCACCTACACCGTTAACTCGGCTAAGTGGGTCTTTAATGTTTGACCCTACGTAGTCGGCAATATCGTATTGCCCCATTGAGCCATCGCTAGAAACGAAACCCGCAACCATTAAGAATGAACTAGTTGATTTATCGACACTAATACCTTGTTGCTGAACTTCTTGTGGCAACAATGGCATCGCCAGTTGCAATTTGTTTTGCACCTGTACTTGCGCGATATCACCATCAGTTCCTGCTTCAAATGTCAGCGTAATGCTAGCAGAACCTGATGAATCACTGCTCGATGACATATATACCAAGTTATCGATACCGTTCATATTCTGTTCGATAACCTGCGTTACTGTATTTTGTACCGTCTCAGCATCCGCTCCCGGATAGTTAGCTGAAATAGAAACAGCCGGTGGCGCGATGGTCGGGTACTGTGAAACAGGTAACTGGATAATTGCCAACAGACCAGCAAGCATGGTGATAATTGCAATTACCCACGCAAAAATTGGTCTTTCTATAAAAAACTTAGGCATTAATCAGCCGCTCCCTTATTTAGACTTTTCTTCAGGTTTTGCCTGATTGTCTATGGATTGCGTTTCTAAGTTTGCTTCCTTAGGATTCACAACAATTCCTGGTTTGATTTTTTGTAAGCCGATGACAATGACACGATCACCTGCTTGTAGACCTTCAGTTACCAGCCATTTGTTGCCAACTGCTTGTCCTGCTTTAACTTGTCTGACTTCAACTTTATTCTCAGCGCCAACAACCATGACTTGAGAAGTTCCTTGAGCCGTACGAGATAATCCTTGTTGCGGAACTAGAATCGCATTTTCAACAACACCATCTTCTAATACAGCACGAACAAACATACCTGGAAGTAACTCTTTGTTCGGATTAGGGAACATGGCTCTCATCGTGATAGACCCTGTTGTTTCATCAACAGTGACATCAGAGAATTCCAAAACCCCTTTTTGTGCGTATTCTTGACCGTTATTATTGATCAAACGGACAGGCGCTTGCCCTGACTCTTGCTGTATAGCACCTTTCGCTATCTCATTTCTCAGACGTAAGAAATCGTCACTCGACTGTGTTACGTCCACATAGATAGGGTCAAGTTGCTGAACACGCATTAATTCAGTGGCTTGTCCTGATGATACTAAAGCTCCCTCAGTCACACTCGATTTGCCAGTACGGCCGCTAATCGGCGCAGTAACTTTGGTATAATTCAGGTTAATACGTGCAGTTTCAACCGCTGCTTCAGCCGCTTTGACGGCAGCAAGTGCTTGTGCATAGGTTGAGGTCGCTTGGTCGTATTCCTGACGACTAATGTAATTAGTTCCTAACAATGGTTTATAACGCTTCACCGTTAAGGCAGCCAGATTTGCATTTGCTTGTGCTTTTGCTAGCTCCGCTTTTGCGCTGTCATAGGTTGCTTGGAATGGTGCTGGGTCAATTTGGTATAAAGATGTCCCTGCTTCTACGTCGCTACCTTCTTTATAGTTGCGCTTTAAAATGATGCCACTAACCTGAGGGCGAACCTCGGCAACACGAAATGCGGATGTACGGCCTGGTAACTCGGTTTTGAGAGTCAGAGGTTCGGCTTTAAGCGTAACAATTCCTACTTCAGGCGCCGGGCGTTCTCCGCCACCTTGTTGTTCATCGTTACAACCAGATAAAGCCAAGCCACCTGAAAGAACTAACAGAGCCAGAGGTAACACCCCTCTGTTTTTTCGCATAAGTTAACCTCAATTAATCAATATGAGTTCAAAACAAAAATAAGAAAAATGGTAAACAATATGATTTATCACTGTGCTATAGTACAAACATACACGAATGTATGTAAATCAGCTTTCGATAGAAACGGGTCACAATGGCACGAAAAACTAAACAACAGGCTGAAGAAACCCGTCAGGAAATATTAGATGCTGCCATCAAAACATTCTCTGAACGAGGAGTTTCTGCCACATCATTAGCCGATATTGCAAAAGCAGCGGGGGTTACCCGAGGTGCAATATATTGGCATTTCAAAAACAAAGTTGATCTCTTTTATCAAGCTTGTGAATTTGGTGATAACCAAATAATACAAGCTGAAGAATATTATCGTTCTAAATATACCAATGATCCACTTTCAATACTAAGAGAATTATTAGTTTATATTTTGACTGGTTTTATTGAAAGTCCTAAAAATCGCGCTTTGATGGAAATTTTCTTTTTGAAGTGTGAATTAGTGGGTGAAATGGCAGAGTTAGTTGATTTTAAACGCGCTAACTATGTTGCGAGTCAATGCCGAATAGTTGACAATTTGACTGCCTGTATTGATGCAGGTCAACTTCCTGCTGACCTTGATGTGGAAGCAGCCGCGATTATGATCCGTTCATTAATGTCTGGTTTATTAGAAAACTGGCTACTCCAATCAGAAAATTTTAATATTAATCAACATACAATTACATTGGTTGATACACTATTAGAAACACTAAAGTGTAGTACGACAATCCGGTTAAAACCAATTCAAACTGAATAAGTGGAGTCCATATGACCTCTATCTTGATTATTGCTAATGGGGCACCTTACGGCAGTGAAACACTGTTCAACTCATTGCGACTAGCGATAACGTTAAAAGAGCAAGAGCCGCAGTTAGATTTAAAAATTTTTCTGATGTCAGATGCTGTGGGCGCAGGATTGGCTGCTCAAAAGCCGAAAGAAGGCTATAATCTTCAACAAATGTTAGAGATTTTAACGGCACAAAATGTCCCCGTGAAATTATGTAAAACTTGTACAGATGCCCGCGGTGTAAGTGAGTTAACTCTTGCTGATGGTGTTGAAGTAGGCACGTTAGTTGAGCTTGCAAGCTGGACATTAACGGCAGATAAAGTATTAACTTTCTAATATTTTACGTAAAATATGTTTAATTAGGTGAAAGTAAGTGTGGGTAGGCGACTATCGGCACTTTGCTTAATTAAACAATATAATTATTTGTATAAAGGAATGCCATTATGATGAAACAACAATGGAAGTGGCGGCAGTTAGTATCGATAACACTGTTTTTTTTCATCATATCTTTTTCCAGTTCAATTACGGCATTAACATCAAATAACTTACCTGATAAGAATGAAATAAAAAGTGCGCTCAGCGCATTGAATAAAAAAAGTTCACTCAGTGAAGAAGATAAACTTGCTCTCGCTGATCTGGAAAAAACCTCAGATTTTTATAACGAGCTGGATAAACTCGAACAGCGAACGGCTGAACTGCAAAAAAAACTGAGTAACGCGAGTGAAGAATCGAAACAAGCAGCACAAGGTTTGTTGCAAATAAAAAATGAAAATGAGCAGCGCACCGAAAATTTCCTACAAAAAATACAAGATAGTTCTCTTTCACAATTAGAAGCATTACAAGCCTCTTATTTAGAAAATCTGCAAACAGAACAAAATGACCTTGCAACCTATAGTAGCCAATTAATTGGCTTACAAACGCAGCCTGAAAGGGCACAAGCGATGATGTTGGAAAATGCGAGGCGCTTACAGGAAATTCGTAATGAGCTAAATAGTTCATTGAATGAATCTGTGAATTTAAGACCAACTCAAATTACCATGCTGCAAGTTGAACAGTATTTATTGCAGCAACAAAATGAATATCAAAAACGTATTCTACAGGCTAACACTCAATTACAAGATGTGCTGCAAAAACAGCGTGATTATACCGCCGCCTATATTGAGCAATTGGAACATCATATTCAGCAAGTACAAAACGCGATTAGCCATCGTCGCCTAAATGACTCCCAATCAACAGTGCGTGAAGCATTGAGTACTTCTGAAACCGATATTGAAGCGCAACAGAATCCCATTATTCAAAAAGAAATTGCGATTAATAATGCGCTCAGTGACCGTTTAATCGCAGTGACAGAAAGTAGTAATAAACTGGTGCAAAATGGTATTCGAGTGAAAACATGGCTTGAAAGAGCGACGCAGTCAGAACGAAATCTAAAAGAACAAATTAATGTATTACGCGGTAGCTTATTGCTTTCACGAATTTTATTTCAACAACAAATTGATTTGCCTCCTGACATTTTAACTAAAAATTTACCTACAACGATTGCCGATTTGCGGCTTGAACAGTTTGATATTAACCAACAGCGTGATGAGCTTTACCAACCTAATGATTATATTACGAAGTTGGAACAGCAATTTGAGATAAAAACAGGGGATGAGCCAGCAAATAGCACATTATTATCAGCTGAAGATAAATCCTCGTTATTGAAACTATTGGAAGTACGTCGGGGGTTATTAGACGAACTTAACCAGCAGCTTGGTGGGCAAATTTCGCAAGCTATCAACTTGCAATTGGATCAAAACCAATTATTGAGTGTGGTGAGTTCTCTTGAAAACACATTAGCCCAGCAAATATTTTGGGTGAATAGTAATAAACCAATTGATTTGGAATGGGTTAAAGGTTTCCCTGAAGCCGCAGCAACACAAATTAATAGCTTTGATTTTAGTTTATCGAATCGCAGTATTAAACGGGGAATGAGTAATTCACTGTTAGTTGTTATTCCACTTGTATTGGTCGCGCTGTTGTTTATTTGGTTTAACCGTAAAATTAATAATCGATTGCAAGATATTGACCAACGGCTTTCCAGTTTGCGTAACGATAGTGTGTTAAGCACACCTTTTGCGCTACTGCTGACATTAATGCAAACCTTACCTATTTCACTGTTTTTACTGGCATTTGGCTATTGGTTCTTGAAAACAGGAAATGTACAAGGGCCATTCTTCTGGCAATTTTGCCAACAGTTGGCGATATTTTGGGCATTATTTGAGCTGACTTTTCGCGTGTTAAAACCGCAAGGTATTGCTCGAAAACATTTTGGTATCGAAAAAGAGAAAATATCCCAGACGCGGCGCCAAATGCTCCGGTTATCGATTCCGTTGGTACCACTCATTTTCTTCTCCACTTATGGGGTTACTAACCCACTGAAAGTGTCTGAGGACGTGATAGGTCAGTTGATCGTGCTGGTTTCTCTTATCCTGTTATGTATCTTTACTGTTCCTTTTTGCAAACAAGTTTGGCAAGAGAAGGGTAGCCACTTAACGCGTAGTATTGTCGTGACATTGCTGACATTTTCGCCATTAATTTTAGTGGGCTTAATGATGGCAGGCTACTACTACACCACTTTACGCTTAGCAAACCGTTGGATAGACAGTTTATACCTGTTATTGCTGTGGTATATCACTTATAGCGCGTGTTTGAGGGGGTTAACATTGGTTGCCCGTAAATTGGCGTATCAGCGTGCTATAGAGCGGCGTGCGATGTTGAAGCAAGAAGAGGTTGAGAACGAACCTATTAAAGAACCCCCAATGACCATTGAGCTGATTAGCCAGCAATCGTTACGTCTCACCACGATGGTGTTGTTTATTATCTTTGCATTGGCGTTTTACGCAATTTGGTCTGATTTCATCACTATTTTCTCTTTCTTAGATAGCGTGAATTTGTGGAGCTATACCGCCACATCGGCAGATGGGGGAAATATCTTACAATTCGTCACGTTAGCGAATTTAATTTTGGCTCTGGTGATCATTATTGTTGCTTGGGTGATGACGCGAAATCTCCCCGGGTTACTGGAGGTTTTGGTCTTATCGCGGTTAAAACTTCGTCAAGGTTCCACTTATGCCATCACGACAATATTGACTTATATTATTGTGGGAATTGGGGCGATCGCCTCATTAGGGATGATTGGTGTCACGTGGAACAAGCTGCAATGGTTGGCGGCAGCCTTAACGGTCGGGTTAGGGTTTGGTTTACAAGAAATTTTTGCTAACTTTGTTTCAGGGATCATTTTATTGTTTGAGCGGCCGATCCGCATTGGCGATACGGTCACTATTGGGACCTATTCAGGAACAGTCAGTAAAATTCGCATTCGTGCAACAACGATCGTCGATTTTGATCGTAAAGAAGTGATCATACCCAATAAAGCATTTGTGACTGAGCGGTTGATCAACTGGTCGCTATCAGACACCGTTACACGTATTACGATTGCGATCGGGGTAGCGTATGGTTCTGATCTTGATAAAGTAAAACGCGTTTTACTATCTGCCGCAACCAGTAACAGTAAGGTAATGACGGAACCTGCTCCCAATGTTTATTTCACCAGTTTTGGCGCGAGCACGCTAGATCATGAATTGCGTTTTTATGTGCGACAGATAGGTGACCGTGGTGTGACCAGCGATGAAGTGAACCGTGCGATAGATAAATTATGTCGAGAAAATGATATTGATATTGCATTCAACCAGTTAGAAGTTCATTTGCATAATAGCAAAGGGGATGAAGTGCAAGAAGTGAAACGTACACCAAAAGACAGTGATGACAACCTACCAAGTTAATTAGATTTCATCTGTGCGGGTGGCTTGTGCCGCCTGCATCTGTTTGGAAATATAATCATTTTTAACAATATCAAGAGCTTTTAATACAATATCGGCTTCAATATCTGAATTCTCGAGTAAATAAATCAAATCAACGGCAAGTTGTACTTCTTGTGGGGCATCTTTGAGCGAATTCATAGCGTTCCCTTCTAATATTTAATCAAAGTATTGATTTTCTTGATGTTCAATGGCTTTTTCAATGCGCAAAAGTGCTTGGCGGCATCGGTACAAACGGCCTGCGAGTACAGCGAGTTCTTTTTGGCATTGGTGCTGCAAACGGTGGTCGGTTAGCTCACTTAAATGAAGTTCTTTTTCACTCACCATGGCCTGCAAGCGTCGTTCATAGTCTTGGTGTTGTGATAAACGTTCATATAAATCAACCTGTTCCCTTTTTTTAGTGAAACTAGACTCTTTTTCACGTAAAGTTTGTGTAGAGATCTCTCGTGAAATTGCCTGCATTTGATGGACAATTTTCTCAGTCAGAAAATTGACCTGCTCGCTGTGGTTTAACGTTACGCTATGGCACAATTGCTGGTATAAGGTCTGTAATTCGTTTTGGCAATCACCCAAACGGGTTGATTTGCGACTAAACAATTGCATATCGAAGCGTGAATGTGAAAACTCAAGATCCTTTATGGGTTCCACTCGTGTTTTCAATTCATCAATTTGCTTTTTTAACGCGTCCAAAAGAGCGGGAATTTTCATTTTTTGTTCTCATTAAGTGTCAAAAATAGCGGAATATTGATATTCAGCAACAAAACTGATGCCAAATTGACGGCTTCTTATTGCATTTTTATGGTACTTTACATAGATTCTACACTTTCGTGTTTACTACATGGCTTTTATTATGACCGCTAAAGAGCAACAACTGCAATTGATTAAAGAAAGTATCGCATCGATTCAAAATTATCCAATCGAAGGCGTGATCTTTCGTGACATTACGACTTTATTAAATAACCCTGCTGCATACCAAGCAACGATTGATATGTTAGTGGAACATTATCAAAATAAAGGCGTCACTAAAATTGTAGGGACTGAAGCGCGTGGTTTCCTATTTGGCGCGCCAGTTGCATTACGTTTAGGCGTAGGTTTTGTCCCTGTGCGTAAAAAAGGGAAATTACCACGTGAAGTATTGAGTATGACTTACGACCTTGAGTATGGCACCGATACGCTTGAGATCCATAAAGATAGCATCAGCCCTGAAGATAACGTCTTAGTTGTTGATGACTTACTCGCGACCGGTGGTACCGTGGAAGCAACGGTAAGAATGATCAAACAGCTTGGTGCTAATGTTGTTGATGCGGCATTTATCATCTGTTTACCTGATCTTGGCGGCGTTGAACGTCTACAAAAAGAAGGTGTTTCTTCTTATAGCCTTGTTGAGTTCCCAGGCCACTAATCTTTATTTTCCCTCTATTTTTATCACAGCCTCGCTGTATAGGTTGAGGCTGTGGTAGCATGGTACTATGATTATATATATTCACGTACCATGTTAAATGACAGTGGAATCCATGAGCTATCAGGTACTTGCCCGTAAGTGGCGCCCCCAAAAATTTTCAGACGTTGTTGGTCAACAGCACGTTTTGACTGCACTCGCTAATGGGCTAACGCATCAGCGGCTTCATCACGCCTATCTTTTCTCAGGTACACGTGGTGTAGGGAAAACGACGATTGCGCGCCTATTTGCTAAAGGCCTTAATTGCGAAACAGGGATCACCGCCTCGCCTTGTGGACAATGCGCTAACTGCCTTGAAATAGAACAAGGGCGATTTGTCGATTTAATTGAAATTGATGCGGCTTCCCGTACCAAAGTCGAAGACACTCGTGAATTATTAGACAACGTCCAATACGCACCCGCACGTGGGCGCTTCAAAGTTTATTTAATTGACGAAGTACATATGCTGTCTCGTCATAGTTTCAATGCGTTGTTAAAAACCCTTGAAGAACCGCCTGAACATGTGAAGTTTTTATTGGCGACGACGGACCCACAAAAACTCCCCGTGACCATTTTGTCTCGCTGTTTGCAATTCCATCTAAAAGCGTTAGATGTCACGCAAATCAGTGAGCAACTTGAGCTCATCCTAAATGCAGAAAATATTGAGCATGACCAACGTGCTCGCCAGCTGATAGCAAGAGCAGCTGATGGCAGTTTACGTGATGCATTAAGCTTAACTGACCAAGCCATTGCGATGGGGCAAGGGAAAGTCACGGCTGATATTGTCAGCCAAATGCTAGGAACCCTTGATGACGAGCAGCCATTAGCCATTATTGAAGCACTAGTACGTGCCGATAGCATGGCGGTAATGGAGCAGGTGGAGCAAGCTGCCAGTCGCGGAGCGGATTGGGAGAACTTGCTGGTGGAAATTTTGTCGCAATTACACCGTATCGCGATGATCCAACTGCTTCCTGCTGAACAAGAAACAGACCCGTCATCGACAGAAGGGCGGCTACGGCAGGTCGCAAGGGTCATTTCCCCTGCAGATCTCCAACTGTTTTACCAAACGTTATTAGTCGGAAGAAAAGAACTCCCCTATGCCCCTGAGCGGCGTATGGGGGTTGAAATGGCACTATTACGTGCATTAGCTTTTCATCCTAAAAATGTGATTGCTGAAATTGAAGCACCGCCAAAAGTTATTCCACAAGCCGCTGTTCAATCTGCACCGTCTGCGGCATCAAATATGACGCAAAGGGTGCCTCCGACACAAGCGCGAGCAGAAAATCTGCCAGACAATAGCCCAACGTTACAGTTATTGAAGGCTAGACAGGCGTTACAATCTCCACAAAGTGAGGATCCTAGCCCAAAAAAGGCTAAACCGGTGACGCCTGAAAGGGCTAAGCCGGCGGCATCAGCACTGGAAAGGCTGGCCGCCGTGACCAGCAAACATCAACAAAATGTGGTTAATAAAGCGTCTCAGGCGGCAAAACCACAAAAACCAAAGCAATACCAATGGAAGCCTCAAAATGAAGAGGCGATGGCGCCAAAAGAGGCAGTGACAACGCCAAGCGGGATCAAAGAGGCGTTAGAATATGAAAAAACGCCTGAGTTAGCCGTTAAAATTATTGAGGAAGGGCGAGTTCGTGACAGTTGGTCAGGGAAAATTGCAAAATTAAATATTCCCAAACTGGTTGAACAATTAGCTTTGAATTCATATATAGAAGAGTTAAGCGAGTCGCAAATTGTTTTACATTTGCGCTCGGCTCAGAAGCATCTCGATAAACCATCGGCACACAAAGCGTTGGAAGAAGCTCTGAGCGAACTATATGGTCGTACTGTTGAACTGAAAATCGTTCATGATGATAATAGCGAGGTGAAAACCCCGCTAGAATGGCGACAGGCGATTTATGAAGAAAAACTGGCACAAGCGCGCCAGTCTATTATTGCGGATAAAACGATTCAAAAACTGCGCTCAATGTTTGATGCGCAATTAGATGAAGAGAGTATTCGCCCCGTTTAACGCTACAGTCTCATTGTTAAGCTGTAGCCTCAGTTGTGAGAGATAACTATGTTTGGTAAAGGTGGATTGGGTAACCTGATGAAACAGGCCCAGCAAATGCAAGATAAAATGCAAAAAGTTCAGGAAGAAATCGCTCAACTCGAAGCTACAGGTGAGTCTGGAGCTGGCTTAGTTAAAGTGACCATTAATGGTTCACACAACTGCCGTCGTGTTGAAATCGACCCTAGCTTGCTTGAAGACGACAAAGAAATGTTAGAAGATTTGATTGCCGCGGCATTCAATGATGCTGCACGTCGTATCGAAGAAACTCAGAAAGAAAAAATGGCGAGTGTTTCCAGTGGTATGCAATTACCACCAGGCTTTAAGATGCCATTCTAATGCAAACAAGTCCGCTTCTTGAATCGTTGATGGAAGCTCTGCGCTGTCTTCCGGGGGTTGGCCCCAAGTCAGCGCAGCGAATGGCTTTTCATCTTTTACAGCGTGACCGTAGTGGTGGAATGCGTTTAGCACAATCACTCACTCGAGCCATGTCTGAAATAGGCCACTGTCGTGATTGCAGAACATTTACAGAACAAGATGTTTGTAATATTTGTGATAACCCACGCCGCCAACAGAATGGCTTAATTTGTGTGGTTGAAAGCCCCGCAGATATCTATGCAATCGAACAAACCGGGCAATTTTCCGGCCGCTATTTTGTACTTATGGGGCATTTATCACCACTTGATGGCATTGGCCCTATGGATATCGGTCTTGATAGGCTCGAAGAGCGTTTGGCGTCAGAGACGGTCAATGAGGTGATTTTAGCAACTAACCCAACGGTAGAAGGGGAAGCGACGGCAAATTATATTGGGCAAATGTGTGGCCAATATGGAGTGGCGGCGAGCCGAATTGCACACGGGGTGCCTGTTGGCGGAGAACTGGAGCTTGTCGATAGTACGACGTTATCGCATTCGCTCTCCGGCCGCTCTCGGTTGTAATATCCTCGTCATATTTCAAGCTGTAGGGGTGTTGGCTGCACTCGGCGACTCGGGTCACATACTGATGTATGCTCCCCGAGATCTCCTCATTTGCCGCCTACCTACAACTTGAACTATTTAGAGGATAGTATTGATTTCGTTTTTCTAAAATCACCCTACAGAATTCAGTTACTAATTTAAGCCGTAGGGGGCTGCATTCGGTGACTCAGGTCATATACTGGTATGCTCCTAGGGATTAACGCATTTGACGCCTAGCTACAGCACAAATTATTTAGAGGATATGTTTGGAGGTGATTAAAACGATCCCTTTCATCAACTTCCTTTAGAATGATGACGGATGTGATTATTTTCTTTCTAATCATTAGCTTTTGGTTCTGATGGTTTAAATTTTTTGTTCTTTTCGCTTGAATTTCTGTTTTTCGCCCCCAACTAATCTGCATCGATAAGTCAAACCTATCCAATTAGATTGATGAAATAGAGGCGATTAATGAGTATGAAAGGACAGGAAACGCGTGGTTTCCAATCAGAAGTTAAACAACTCCTCCAATTAATGATCCACTCTCTTTATTCAAATAAAGAGATTTTCTTACGCGAATTGATCTCCAACGCATCAGATGCGGCGGATAAACTGCGTTTTCGTGCATTATCTAAACCCGAACTGTATGAAAACGATGGTGAGCTGCGCGTGCGCATTAGTGCTGACAAAGACCAAGGTACATTGACCATCAGCGATAACGGTATCGGTATGAGCCGTGAAGAGGTGATTGAAAACCTCGGAACTATCGCGAAGTCCGGCACAAAAGCATTCTTAGAATCATTAGGTAGTGACCAAGTCAAAGATAGCCAAATGATTGGTCAATTTGGTGTGGGCTTCTATTCTGCATTTATCGTGGCTGACAAAGTAACGGTACGTAGCCGTGCGGCAGGTGCTCCTGCAAATGAAGGTGTGTTCTGGGAATCTGCTGGTGAAGGTGAATACACCATCGCTGATATTGAAAAAGCCGAACGCGGCACCGAAATTACCTTGCATTTGCGCGATGACGAAAAAGAATATTTGGATAACTGGCGCTTGCGTTCAGTGATTAGCAAATATTCTGACCATATTGCTTTACCAGTTGAAATCGAAGAAAAAAATGAAGAAGACGGTACGGTCACTTGGGAAAAAATTAACCAAGCGAAAGCATTATGGACGCGTAGTAAGTCTGAAATTTCAGACGAAGAATATACCGAGTTCTATAAACATATTTCCCATGACTACGCAGACCCACTAACATGGTCACATAACCGTGTAGAAGGTAAGCAAGAGTATACCAGCCTGCTGTATGTACCTTCTAAAGCGCCATTTGATTTATGGAATCGTGACCAACAACACGGCTTGAAACTCTATGTTCAACGCGTATTTATTATGGATGACGCAGAACAGTTCATGCCGAATTACCTGCGTTTTATTCGTGGGGTGTTGGACTCCAATGATTTACCGTTGAACGTTTCGCGGGAAATACTGCAAGACAGCGCATTAACTCGTAGTTTGCGCAGTGCATTAACCAAGCGCGTCCTGCAAATGCTGGAAAAACTGGCTAAATCAGATGCAGAAAAATACCAAACCTTCTGGCAACAATTCGGTTTAGTGATGAAAGAAGGCCCTGCGGAAGATATGGCAAATGGTGAAACTATTGCTAAACTCCTGCGTTTTGCAACGACTCATACTGATAGCAGTGTACAGAACGTCTCTTTAGACGATTATGTAAGCCGTATGGTTGAGGGCCAAGATAAAATTTACTACATCACGGCAGACAGCCATGCAGCGGCAAAAGGCAGCCCGCATCTTGAGTTATTCCGTAAAAAAGGCATAGAAGTCTTGCTGTTATCTGACCGTATTGATGAATGGATGATGAATTACTTATCGGAATTCGACGGTAAACAGTTCCAATCCGTAAGTAAAGCCGATGAGTCATTAGATAAGCTAGCGGATGAAAACAAAGCGGAACAAGAGGAAGCTGATAAGCAATTAGAGCCCTTTATTGAGCGCGTTAAGTCATTCCTTGGTGAGCGTGTTAAAGAGGTTAAACTCACGCATCGCTTAACGGATACACCTGCAATTGTCACGACAGATGTAGATGAAATGAGTACACAGATGGCGAAACTGTTTGCAGCAGCTGGGCAAGCCGCGCCAGAAGTGAAATATAACTTCGAATTGAACCCAACGCATCCTTTGGTTAAAAAAGCAGCTGAAGTCACTGATGAGTCCGTGTTTGCTGATTGGGTTGATGTCCTGTTGGATCAAGCATTATTAGCAGAACGTGGTACATTGGAAGATCCAAACCTATTTATACGAAAAATCAATGAATTACTTCTAAAGTAATTTAATCTAGTATTTTCGTTATTGAGCATAAACCACGCTTTTGCTTGTGCTTTAGCGTGGTTTTTTTCTTTTGCGAAAAAAGATAAATGCGAAATCGTTTACGTGTGTTCTTGAGTAAAGCGGCATGCTAATGGTATGGTAGCTTGTTTTCTTTTCAAATTATAAAAATCTAAATAGCAAGGGGTTTACGCAATGCGTATCATTCTGCTTGGCGCTCCAGGCGCTGGTAAGGGCACTCAAGCTCAATTTATTATGGAAAAGTTTGGGATCCCTCAAATTTCAACCGGTGACATGTTACGTGCCGCTGTTAAATCAGGGAGCGAACTTGGTTTACAAGCTAAAGAGCTGATGGATAACGGTAAATTAGTTACTGATGAATTAGTTATCGCATTAGTTAAAGAGCGCATCAAACAAGATGACTGCCGCAATGGCTTCTTGTTGGATGGGTTCCCCCGTACTATCCCTCAAGCGGACGCCATGAAAGAAGCTGGCATCACTGTTGATAACGTGCTGGAATTTGATGTACCTGATGAAATCATTGTTGAGCGCATCATTGGTCGTCGTGTGCATGCACCATCAGGCCGTGTTTATCATATCAGCTTTAACCCACCAAAGGTTGAAGGCAAAGACGATGTAACAGGTGAAGAACTAACCATCCGTAAAGATGACCAAGAAGACACCGTACGTAAGCGTCTGGTTGAATACCATGCATTAACTGCACCTTTAATTGCGTATTACCAAAATGAAGCTAAACAAGGGAATACCAAGTACTTCAAATTAGACGGTACGCGTAAAGTAGCAGAAGTTAGTGAAGAACTGGCGAAAATTTTAGGTTAATATTTGTACTTATCATGATGTGTATTGCAGTAATAGTCACTGCAATTCGAATTATTTTAAGTATAAGGTATTATATGGAGGCAGCGATGATCGCTGCCTTTGTTTTTTATACCACTTGGTGACAAAAATCGTTAATTAACTGTGCTAAAGTTGGGAATAATTATCAATTAGGAGTTGTTTCATGTCAGAAAAAAAATACGGCATTTTGTTAGCTAACCTAGGAACCCCTGATGCCCCAACGACCTCAGCAGTGAAACGCTATTTAGCCGAATTTCTTAGTGATAAACGCGTTATTGATGTACCCCGCTTGATTTGGAAACCCATTTTGCATGGAGCGATTTTACCGCTTCGTTCTTCTAAGGTAGCGAAATTATACCAATCTATTTGGTTAGAAGGTGGCTCGCCATTACTGGTTTATTCTTTACGTCAAAAGCAAAAACTCGCTGAATTATTGCCGAATACTGCCGTAGAGATAGGTATGAGTTATGGTTCGCCTTCAATTAAAAGTGCGGTGGATAGCTTGCTAGACCAAGGCGTGACTGATTTAGTGGTACTTCCACTGTATCCACAGTACTCCTGTACGACAACTGCAGCGGTGTATGATGCATTAACGAGAGCATTTGCAAGCAGACGTACCATTCCAAGTGTGCAATTTATTCGGAGTTATGCGACACATCCCGCTTATATTCAAGCGCTAGTCAGCTCGATAGAAGAAAGCTTTGCTCTGCATGGTGAGCCAGATAGGCTTATATTGTCTTTCCATGGTATTCCGCAGCGTTATTGTGATACCGGAGATATTTACCAGCAAGAATGCGAAAAAACGGCGGAGGCACTCCGTGAGGCGCTGAATTATCCAAGTGACAAAGTCATGCTTACCTACCAGTCACGTTTTGGACGTGAGCCTTGGTTGATGCCTTATATGGATAAAACGATGCATGAATTACCCGCACAAGGAGTAAAGTCAGTTCAGGTCATTTGCCCAGGGTTTTCAGTTGATTGCTTAGAAACATTAGAAGAAATTAGCGAGCAAAATAAAGAGTTTTTTATGAGTAGTGGCGGTAATAAATATAATTACATACCGGCGTTAAATGATAATCCAAATAGTATTCATATGATTAATTCAATAATTCAAGATGTACTGAAATAAGTAATTCAGTAAATTAATGCAGAAAAGTTTGCTTATCGATATATCAATAAGCTGATTATAGACTATAATCACTTATCTGAAATTATAAATGATTGAATGAATGTTATGTCTTTTGGAATTAATATGAGCAATAAGCAGCAGCCACCACAAGGTAATATAGAGCAGAAGTCGTCTTCTGCTCATCAATTTCATATACAGCAAAACGATGAAATTGATTTGATGGCCTTGTTTTCCATTTTGTTAAAACATAAATTTTTGATTCTTATATTTACGATTGTTTGTATTGGGGTAAGTGTTGGTGTTGTTAAGTTATTACCTCAAAAATGGAGCAGTACTGCTATTGTTATTCCTCCTGCATCTGAAGAGCTTAAAGAAGTCAATGCATTTAAAGCGCAATTGGATGTCTTAGATATTCCTATTGATCTCAGTGCTCAACGTGTTTTTACTGCATTTATTGACCAATATCGTTCGAAAGTTAATCAAGAGAGTTATATAAGAAGTACTGAGTATTATCATAATCTTGCAGAGAAAATTGACCCAAAAGATGATGTTATCGCTCAGCAAAGGTTAGTAAACTCAATCATTTCTAATGATATTAAAATTCAAGATCTCTCAAAAGAGAAAAACAGTACTTCAAGTGATATTGTTTTGAGCTTTACTGCCCCTTTGCCAACGGAAGCCCAGGACTTACTTGAAGGTTATATTCGCTATAGTGCATCGAAAGTAAGGCAACAGTTAAAAGTTGAAATCGACAATATGATTTCAGAGAAACTTATTTATGCCAGTGAGTCACTAAAACGCGAAGTCAGCAAAATTCAAACGGAATACGATGTTAAGGTTGAAAGGCTTAAACGAGCTGTTGATATTGCAAAAGCGGCTGGAATTGAAAAGCCGATAGCCAGCGATTCTGTTGCTATCAATGATGACCCTGATTACCCTATTGCGTTAGGAACTGAAGCTTTAGAGAAAAAATTACTGATCGAAACCCAAAATCGTGATTTGGCATTGATGAGCGAAAACCTACAAAACCGTAAAATTTATATTGATGATTTACAAGAGTTAACCAGTAAAGAATTAAATTTTACGCCAGTTAAATTTATTTTAACGCCAGACTTACCGTTGCATAAAGATTCACCAAAATCATCGTTAATTGTTGCATTAAGCGCAATACTTGGTTTAATTTTGAGTTGTGCATTTGTGTTAAGTCGGGAACTTTACCGCGATTATAAATATCAAAATCAGTAAAATAACTTCCAAATGACAAACAATGGAGCCAGTGCCTTCTTTGCAGGTGCTGGCTTTACTTTATCGTGCTAGAATAGGGCGATGTTCCATTGTTAATCTTCTAATTATGAAATTCCCCGGTCAACGCAAGTCAAAACACTATTTTCCTGTTAGCCTCAGAGATCCTTTATTACAGCCTTTAAAAGAAACATTGGCGGATGATGAGAATTGTAAGTCCTATATCGTTGGTATCGATCAAACACTAGTCGATATTGAAGCGAAAGTGGATGACGATTTCATTCAGCGCTACCAGTTGAGTAAGGGACATTCATTGGTTATTGAAGATGATGCCGCTGAAGCTTTATATAAAGAACTTACAGATAATGCATTGATTACTCATGAGTTTGCGGGTGGGACAATTGGCAATACACTGCACAATTATTCAGTATTAGCCGATGACAGATCTGTGTTATTGGGCACAATGTGTAATAACATCCAAATTGGTAGCTATGCCTATCGCTATTTATGCCACACCTCAAGCCGTATGGATTTAAATTTTCTACAAGGTGTGGATGGCCCTATTGGGCGTTGTTTTACCTTAGTTACTGAAAATGGCGAGCGAACTTTTGCTATCAGTCCAGGCCATATGAACCGCTTGCACCCAAATAGCATTCCCGAAGATATCATTGCGGGGGCTTCCGCGCTGGTTTTAACGGCTTATTTAGTCCGCTGCAAACCCGGAGAAACTATGCCGGATGCGACTATGCAGGCTATTGCGTATGCGAAAAAGCATAATGTTCCCGTTGTGTTGACGCTTGGAACTAAATTTGTCATCGCTCAAGACCCTCAGTTCTGGCGTGATTTCTTAGCGGAACATATTTCAGTAGTTGCAATGAATGAAGATGAAGCACAGGAGCTGACAGGGCTGAGTGACCCATTACTTGCCTCTAATATGGCATTAGACTGGGTCGATTTAGTTTTATGCACAGCGGGCCCGTCAGGCTTGTATATGGCTGGCTATACGGAAGACGCTTATAAACGTACGACGCAGCACCCACTATTGCCGGGGGCGATTGCAGAATTTAACTTATACGAGTTTAGCCGAGCAATGCGTCAGCAAGATTGCCAAGTTCCATTACGAATTTTCTCGCATATTGAGCCTTACATGGGCGGGCCTGAGAAAATCATGAACACGAATGGGGCGGGAGACGGGGCTTTATCTGCATTACTTCACGATATTACTGCCAATTCTTACCATCGCTCTAATGTGCCTAATTCCAGTAAACATGAGCGCCAATACTTAACTTATTCATCTTTAGCCCAAGTGTGTAAATATGCTAATCGTGTAAGTTATCAAGTATTAACTCAGCATTCGCCTCGCTTGACTCGTGGCTTACCTGAAAAAGAAGATAGCTTAGAAGAATCTTATTGGGAACGTTAAAGCGAAATAATTCTCATTTTAATTAATGATATCGATTTTAAGGCACTTCAATATAATTGTTATTGAGGTGCCTTTATTTTTGAACAATTATTTTGATGAATTGTTGTCACTAAATTTTATTAATTGAAGTAATTATTTACATTCAAATTATGTATCTATAAATAATGTAATGGTTAATGATGACTAATATAAATAACCATATAGTGAGTGCAATGTTAATAATTGATGAGAGTTTGAATTAATTTCAGACCAATAAATAAAAGCTGCATACTACTTTATGAGTATTCATATTTAGCATGCAGCGAGTTGTATATTTAAATATATAAATATGGTTAATGTTAATTAATGTTGCTTCGCAACAGCGAGTTCACTTTCTTCTTTGGCTATTTCAGCCGCTTTTATATCTTCAGCTTCATAGCGCATTGCTTGTGGCACTGATATTTTAATCGCAATAAATACCGCTAAGAAGCCACCAACCAACTTACCAAGCAGAATAGGTAAAACAAGCGTGGGTTGGAAATTGGCCGTGAACGCAAGGTGGTCACCGATGGTGGCTTGCGCACAAACACCAAATGCAACGCAGAGTACTTTGTCTCTAGCTCGCATTTCTTTGAATAAATGATAAGTTGCAATAATGTTTGCCATAACCATAATAAAACCCAAAGACCCGGTATCACTCAGTTTTAAACGGTTACTTAATGCACGTACTAAAGGTTTACAGTAGCGTTGGAATAAATAACAAATTGGGAATGTACCCGCTAACATAATACCGATATAGCCCGCAATCTCGATGGCGCGGAATAACTCATTTTGGTCCGCAAACAGTGGGTCGAAGCCCCATGCCCCGAAAACTTTAGTGAATACCCCGGTAAAGTGTTCAACGATTGAAAATGCTAAGACTAATTTGACGAATGCATCCATGATTTTACCGAAAATCAGGAAACCCGTTACCATTAACATTGGGCGATATTTTAGCCCAGCAGCTAATAAAAAACAGAATACAAACAGCGGCATCAAGTATTGCAACATGGTAAAGAAATCTAAGGTTAATTGATGTGCTGCCGGTGAGTTCGTAGAGATAATATCCCTGACAGGAATATTATTGAACGTAATTAATAGCAGTGAAGCGAGTACGCCAAATGGTATTGAGATCAACCCAGCCATTGCACCAAGCGCAAGGTATTTATGATCTTTGCGATTTAGCATTGTTAACCCTACTGGGATCAGGTAAACAATAGTGGCCCCAGAGGTATAACCGATCAACATTGCGGTGATCCACATGTCTCGATTCGTCGTCAGTGCATCGGCTAGTTGGTAACCGCCCATGTCAACTGCAATAATCGATAAGGCCGCAATGGAAACGTCTGATCCAACAGAGGAAAAGACAGGCCCAAGAATGTAAGAGATTAACTGTGAGAGTAGTGGAACTGCAGCCATGATCCCCGCTTGGGCAAGAAACACGGGACCAATAGAAAAGATCCCGTTAACAAACTCTTTTCCAAGATCGCTGGTGGGTCTGACAATGGATGCGACTGCGCCAATGATGGCTCCGCACATGATCAAGTAAATAATGTAATTTCCGAATTCAGCCATGGTAGGGTTTCCTTTTATTATTTTAGTGTCTTAATTGGCGAGAACGGGCAATGATGTCGCGATATTGTTCCATCACACCTTGCATGTTCGTTCCATCAGGATGTGTCACAGTAGCGTTGCGTCTTACCGCCATTTCGTGAGTGATACCGATGCCTTTGCGAGCCAGCAAGGCTGCGCCTAGTGCGGTGACTTCACGGTTTGCTGGTGCTTCAATGTCTTTCTGTAATAAATTCGCTAAAAATTGTTTAAAATATTGATTTGAAGAAAGCCCTCCATCGACTGAGATTGATTGGCCTAACGGTGAAATTTTTTCCATTGCAAAAATAACTTCAGCGGAGCGCGCTGCGATGCCTTCCAAAACAGACTGCATCATATCTTTTTTGTCAGTATCTAATGAAAGCCCCGCCCAGAGACCCGCAGCACTGCGATCCCAGTATGGGCAGCCTAAACCAGATAACGCTGGGACAAAGGCGAGACCACGTTTAATCGCAGATTCAGCCCTGAAATCACCAAGCTCATCGAATGAGTCAAATAAACCGATTTTGCGAGCCCAATTGATGGCAGACGCTGCGTTGTACACGCCACCATCTAAGCCAAATACCGGGGGTTGATTGGGGAACTTCCAGCAGAGTGTGGGTAGTAAACCGCTGTCATGAGTTTGTGGTATATCTGTACCAGTCAATGCTTGCAAAAAAGCGCCTGTACCGAAGGTAATTTTTGCATCACCTTTTTCACGACAGCCATGGCCAAATGTGCCAGCAAATTGGTCAACAATAATGGCTGTGACTGGTGTGAGATGCCCATCGAGATTTACTGCACCAAAATCACCGATGTTATCTTTAATTGGTGGTAAGCAGTGGATGGGAACACCAAAAATGTCACACAGTTCTTGGTCCCATTCTAATGTATGAATGTTGAGTAATGACGTTCGAGATGCTGAGTTATAGTCGGTGACGAATACGCCACATAAACGGTCGAGAAAAAAAGCATCCATCGTACCGATACGCAGTTTATTTTTATCCGCTAATGTTTTTGCTCCGACGACATTTTCAATTATCCACCCCATTTTGCTGGCGGAAAAATACGGGTCGAGAGGTAATCCCGACTTAGATTGCACCAGTGGCTCTAACCCTGCCTCTTTGAGCATTGAGATGGTTTTCTCTGTCCGCAAGTCTTGCCAGACAATGGCATTGTATAAAGGACGCTTGCTGTCCGCATCCCATGCCACAATACTTTCACCTTGGTGACAAAGCCCAATAGCATCAACAACTTCACAGCTGTGTAAGCACTTAATGATGTTTGCCAGTATTTCCTCTGGGTCGTGTTCAACCCAACCACTATTCAATGTGATTTGCTTATGAGGAATGCTCATAGGGGAGTGGTAATGGCCGCCTTCTTCAAAGACAACGACCCGGGTTCCCGTTGTTCCCTGATCGATAGCCGCATAACGTTGATTGAGCATCACAGTATTCCCAGTGTTATAAATGTTGTAAATAGGTCTGTTTTTTTGCTTACTATCGTTTAATCGGAAATAAAATCCACAAAAAACTCACAGCAAGTTTCACTAATGTGACAAAACTCACAATAAAGTAACAATGTGAGTAAGTTTTTGGTTGTTGTTGTGCTTTGTGTTGTTTTAATTATTGTGATTGTGGGAATTATGTGGTTTTATGTGTGCAAGTTTTAAGTTAAGGATCTCAGCCATGGAAATTAATAATAAAAAGATTTGGGATGTCATTGTCATCGGCGGTGGTGTCATTGGCTGTGCAGTGACACGCAAATTCACACTGATGGGTGCCAACACGTTGTTACTCGAACGTGGAGGTGACATTCTTTCGGGAGCAAGTAAGGCAAATAGTGCGCTATTACATACAGGTTTTGACGCCACACCAGGGAGTCTAGAACTTGAGTGCATGCAAGAAGGGTATCGTGAATTCATTGAAATCAGAGAAAAAATGAATTTACCTCTTCTTGAAACAGGAGCATTAGTGGTTGCATGGAATGATGAGCAACTCAGTAAATTACCTGCGATAGTTGAGCAAGCGCACACTAATAATGTATTAGATGTGACAATTATTGATAAAGAAGAACTCTATCGTAGAGAACCACATTTAGCACAAGGCGCACTTGCGGCCGTTTCTGTGCCAGGTGAGGCGGTTATCGACCCATGGAGTACACCACTTTCGTATTTAACACAAGCTGTGAAACATGGGGCTGAATACCGTTTTCATTGTGAGGTAAGCGGTGGAGCACTCAATGATGGAATATGGCGTTTAACCACATCAAAAGGTGAGTTTTCTGCCCGTTTAGTCATTAACTGCGCAGGGATCAACGGGGACATTGTTGAATCAATTTGCCACCCATCACCGTTCCAAATAAAACCACGTAAAGGACAGTTCCTCGTTTATGATAAAGCCGCAGCAGCAGATATCAATGCGATTATCTTGCCAGTGCCAACGGCTATCACAAAAGGTGTTTTGCTATCAAAAACCATCTTTGGCAACCTCTTACTTGGCCCAACAGCGGAGGAACAAGATGACCGTTGGAAGGCAGAAGTAAAACAAGAAGTCCTTGAGGACTTAATTGCCCAAGGTTCACGTATGTTACCTTCATTGCACAATTACAGTGTGACCGCAACCTATGCGGGGTTACGTCCTGCCACAGAAGAAAAGTATTACCGTATTAATGATTATCCTGAAAAACAGTGGATATGTGCGGGGGGAATTCGTTCAACAGGCTTAACTTCGGCTTTAGGGGTGGCAAGCTATCTTGGTAAATTGTATCAAGAAAACTTCACACCACTTTTTGAATTATCACCGCCAGAAGCACTAATTTGGCCAACCATGCCAATGATTTCTGAATATCATCAGCGGGATTACCAATGCAAAAGCAATGGCGGTATTGTTTGCCATTGTGAATTAGTGACTCAGCGGGAGATTGAGGCCGCATTTGATTCGGATATTCCTCCCGAATGTTTGGGCGCTTTACGCCGCAGAACGCGAGTGATGATGGGGCGCTGTAATGGGTTTTATTGTAGTAGCCAGGTGGCTGAAATCATTAATGGTCGTTTCGACCACACACTGGCAGTGGAGGCCGTAAAATGAGTTTAAATTATGATGTGATTATCATTGGCTCGGGCCCTACTGGTGTTGCTGCTGCACAGGCTTTGCGTCGTCGCGGTATTCAAAATATCGCCATTATTGAACGTGAAGCGCAGGCAGGAGGCGTTCCGCGTCATTGCCAGCACCCAACTTTTGGCATACTCGCATTCAAGCGCCCGATGAAAGGCAATCAATTTGCAGAAAAAATTGTTAATCAACTGGGAAATACACCAATTTTCACCCGTAGTACGGTAACGGCACTGCAGCCTAATGGAAAATTAACGGTTTCAACACCAGAAGGCCTTGTCGAAATGCAAGCTAAGCGGGTTCTGATAGCGACTGGGGTCAGAGAAACACCTAGACACCCGCGCTTAGTTTCAGGCTTGCGCCCTCAAGGGGTATTAACAGCCGGGGCATTACAGCAATTTGTTTATCTAAATGGTAAGAAGCCTTGCCGCAATCCAGTGATAGTAGGCAGTGAATTAGTGAGTTTTTCTGCATTATGGACACTAAAAAATGCAGGTGTTAAAGCCCAAGCGATGATTGAAAGTGGCGAACGGATTTTAGCGTTTAAACCCGCGACTTTATTTGCCAAAGCGATGGGAACCTCCGTTTATTTGAATAGTAAAATTACTGAAATTGGTGGATTAGATCGCGTGGAATATGTGGTTATTGAAACCAAAGGTAAAAGCCACAAAATTATGTGTGATTCGGTCATTTTTACGGGGCAATTTGTTGGTGAAAACACCTTAATCCGTAAAAGTCATTTGGGGTTTGATGCGGCGACAGGAAAACCGGTAACAGACCAATATGGGCGTTGCTCAGATGCTAGTTATTATGCTGCGGGCAATATGTTGCATCCGGCCGATATGGGTGACCAATGCTATCAAGAAGGTTTAGTGACAGGAGGGCGGATAGCAGACGATTTATTAGCGAATCATCATCAACAACAATTGAAAGAAACCCAACATATTCCTGTGCAGTTTGACTCGAAAATTTGTTTTAGTGTTCCTGCATGTATTGATATTGATATTGATATTGATAATTTATCAGTGCGACAAATTGATTTTAATATCAAAGTTGAACAACCTGTGAGCGGAACTATTCGAGTTATGGCAGGAAATACCCTGTTATATGAAAAACGCCATCGCTGTTTACCAACACGACGTATTTTACTGAAAAATATTGATTTAACAAAAATACAACGGGACGCTACTGAAATTAGTATCACTGTTGTATAGTGCTGGAAAGTTAAATGGTTAAGAAGGATTAAACTATGTGTGAGGGACGTTCCTCAAAAGTACGTCATCAAACCATCATTGAGCTGCTTTCTACTCAAGGGCAGGTTTACGTACAGGAGCTTGCAAAACATTTTAATGTCGCGCAAGAAACTATCCGTCGTGACCTTAGTAAACTTGAAACTCAAAAGTTACTGAAAAAAGTCCATGGTGGAGCCGTTAATATCCAGTCAAAATTTGAGCGTAATTTTACGGAAAGAGCACAAGCCGCGGTTGATGAGAAAAAAGCGATTGCAGCAAAAGCGGCTGAGCTGATAAAACCTGGAGACACATTGTTTATTGATTTTGGCACAACCACCTTTGAATTTAGCCAAAGAATTAAGTTGATTGATAATTTAACCGTCATTACGAATTCGCCTTTATTGGCAAATACGTTACAAGAAAACTCAACCATCGAAACAATTTTGATTGGTGGGCAATTTAATGCAGCGCAAAATGCATGCTTAGGTGCGATAGCACTAAAAAACATTGCTGAATTTTTTGCTGATTACGCAGTGATTGGCGCAGGGGCGATACACGCTCTGCATGGTGTGATGGACCAGCACGTCGATGAAGCTGCGATCGCGCAAAAGATGATGGAAAATAGCGATAAATTAATGGTATTAGCGGATGGCACAAAGGCCAATAAGCATGCGATTAATTTTGTGACAAGTTGGGAAAACATTGACTATTTGGTGACCACCAGCAAAGAGTTTAAATTACCTGAAAATAAAAAACACCCTAAAACGAAGATTATTGTTGCGGATGTTGAATAAGCTTTAATTTTTATCATTCAATTATAAACACCCCCTATGAAATATATTTAATTATTTTTCATAGGGTTACTTTACCCAAAATTTGATTAACGCCAATACTAGGAATTATTATGAGCCTCTATTTTATTGCTTGCCCTTATTCAGACCCCGATAGCAATGTTGTGGAAATGCGCTTCCAAGAGTGCACTAAATTCGCGGCAGAGCTTGCGCTTAAAGGTATAGCAACTTATAGCCAAATCACGATGACCCATCCTATTAACCAATACCTTGCCTCACAAGGACAAAAAGTCGCTTGGTCTTCTATTGATATGGAGTTTCTAAAGCGTTGTGATGGGTTAATTGTGCTGACATTACCGGGGTGGGAGAAGAGCGGCGGTGTTGCAGCGGAAATTCAGTTTTTTAAAGACCAAGGGTTGCCGGTTTGGACAGGGGATGAGTTCAAAGAACAAATGGCAGAATAACGTTTATTTATCGCTATCTTGATGATCCATGACGTTTTATCGTCATGGATTTTTTTGTGCACAAAAAAGCCGTAACCCAAAGGCTACGGCTTTAAAGATAGGGCGGCGTTTAGTGGCTAGGTTTTAGATATTCATCTAAGTTTTTGCCTTCGACTTTTCTATTGTCGTTATCAATAAAATCATCAATAGAACAACCGAACTCTTCCACATCATTGCACATGAGTGTCGCCATAGATTTAGCAATTTCATGTTCACCAATAATAATATGCTCAGCCCCTCGTTCTTTGATAAAGCTGACTTCATCATCATAATGGGCACGAACAATCACAGTGATATCTGGGTTCATTTCTTTTGCTGTTGCGACAATCTCCCCTGCTTCATAACCATTCGGAATGGTTAAAAGCAATGTTTTGGCGCATTCAATACGTGCAAGACTAATGATATCTTTATTTGCGCCATTGCCTAAAATTGCGCTAAAGCCATTTTCAGCAAGTTCTTCAAACCGAGCGCGGGTATCTTCAACAACAACAACCGGAATCTCCCTTCTACGCAGTTTGTCTGCAAGCATGCCACCGACTCGGCCGTAACCGACAATGATTGCGTGGCCGCAGATATCGACAGGAACTTGAGTTTCTTCTTCCAGAGTCTCTTCCAGCAGTTGCTCTTCGATAGTCTCGGTTTTCTCAAGGTATTTATCTAATAAGCTAAATAACACAGGATTCAGCATAATAGAGACAATTGCGCCTGCTAATACCAAGTTTTGTGCGTCTTTATCCATCACGCCAAGGGTCAAGCCCATGCCTGCTAAGATAAAGGCAAACTCACCGATTTGCGCCAAACTGACGGAAATGGTTAGTGCTGTTCGCCGTGAGTGCCCAAACATCCTGACAAGAACCAAGGCCGCTGCAGATTTACCAATAATGATAATGGCCAGAACCCCTAAAATCCCTAAAGGTTGTTCAATTAACACGACTGGGTCGAATAGCATCCCAACCGAGACAAAGAACAGAACAGCAAAGGCGTCACGTAATGGCAGAGTGTCTTGTGCAGCGCGATGGCTGAGCTCAGACTCATTTAATACCATCCCTGCGAAGAACGCACCGAGGGCAAATGAAGCATCGAAAATCGCCACAGCGGCATAGGCAATACCTAATGCAAGTGCGAGAACAGCAAGGGTAAATAGTTCACGAGAACCTGTTGATGCGGTACGTGATAAAATCCATGGGATCACTTTACGACCCACGACAATCATAATGAATATGAATAGAACTACTTTACCAATTGTCCATGCAAGGCCTA
Source organism: Providencia sp. PROV205 (assembly GCF_028479505.1). Lineage (NCBI taxonomy): Bacteria > Pseudomonadati > Pseudomonadota > Gammaproteobacteria > Enterobacterales > Morganellaceae > Providencia > Providencia sp. PROV205. The sequence continues at coordinate 28,117 of NZ_JAMPNU010000033.1, read as the reverse complement.
ATGCAAGCTCACTGAAACTTGCGTCATCTGTGTTCATAATAGCGGCTGCGGCAGGCAGTAGAACAAGTGTTAAGACCATGGCTAAGTCTTCAACGATCAGCCAGCCTATAGCAATTTGCCCACGCTGGCTTTCAATCAATTGACGTTCTTCTAAGGCCCGTAGTAATACGACGGTACTGGCAGTGGATAAACACAGGCCAAATACAACGCCTGTAAATATTCCCCAACCAAATAGCATAGAGAGGCCAAGACCCAATAAGGTGGCTACTGCGATTTGTGCAATGGCTCCGGGAATGGCGATAGCTTTAACAGCAAGTAAATCTTTTAATGAAAAATGTAGGCCAACCCCAAACATCAGTAAGATAACACCGATTTCAGCAAGTTCAGGTGCCAGTGCTGCATCAGCAACAAAACCGGGGGTAAATGGGCCTGCGAGAACACCGGCTGCAAGGTAGCCAACTAAAGGGGAAATTTTTAATCGCTGCGCGATCATACCTAACAAATATGCAAGGGCGAGACCACCAACAATGGTTGTGATTAAGGGCGTTGAATGCTCCATTTAGTCTCCTCTGGTGAATATAAAAATAGAAAGGTGGGTACATGCCGTTGACTTTTAAAATGAGGCCTTCATTTTAAAATGCAATTTGCATGTTTTTATATTCTAACTTTTTTTGAGATAAATTTCCTTAAAAAAATGAAATGTTTTTAAAAAAAAGACAGCTTAAAGGTGCTAAATCGTTACAAGCGCTATGTTTGTGAGATTTTTATCTGGAATTTGTTTGGATTGAGGAAGGAAAGACCCATACTTATTTTTAGGTAAGTATGGGTAAAATAAGAAAATAAAACTATTTGTTACCAATATTTGGCAGTAATACTGTAAAAATCCCAAGTAATGGTAAGAAAGCGCAATAATGATAAACTTGTTCAATACTGGTTTGGTCTGCGATATGACCTAAAACTGCTGCACCAACACCCCCCATACCGAAGGCCAGCCCAAAGAACAACCCTGATACCATGCCGGTTTTACCGGGGATCAGCTCTTGTGCGTAGACTAAAATAGCTGAAAATGCGGAGGCTAAAATCAAACCAATAATGACGGTAAGTACCCCAGTCCAATAGAGGGATGCGTAGGGTAAAATTAAAGTAAATGGCGCAACACCAAGGATTGAGAACCAAATAACGTATTTACGCCCTATTTTGTCACCTATTGGCCCGCCAATCATTGTGCCAGCGGCAACGGCAAATAAGAAAACAAACAAATGAATTTGCGCATTTTGCACTGAAACACCGAATTTATCGATCAGATAAAAGGTGTAATAGCTGCTGATACTGGCCAAATAGAAGTATTTGGAGAAAATCAGGACTAATAGTACAGCTAAAGAGCCAACAATGACTTTACGTGGTAAGACTTTTACATTCCCCGCACCGATCGGTTTTTTACTTGCGGCACGATGTTGGTGTTTATACCAACTGCTGACTTGCAGCAAAATAACAATTGCAAGTAGGGCTGCTAGTGAGAACCAACCAATATTACCTTTGCCATAAGGTTCAATAATCAGCGCTGCAAGTAATGGCCCAAGGGAGGCCCCTAAGTTGCCACCCACTTGGAAAAAGGATTGTGCGAGGCCATGACGTCCCCCTGATGCCATACGTGCAACACGTGAGGACTCAGGGTGGAATACGGAAGAGCCTGTTCCAACGAGTGCCGCGGCCAGTAATATAGTCGGGAAGGTTTCAGCCATTGCTAGCAATATTAATCCCGTTAACGTGAAGCTCATACCTATTGGCAGAGAATATGGCTGCGGGTGTTTATCGGTATAATAGCCGATAATAGGTTGCAGTAATGATGCAGTAATCTGATAGGTGAGGGTGATCATCCCAATTTGGGCAAAACTTAATGAAAAATCAGATTGTAATAAAGGATAAATGGCTAAGATCAGTGACTGGATCATGTCATTAAGTAAATGGGAGACACTGATGGCAGTTAGGATACTAAAGACCGTTTTCCCCGTTTTGTTTATTGGCTTTGACGGGCTTGGGTTGTTAGGGTTTGTGGTTTGCTCACTCATATTATTATCAACTTTCTGTGTTACATAATTGTTATCAATATAACTGAAATACAATTTATTTAAATGGATAAATAAATCACGTGAATAATTAGTGTCGGTTAATTATTTGATGATGATCTCATTTTTATGAAACGAATTTCTTATTCTGCAATAGGTATCAAATCCTGATCATATTTTTATGCTATAAGACAGCAGGTAGTGACAAACTATAATCTAATATGACTGAATAAAAATTCCTATATCAGCAGGGAGAAATGTATGAAGTTTGCATTTAAGGCATCCGCATGCGCATTAACGGTATCGTTAGCGTTAATACCCGCAACTATGGCAAATGCGTGGGAAAAAGACAAAACATACAATATTACCATTCTACATACCAATGACCATCACGGCCATTTCTGGCACAACGACCATGGCGAATATGGTTTAGCCGCGCAAAAAACGGTGGTTGATGAAATTCGTGACGAAGTCGCTAAGCAAGGTGGTAGTGTTTTACTGCTCTCTGGTGGTGATATTAATACCGGTGTACCAGAGTCTGATTTACAAGATGCAGAACCCGATTTTAAAGGAATGAACTTAGTGGGTTACGATGCGATGGCATTAGGGAACCATGAGTTTGATAACCCGCTTGAAACGCTGCGTCAGCAAGAAAAGTGGGCAACCTTTCCGTTTTTATCCGCCAATATTTATCAAAGCAGCACAGGCAAACGTCTTTTCAAGCCTTATCAAGTTTTTGATAAACAAGGTGTAAAAATTGCAGTGATGGGGCTGACAACTGACGATACTGTACGTATCGGTAACCCTGCTAACTTCCCTGATGTTGAATTCCGTGTGCCTGCGGATGAAGCTAAAAAAGTGGTTGAAGAGCTCCGCGCAACAGAAAAACCAGATATTATCATCGCAGCAACGCATATGGGCCACTATGACGATGGCAATCATGGCTCCAATGCCCCTGGCGATGTCGAAATGGCGCGCAGCTTACCGGCTGGCTATTTAGATATGATAGTGGGTGGTCACTCACAAGACCCTGTTTGTATGTCTCAAGAAAAGAAAAACTACAAACAAGAAGACTATGTACCAGGTACGCCGTGTGCGCCAGATAACCAAAATGGGACTTGGATTGTTCAAGCTCATGAATGGGGTAAATATGTTGGTCGTGCGGATTTTGAGTTTAAAAACGGCAAGTTTACGCTCAAGCACTACCAGTTAATTCCTATTAACTTGAAGAAAAAAGTGACAAAAGAAGATGGAACGAGCGAGCGAGTTTACTATACGCAAGAAATTGCTCACAACCCTGACATGATGAAATTATTGACACCTTATCAAGAAAAAGGTGACAAGCAACTGAGTGTTAAAGTGGGATCTGTTGAAGGCAAACTCGAAGGCGATCGCAGCAAAGTGCGTTTTGTACAAACCAATATGGGGCACCTTCTGTTAGCTGCACAGAAAGAACGTGCAGGAGCTGACTTCGCGATCATGAGTGGTGGCGGTGTTCGTGACTCTATCGAAAGTGGCGATATCACTTATAAAGATGTTCTTAAAGTTCAGCCATTTGCCAATGAGTTAGTTTATGTGGATTTCAAAGGTGATGAAGTTATCCCATACCTGACCGCAGTTGCGAATATGAAACCGGATGCAGGTGCATATGGCCAGTTCTACAATGTGAACTTAACGCTGAATAAAGATGGCACGATCAGTGATGTCAAAATTGATGGTAAGCCTGTTGACCCAGCGAAAACCTATCGTATGGCAACGTTGAATTTTAATGCGATTGGTGGTGACGGTTACCCGAAAATTGACAACCACCCTAATTACGTTAATACCGGCTTTGTCGATGCGGAAGTGCTCAAAGGATATATTGAAAAACACTCTCCACTGAAAGCGGCAGACTATGAGCCAAAAGGTGAGATTATTTATAATAATAAATAATTAAATCATTATTACCTTGAAAGCCTCACCGCTCGCGGTGGGGCTTTTTTAGCTAAAGGTGATTTAACAGCCACCAGTACCATCATGGTTTAGTGCTATTTACGTATTTCAGCGAAGGTTGCATTCAGTACTTTTGCGAGATCGTTAGGAGCAAGTTCAATATCTAATCCACGCTTTCCACCTGAAATAAACAGTGTGGCATATTGCTGAGCTTGGTCGTCAATTACCGTTGGCAGGCGTTTTTTTTGGCCTAATGGACTAATGCCACCAAGTAAATACCCAGTAGTCTTTTGGGCTATTTGTGGATCTGCCATTTCAACTTTTTTGACTTTAAACACTTTGGCGACCTGTTTTAAATCTAATTGCCCTGAAACAGGTGTAACAGCGACGGCTAACGTTTTTTGATCACCATTGAGCGCAACCAATAAGGTTTTAAACACCTGTTTGGCATCTAACCCAAGTTTTCGTACTGCTTCATCACCAAAGTTACTTTCATTTGGGTCGTGGTCATAAGGATGTAAAGTGAAGGAAATTTTTTGTTTTTCGAGTAATTTCACGGCTGGGGTCATTTTGAGCCTTCTATTTATAACTTATAGCTTTATAACTTATAGCTTAATTTCGCAAATATTCTACCAGACTATTTTCACCAAACAGATGTAATGCACCAACAGCGACAACATAGTTACCATCAGGAAGTGATTTAAGCTGCTCACTCCAATTCGCATTTCGTTGCTTCATCAATACTTGGTAAATGTCTTCGCTAAAGGTATTAGGTAAAGCCGTGCGGTTATTGGGTTGGTAATCTAGCCACCAGCTTATCATTGTCTGTAGCGAGCGCGCATTTTCACGCCAGTGGTTCAATGAGTCTTGTAACAACGCTAACCCATTATTAGGCAAAGAAAGCAGCAATTCAACTTGAGAGGCGGTTCCTTCTAACTCAATAACTGGTTTGAGTTGTGATTGCGCATTACGGATAAGTTGGTAGTCAATACCATAATGGCCTCTGAGCCCTAGCTCTTGAGCTTGGGTCGCTTGCAAGATCAGGGCGATTTGCCATGAGGGTAAGGTATCAAAGCGTTCGGGGGATTGGCGGAGCTCTAAACAATATTGTTGAAAAAGATGATATTCATCATCGGTTAACCGCTGTTCTACAGGAAGATGCTCTGCTACATCATTAGGAAATGGGGAGTGAGTTTCAGTGATATCTGCTTCAACAATTAAGGCATCTGCGAAATTAAGTTTATCTAATAATGTGGCAGACAAAGGAAACATATTCTCTGTTCCCATATGGATACTCCCCACAACGTGCAATTTAAGGTTTTTTGATAGCCGAATATCAACCGCAGGGTAAGGGTAAACTGGAGCAGTTTCCGTATGAAGCCAGTTTTTTAAATTTTCAATCAGTTTGCCCACGATTTCGTCCCTGCGCTATTTCTCATTTTACTAGGTTAAACAATCTTGCCGCAATTTGCGAATGCTCATCACCGATTACGCATTTTTTAGCTGACTGATTTTTTCGTGGAGGCGAGACAAAGTAAAAAAATGCCCCTAATAAAGGGGCATCATAGGGTTAGTTATTCTTACTAATGCCTTTAAATACACTGAGTAAAGCGAATAAGCTAAAGGAACTAAACACCATTTCGATCCCAATTAGTGTTGTCAGTAAGGTAATTGATGTAATTGGACCATTACCGATGAGTAAATAGGCAATAAAGAAATCTAACAGCCCAATGATGATTTGTAACCAGCCACCCGCTGAGCTAATTTGTTGGAAGCCGACATAGAGCCGGATCACCCCACCAACAATAAATAACGCGGCCACCAAAATAGCCAACGCCACTAAACTTTGTAACGGATCTTTAATAAACGAGTAGCCGACAATAATATAAATAAGACCAATAACAAAACCAAATAACCGTGACCAACCAGTATAAATCACCGTACTCAAGATGCTGACTATCGCACCAACACCGCCAATAATCAGCAATACACCCAGTACTGTACTGACGGCAATACCGGAGATCATCGGGTTGATAATACAAAAAAGCCCACCAGCTAACAGTAAAATGGATAAGATCACCAGAAAGGTGCGTTGTTTTTTAAACTCTTCTCCCGCAAGTTTGGCGAGTTTCTCACGATCAATATTAAGCATTTTGTACTCCAAATATTAAATAACTAACTATTTATAAGTATAGGCTTAGCTTTCACATAATAACATCTTAGTTAGTATAAATTTAATCAGCTTTAGTTGTCTTCGTGTAGATTTGCATCATTTTTTATACTTTAAATAACACAGAGAGTCATGTGTAGCGTAAATAGAATCTGCTAACTACCAATATTATGGTTAATTTAGTTAACGATCTAAAATATCTAAATATTTTTCTTGATCTAAATTTGGGAAATGGCGAGTCGCAGCAGTTAAAATAATTTCTTTCATCAGTTTTTTTGCATTATGGCTGTCTTTTAAGCGGATCGCATCAAACAATAATTTATGCATTTTAACTGACTCGGTTGTTTCCCTCGCACTTTTTTCTTGCGTATGTTTGAACGACAAAATGAGTGCTTCTTGGATGGCATTCCCGATTGAAAATAAAAAAGGATTATGACAGGCTTTGAGTAATGCGTAATGGAAGTCAATATCACCTTGTTCGAATAAAGCCAAAGAATCTTGCTCATGGCCTTTTTGCATTAAAAACCAGGCTTTCTCTAGGTCTGCTAAATCTGCTCCTGTAGCAAAGCTGGCAGCTAGTGCGGAAGCATTAGGTTCAAACATGAGCCTTAATACAACGAGTTGTTTGAATAGTTCAGGAGAAACTCCTGCTTTGCCAACCCATTTAAGTAGGTCGTAATCAAGAAAATTCCATTCATCCCTTGGATTAATAACACTTCTTTTCTTTGGCTGAATAGAGATAAGCCCTTTACTGGAAAGTTGCTGTAGTGCATTGCGAATTGATGTTCTTGATGCGGAAAATTGTTGTGCGAGCTCATTTTCACCAGGTAGCATATTATCTTTATAATACCCAAGAATAATTTGCATCCCGATTTGTTGCATAATCGATTGAGCTAATGTTTGCTGAGGCTCGGCCATTAAATTAAAACCTTATTTTGATGTAATATTGATGACTGTAACAATCTATCATGATTGGCGTTCAACTGCCTGCTGATCTTTGTTCGTGTGACTAAAATAACGTAACTGATATAGATTCTACCGCCAGTTATACGGTTTATTTTTTACTGTAAGGTGAGGTTGATACTTACAAAAAAGTAGACGTAGATAACAAATAACAAAAACTAATCCCTCCGTAAATACCAATAAATTCAACATTATCAAATGATTATTATTTTTTTCTTATTTTCACCTAGTTGACACAATAAAATCATGTGATACAAATTACATTAACTTGTATTACAAGATTGAGGTGGACAAAGTGTATTGGATTGCGGTGGATTGGGGTACTACAAATTTTCGTGCTTTTTTAATGAAAAAAGATGAAATCATTGATGAGGTTATTGGAACTGAAGGAATTTTATCCGTTACTGAAAACCAATTTGATGTTGTTTTATACCGTAATATTGAGCATTGGCTAACATCGAAAGGGAACCTTCCTATTTTATTAGCAGGAATGGTTGGCTCCCAAAAAGGTTGGTATGAAGTTCCATATCAAGAAGTACCAATAACCGCAAAGGGGTTAGCCGAGTCACTGAAAGAATTAACCACATACTGGGGTAGTAAAGCGTGGATTGTTCCAGGTATTCAAAATTTAAGCCAGTATGCATTACCAGATGTTATGCGTGGAGAAGAAACCCAATTACTTGGATTAGCAGACAGTGCAGATACTTATGCAATTCTGCCAGGAACACATAGTAAACACAGCGTTATTTCCCACGGTGAAATAAAAACGTTTACTAGCTTTATGACAGGGGAGCTCTACTCCTTATTAATAAACTCATCAATGATTGGTAAAGGATTGCCAAAACAGATTGATAATGAAAAGTATTTCTTAACAGGAATCGAAAAATCTAAGGAAAATATTCCATTTACACATTTAATTTTCTCTGCCAGAACTAAACAATTAAATAAAGAAATACCTGCTGAATTTGTTGGCAGTTATTTGTCAGGTATTTTAATTGGAATTGAATTAAAAAATGTAGAGTATGAAAATAAAATATGGGTAATTACAAATGAGTCATTAGGTGAAAAATATATCGTTGCAGGTAAATACTTTGGCCTAAATATGGAATATGTATCTGGTAATGGGTGTTTTCTAAAAGGTGCATTTAAATTAATTAATCAATTAGGTAATTAAAATGAAAAATGGAACAGAGTTCGAAGTACATTGGAGTAATAATAAGTACCCATTCATTGCTATATTGAGAGGGTTAACGGTAGAACATGCAATTCCAGTTTGTAGTGGTTTGATTGATAAGGGGATAAAATATATAGAAGTGCCCTTGAATACTGATTATGCATATGAAGTTATTGAGTTATTAATTAAAGAATTTGGTAATCAAGCAACTATAGGTGCAGGAACTGTTCTCAAAATAGAACAGGTTCAAAAAATCAAAGATATTGGTGGGGAAATTATTATCTCACCTAATTTGAATGAAGATGTTGTTCGAAAAACTAAAGATCTACAAATGATTAGTTGCCCGGGCGTTTACACAGTGACTGAAGCTTTTAATGCAATAGAATATGGTGCAGATATTTTAAAATTTTATCCCGCAGATATGATAACACCAAAAGTACTTAGTGCAATGTTAACTGTTCTGCCTAAAAAAGGCTTATATTTTCCAGTTGGAGGGATCTCTGCGGACTCTAATCAATTAAATGCTTATATAGAATCAGGGGCTAATGGATTCGGTATTGGCGGAAGCCTATATAAGCCAACAATGAGCGTTGAGGAAGTCTTGAAAAATGCAGATAAATTAATAGATGCATGGAATAATCGATAATGCCAAAAAGTATTTTTGCATTTGATACTAAAGTTATAAGAAGCCCTCAAGCTGAATTGGGTGAGTCACCAATTTGGTGTCATCACACTAATTCGCTACTTTGGGTTGATATTAAAAAAGGGAAATTATTTCGGTTTTATCCTGATTTAAGTGATGTTATAGAAATACAGGATATTCCAATATTAACGAGTGCCGTTTTACCAACGAACATAAAAAATTTTTTTATTTTGATTAATATCAATGGAGTTTATGTTTTAAATTATAAGACTAAAGAGTTGAGTATTTACTTTGAATTTGAGTTTAACAATGAAGGAATAAGAACTAATGAATGCCAAATTTCACCTGATGGAAATATTTTTATCAGTGTGATGGATAAAAATGCCAATAATCCTATAGGTAGGATTTATGAGTTCAATGTTAAAAGAAAGGAATTGAACTGTATTCATTCTAATTTACTTATCCCTAATACTATGCAGTGGTTTGGCGGTGGATTTTGGTTTGCAGACTCAGGGCGTAAAGTTTTTTATCGAAAAGATTTAAACACAAATGAGATTAAAGAGTATCCAGTTAATTATATTGCAGATGGTTCGGCTCTAACCAAAGAAGGTATTTTAATTAATGCTTGCTGGGGAGATAAATGTCTTGCTTTATACGATTTGAATAATTCAATGCAATTAATAGGAAAAATAATAGTTGGTTCCTCTCAACCAACGAGTTGTATATTTTCAGGAATTGACCAATCAACCCTTTATGTAACTTCTGCTTATGACGGGTTAAAAAAAATAACTACAAATGATGGAAGGGTAACTTCCATTAAAACAAGTTTTATTGGTCAACCTAGTAACACATTTGTACTGTAAAAATTGATGGAGAAAAAAATGAGTAATTGTGGAGGGTGTTCTTCTTGTAATACACACTTTAATCCTAGTTTACAAGGAGACAGTGGGGCCTTAAAACGAGCTTTATATAAAGCGAGTGGCCATACAACAGAACAATTAAAACGCCCAGTTATTGCGGTCGTTAATAGCTACACCAATGCAACGGCGGGCCACGTTAATCTTAATGAACTTACCGAAAATGTATTAAAAGGGATCGATGAAGGAGGCGGTGTTGGTATGGTTTTCGGTACTATCGCGCCTTGTGATGGTATTGCTGAAGGGCATTTTGGTATGCGTTATGTCTTAGCATCCCGTGAAGTTATCACCGCTTCTATTGAATGCATGATGAGGGCGCATCGATTTGATGGAATGGTGCTACTCGGTTCTTGTGACAAGATAGTTCCAGCCATGCTAATGGCCGCAGCGCGTTTAGATGTTCCTGCGATCCTTGTTAATGGTGGACCAATGTATCCAGCTGAATATAAAGGAAAACATTGGGACGGAAACATTATAACGGAAGCTATTGGGTGGAAAAAACAAGGGTTAATCGATGAAGCAGAATTTGAACATATAGAAAATATCGCAGAGCCTGGGCCTGGTTCATGCACAATGTATGGTACAGCGAATACGATGTGCTGCATTGCAGAAGCGATGGGGATGTCTTTATCTGGTGGTAGCACGTTGCCTGCGGTGTCGAAGGAGCGTAGGTTGATTGCTATTGAGTCAGGAAAAAAGATAGTTTCTTTAGTACTGAAAGATATCACCGCACGTCAAATTATTAATAAGAAATCCATACATAATGCAATGGCTTACCTATTGGCAACAGGCGGGTCAACGAATGCCATTCTTCACTTACAAGCGATTCATTATGAAGCAGGGCTAGGGCACTTGCCTTTAAAATCATTTGATGAATTGAGTTATAAAGTTCCTCTAGTATCTGCTTTATATCCCGCATCAGAGCACGACATGATTGATTATTGGGAAGCTGGTGGCGTTCCTGCAGTCGAGCATGAAATTTCATCTATTTTATTTTCAGACACAATGACTGTTGATGGTGAAGAAAAAGGTGCTTTGTTAGCCAGAAATATGAAGACAACACGCCCAGAAGTCATAAAAACATTGAGTGATCCTGTGCGCAAAGAGTCAGGAATTGCAGTTCTGACGGGTAATTTGTCGCCTCTAGGTTGTGTGGTTAAACCTGCTGCGGTTCCTGAAAACTTGATGTTTTTCGAAGGTAAAGCAATCACTTTTAATAGTGAACAAGAATCTGTTGATGCAATTATGAATGGTCAAGTAAAACCAGGTAGCGTTCTTGTCCTACGTTATGAGGGGCCAAAAGGTGGTCCAGGCATGCCTGAAATGTACCTACCAATGAAATTACTAGAAGGTATGAATTTATCAGACAGTTGTGCATTAATTACAGATGGAAGATTTTCAGGCTCTAATCGAGGTTTGTTTGTTGGTCATATGTCTCCTGAGGCTGTAGAAGGGGGAATTATTGGTTTAATTGAAGATGGTGACTCTATAGTTATAGATATTCCTAATCGACAAATATCACTAAAAGTGTCAGATGAAATTTTAGATTCAAGAAAGCAACACTGGATTCCAGTTCACAAAGAAGTCCCTCGTGGTTTTTTACGTTTATATCGAAAAAGTACTTCTTCAGCAGCTCTTGGCGCTATATTTATTGACGATGAGGATCTGTAATGAAATATCAAGTTAATGACATAATTGGTGTTAATCCAATTATTGCAGCACCATTTGATAGATATGGTGAAATAGATGAACAGGGTTTTTCTAACATTATTTCTTATTTAAATTCGATTGGTGTTAATGGTGCAACGCTATTTGGCGTTGCAAGTGAATTTGCTAAATTTAATGATTATGAACGTGATTTATTAGCGGATATTTATCTTAATCAATCAGAGGTTAATTTTTATAAGGCATTATCGGTCACTGATCACTCAACTGAAAATGCAATTAAAAGAGCCAAAAAATATGAACAGCTTGGTGCGGATGCTCTGATGCTACTTCCTCCCTTTTTTTTGAACCCATCTCAAGCCGCCGTCGAGAAGCATATTCAAGAGGTATTAGAATCAGTATCAATTCCTGTTATGTTGCAATATGCTCCTAATGAAACAGGGTTTCTCATTACGCCATCAAAAATGGCACAGTGGAGTGAAATTTATCCTAATGCGGTTTTCAAAATAGAATGTAACCCTCCGACAGAATATACCCAAGAATTTTTGAGCTATGTACCTGATGCTGTAGTGCTTAACGGCTATGCAGGTCTATATATGCTTGACATGCTAGATATTGGTGGGAAAGGTGTAATGCCAGGGTGTTCTTTCTCGGAAATTTATGTCGAAATATATCGTCTTTGGGTAAATAAAGAGAAAGATAAAGCGCAAAAGCTACATGGACGATTATTGAAATATATTAATCAATGGATGACACATTGCGAATATATTATTCAAGTAGAAAAAACAATTCTAAACAAAAGAGGGATTTTAAAAAGTGATTATTGTCGAAGACCTAATTATTCACTTAATAATGATGACATGAAAACAATCGCTGAATTTATGAATGAGTTTAACTTAACGCCAATTAACGGTGGAGGGTGATATGGGTAATTCATCACTGATTTCTGAAAATGATAAAATAATAGAGAAAGAAAAAGATAAGGTTTATAGAAAAGTTATATTTAGGTTAATTCCTTTTCTTGTTCTATGTTATTTTTTTGCCTACCTAGATAGAGTGAATGTTGGTTTCGCAAAATTACATATGCAGGAGGACCTTAGCTTTAGTAATACAGTTTATGGGCTCGGTGCTGGTATATTTTTTATTGGCTATTTTTTATTTGAAGTGCCTAGCAACTTATTAATGCAGCGATATGGTGCGAGATTTTGGATCGCTAGAATAATGGTCAGCTGGTCAATATTATCTGCACTAACTATGTTTGTTCAAACGCCGACTCAATTTTACGTTGTCCGTTTTTTATTAGGTGTTGCGGAAGCAGGGTTCTTTCCTGGGATTGTGTTCTATTTGACGCTATGGTTTCCATCATGGCGTTCAGCTAAAACATTGGGGCTATTTATATTAGTAACGCCTTTATCGACAATTTTAGGTAGTCCATTATCAGGTTTTATTTTAAAGATGTTTGATGGTGTTGGGCCCTGGTATAACTGGCAATGGCTTTTCTTAGTTGAAGCAATACCTTCATTTTTATTGGCATTTGTTGTTTTAAAATATTTAGATAACGATGTTAAGTCAGCAAAATGGCTAACAGATGAAGAGAAATTGGTCATACAAGATGATCTAAAAAAAGATGGAGAACAAAAGAAAAAAAACAGTGATGGAAAAGTCGCTGCTAGTCTGAAAGATTTGTTAAAAAACAAGTATGTTTGGCTATTATCACTAATTTTCTTTAGTTTTAACATTGGTTATTATGGAATTAATTTTTGGTTGCCATCCATAATTAAATCGTCTGGGATAACTGATGACTTATCAATTGGTTTTATAGCGGCATTACCTTATTTGTTTGGTTCTATATTTATGTTGTGGAACAGCTATCACTCAGATCTTAAAAAAGAGAGACGTTGGCATATTGCTATTCCAGCGATATTAGGTTCTATAGGGTTAGTCTTTAGTTCTTTAAATGAAGGTTCGACAATAGCAATGATGTTTTGGATCTGTGTTGCTATCTCAGGAACTTTAGCTCTAATTCCTACTTATATTAGTTTACCGGGTGCAATTTTCTCAGGAACTGCTGCAGCTGCTGGTATAGCGTTAGTTAATTCGGTTGGAAATCTGGCAGGTTTTTTTGGGCCGACGGTTTTAGGATGGTTAAATGATTTAACAGGTAGTTCTGGTATCGGGTTACTTATATTAGCCGGTTTTTTAGCTTTATGTGCACCGTTGATATTTCTCATTCCAGCTAAATTAGTTAATCCTGAAATAAAAAATAATTAATAAACATAGCAAAAGATAGAACAGGTATCTTAATATGAATAATAATTCTAGAGTTGTTGTTGTTACTGGCGTCAGTCAAGGTATTGGCTATAGTATTTGTGAGACGTATTTGAAGAATGGAGATATTGTCATTGGATGCGCTTGTGAACCCAAAAATAAAAATATTTCTCTCTTAACAGAAAAGTACACTGATAGTTTTTTTTATTATGAAGTTGATGTTTCTAAAAAAAATGAAATTACAAACTTTTCAAAAATGGTAAGTGAAAAATTTGGAACAATTAACGTTTTAGTTTCAAATGCAGGAAAAAATATATTCAAAGGTATTGATTGTGACGAAGAAGATTGGGATCACAATTTTGACTTGAATTTAAAATCACATTGGAGAATGGCTAAAGCATTCAAGCCGTCATTAGAAAAAAGTAATGGTGTAATTATTATTATTACATCTAATCACGCGTATCACACATTACCAGAATGTGCACCCTACAATATAAGCAAAGGGGCTCTTCTATCTCTCGTTCAAAGCTTAATGTTAAATTGGGGACCCACAATAAGAACAGTCGGTATTGCACCGGGTTTTATTGATACAGAAGGTAATCAAACCTATTTTGATTCTTTTGCGGATTCACGTAAAGCACGCCAAGAAATTGAAAATAAACACTGTGTTAAGCGAATCGGTAAGCCGGAAGAGGTGGGCAAGCTTTGTTTATTTTTATCGAGTAGTGATGCTGGTTTTATTGCAGGGACAACTATTTTAATTGATGGCGGTCGTAGTGCCGTTATGCAAGATTAGTGTGGAGAATACACTATGAACACAGAAATAATTGGTTTAAGTACATTAGATTATGTGATTTTTATTACTTATGCGATTGTTATTATTGGAATTGGTTTATGGGTCTCCAGAACTAAAAATGGTCAAACAAAAACGACTGAAGATTATTTCCTTGCAAGTAAAAGTCTACCTTGGTGGGCTATTGGTGCCTCAATAATTGCAGCGAATATATCTGCAGAGCAATTTATCGGTATGTCCGGTTCTGGTTTTTCAATTGGATTAGCGATTTCAGCATATGAATGGATTGCTGCGATAGGGTTAGTGGTTGTTGCTAAATTTATATTACCAATTTTTTTAAAAGAAGGAATTTATACAATACCGGAGTTTGTTGAGAAACGTTACAATAAATCGTTAAAAACAATTCTAGCTATTTTCTGGATAGGGTTATTTGTTTTTGTGAATTTAACCTCAGTATTATACTTAGGTGCATTAGCATTAGAAACTATTCTAAATGTTCCAATGATGTATGCGATTGCAGGATTATCAATATTTGCTGTCGTCTATTCAGTTTATGGTGGGTTATCTGCTGTAGCATGGACTGACGTCGTTCAAGTTTTTGTTCTTATCCTTGGCGGTTTTTTAACTGCATTTTTAGCGATAGACTATATTGGTGGAGAACAAGGCTTTTTTTCAGGATTAGGTCAATTAACGCAAGCGGCACCAGAGCATTTTGAAATGATCCTTAGTAAAGACCATCCGCAATTTGAAAATTTACCAGGTATCGCTGTTTTACTTGGGGGATTATGGGTCGCTAACTTGTACTATTTTGGATTTAATCAATATATTATTCAAAGAGCATTAGCTGCTAAATCCACAAATGAAGCGCAAAAAGGATTAGTTTTTGCCGCATTTATTAAATTCTTATTGCCTATCATTGTGGTTATACCGGGAATTGCGGCTTATGTTATTGTAAATGACCCTGCTTTATTGGCAGGATTAGGAGAGTATGCGACATTTAATTTACCAAGTTTTGAACAAGCGGATAAAGCTTACCCATGGTTAGCTCAATTTTTACCCGCAGGTGTTAAAGGACTTGTATTTGCAGCTTTAACTGCAGCAATTGTCTCTTCATTAGCTTCAATGCTTAACTCTATCGCGACAATATTTACGATGGATATCTATAAAGAGTACATTGCGCCTAAAGCTAGCCAAAAAGTTTTAGTTAATGTCGGTCGTTTCTCTGCAATTATTTCATTAATTATTGCGAGCTTTATTGCACCATTACTGAAAAATCTAGGGCAAGCATTTCAGTATATCCAAGAATATACAGGTTTAGTCAGTCCTGGTATTTTAGCGGTCTTTTTATTAGGGATATACTGGAAGAAAGCAACATCTAAAGGCGCTATTTGGGGAGTAGTTCTATCAATTCCATTCGCTTTATTCCTGAAGCTGATGCCATTCGGTATGCCATTCTTAGATCAAATGCTATATACATTTCTGTTTACTATTGTTTGTATTTTCGTAGTGAGTTTAACAAATAATACAGGCGATGATGATCCGAAAGCGATTATATTGACCGCGAAAGAATTTAAAACGAGTGCAGCATTTAATATCTCGTCATATGCCATCTTTATTATCTTCGCTATGCTATATGCAGTTTTTTGGTAATTTCCGTAGTATTAGATACTCTTAATATAAAGGGCCTCAGCAATTTGAGGCCCTTTTATATGCTATTTATTAGCATAGGCAACGAAATATAAATAAGTTAGCCATTATTTCTCAGGTTTAAAGCGTAATAAGCGGTTGGCGTTACTGACCACGGTAATGGATGATAAGGCCATTGCTGCACCTGCAACAACAGGGTTAAGTAAAGTCCCCGTAATTGGGTATAAAATACCCGCCGCGATTGGAATGCCTAATGTGTTATAAACAAAGGCACCAAATAGGTTTTGCTTCATGTTACGCAGTGTTCCTTTTGAAATAGACACTGCATCGGCAACGCCATGTAAGCTTTGGCGCATTAAGGTAATGGATGCGGTCTCAATCGCGATATCACTACCGCCACCCATCGCAATACCAACGTCAGCTCGGGCTAGAGCAGGGGCATCATTGATACCATCACCGACCATCGCCACTTTGTGGCCTTTGGCTTGTAAGGCTTCAATTGCAGCGGATTTTCCGTCTGGCATGACGCCTGCAATCACTTCATCAATACCCGCTTCTTTGGCTATCGCATTGGCGGTTACTGGGTTGTCTCCGGTTAACATGACTAAACGGAAACCTTGTTTATGTAAACGCGCCAGCGCACTTATGCTGTCTTCACGTAATGGGTCACGGATAGATAATAGCGCAGCAACTTTTCCATCAATAGCTAGCAATACAGGGGTTACGCCTTGAGTCGCTTGTTGGTGTAGCGTTTCTTCCACGTCACGGGTATCAACATTATTTTGCGCTAACAGTTTTTGGTTACCTAACAAAATAGTTTGGCCGTTAATTATTGCACTAATACCTAACCCAGCTAAGGTTCTAAACTGTTCATTAGCCGGCAGCGTTAAACCTTTTGCGCGATTTAAAACAGCGCGAGCTAGTGGGTGATTAGAGCCATTTTCTAATGAAGCGGCATACTGTAAGGCGGTGTCTTGTTCGAACCCATTAAACACATGGATATCTGTAACTTGAGGCATTCCTTCAGTCAATGTACCTGTTTTATCAAATACAATAGTATCTAATTCACTGGCTTGCTGTAATGCATCCGCATCGCGTACTAACACGCCAAACTCAGCTGCTCGGCCCACGCCAGAAATAATCGACATTGGTGTTGCAAGGCCTAGCGCACAAGGACACGCAATAATTAATACGGTTGTTGTGATAACGAGTGCGTAAGTAATTTGTGGTGCAGGCCCAACAAAGTACCAAATAGCACCTGAAATTAAGGCAATACCCACAACAATGGGGACAAACACGGCTGAAATTCGGTCAGCAAGCTGGCCAATTTGTGGTTTACTACTTTGTGCTTGGCGAACAAGGTGGATAATTCGTGCTAAAGTCGTTTGGCTACCGACAGCAGCGGCACGAAATAGTACGGTACCATCTTGTACCACGGTTCCGGCATGGACTTGATCCCCTTTACTCTTTTGCTGTGGGATCGGCTCACCGGTTAGCATGGCTTCGTCTAGCCAGACCTCGCCTTCGATAATTTCACCATCAACAGGCACACGGTCACCGGTTGCTAAGCGTAAAACCATCCCTTTTTTGACTTGCTCCAGTGGCATATCCACTTCGCCTTGCTCTGTGACAACACGTGCTGTTGGTGGCGTCAAATCTAGCAAACGTTCAAGAGCTTTTGATGAGCGCTGGCGAGCGCGTTGCTCTAAGGCGTGACCTAGGTTGATAAGACCGATGATCATGGCACTGGCTTCATAATAAAGGTGTCTGGCTTGGTCAGGGAACCATTCAGGCCAAATATTCACCACAATAGAATAGAGCCAAGCTGCTCCTGTTCCTAACGCAACTAAGGTATCCATAGTGGCACTGCCATTTTTCAGGCTTTGCCATGCATTGCGATAAAAGTGCCCACCTGCAAATACCATGACTGCAAGGGTTAATACACCTATGGTGAGCCAGATGGTATGGTTTTGCTCAGTCAGCACCATGTTATCGCCCATCATCCCCCACACCATCACAGGGATACCAAGGGCAAGTGCTAATGCTGATTGCCAACGGAAGCGATGCATATTAGCTTGAGCAACTTCTTGTTGGCGCTCACGACGCTTGGCTTCATCTTGAATGATCTCTGCGCCATAACCTGCTTTGACAACAGCATCGATTAAATCATTAGGTTCAGCGGTTCCGGTGACTAAAGCGCTACGCTCAGCTAAGTTGACTCGTGCATTTTCAACACCCGGTACGCTATTTAAGGCTTTTTGAACTTTATTGACACAACTGGCACAGGTCATGCCATCAAGCAGTAACTGTACACTGTCATCCATTGGGCTAATTTCAGGTTGTTCACCTAAATCAGACTCTTGTGCCGGGATCTCACAGATTGCCGCTGAATCAGCTTCCGGCTGTTCAGTTGTGGTACTCAGCGGCTCAGTTTTTGGGTGAGATCCCTCCTCTGTAGCTTGGTAGCCAGCGGCTTGAACTGCCGCAATTAAGGCTTCTGCGGATGCGGTACCATGGACAACAGCGGTTTGGGTATCGACAGTTGCGCTATCAACGCCGTCAACGGCTTCTAGCGCTTGCTGCGTTTTAGCGGCACATTTCATGCAACTTAGACCCGAAAGGGCTAAAGTGATCGCCTTAGTTTGGGCAATTTCTGCGTTATAGCCCGCTTGTTGAACGGCTGCGATTAACGCTTGTGCATCAGCTGAACCGTACACTTTGGCGCTGGTGGTATCGACAACAGCGGCAGCGACACCGTCAACCTCTTCGAGAGCTTTTTGTGTTTTACCTGCACATTTCATACAATTGAGGCCGGAGAGCTGTAACTCGGTATCTGGAGTGTTAGCCACTTCAGCTTCATAACCTGCATCAACGATGGTTTTAATTAAGTCAGCGACATTGGCATCACTTTCCATCACGGCATAATCGATAGTGACTTTTAAGTTAGCGACATCGCCACGCCCTTCGAGCGCTTTAGTGACTGAACCGACACAATGCATGCAGCTTAGTCCCTGTAATTTTAAAATAATCATGTTACTCATTTTGCAGCCTCCAAAACCCGTTTGATGTATTGGGTCTATAACTTTATCTACAATTAGGTCTATAATTCGACAATGAACAAAGGTTACACCTTCCAGCAAGGTTAAGGTCAAGAGGAATTATGAATATTAGTGAAATTGCCAAAAAAACTGGCCTAACTGCAAAAGCTATTCGTTTTTATGAAGACAAAGGGCTAATTACCCCCCCTGAAAGAGGGGAAAATAGCTACCGTTATTATCAAGAACGTCATTTAAACGAACTTGTATTGCTCAAACAGGCAAAAGATGTGGGTTTTACCTTGGATGAATGTGGCGAACTATTAGGTTTGTTTCGTAATCCAACCAGACATAGCGCAGATGTAAAAACGACAACGATAGCCAAGATAAATGAAATAGAGCAGACAATCGTTAAATTGTCTGCCATTCGAGATACATTACAAGAGCTTGTGGACGTGTGCCCTGGGGATGATGGTGCAGATTGCCCGATTATTGACCACTTGGCGCGTGGGTGTTGTCACCATGCGAAGGCTTAACCTGCAAGGTGATGCCGTCTACTGCGATGACGACGACTTCGGTGTTGGCACTTAATGGCGTGTCGCTATAGACACGCCAACTGCCATCAGCAAGGCGTACACGGCTAAAACCTTCTTCAGTATCTGACAACAAACGGCCTTTAACACCGATGAGTTGATGGCTAATTTGGTTGACGTTATCAGCCTTGTTTTTTTGCCTATTACTCAACCATTTTCGCCATAAAACAGCGGAGACCACGGTAAAAATAGCAAACAAGACCCCTTGCCACTCCCAACCGATGAATGGTAGAGCCCAAACGATAACCCCAACAAGTACCGCCGCAATACCCGACCATAAAAGGTAGCCTGCGGTTCCAAGAAGTTCACCAATCAGTAATAGCCCACCAAGACACAGCCAAAACCATGCGGGTTGAGCACTGATAAGCTCTATCATTCTTTTACCTGCTTTTTCATGGCACTGGTTTTCTTGCTTTCGCCGATTAGTTCAGTGATCCCACCAATTGCGCCCATTAAATTACTGGCTTCTAATGGCATCATGATGACTTTGCTGTTTTCGGCAGAACCAATACTGGTCAGTGCATCGGTGTATTTTTGCGCCACAAAGTAGTTAATTGCTTGCATATCCCCAGCGGCGATCGCTTCAGATACCATTTGTGTCGCTTTTGCTTCCGCTTCCGCGGCTCTTTCACGCGCTTCGGCTTGTAAAAATGCCGACTGACGTTCCCCTTCGGCTTTGAGAATTTGTGACTGTTTTTCACCTTCAGCTTTCAAAATTGCCGCTTGGCGGATCCCTTCGGCTTCAAGAATATCGGCACGTTTAGTACGTTCAGCCTTCATCTGAGCATTCATCGCACTAATCAATTCTTTTGGTGGTTTCACGTCACGAATTTCGATACGGGTAATTTTGACACCCCAAGGGTTGGTTGCTTCATCCACCACGTGCAACAAACGGCTATTAATGGAATCACGTTGTGACAACATTTCGTCCAGTTCCATGGAACCTAATACGGTACGAATATTGGTCATCGTCAAATTCAGGACTGAAAGCTCAAGGTTACTGACTTCATAGGCAGCACGTACTGGGTCAACGACTTGGATAAAGCAGACGGCATCAATCGTGACGTTGGCATTATCACGAGAAATAACTTCTTGAGATGGGATATCAAGGACTTGTTCCATCATATTGATACGACGGCCAATTTTGTCCATAAATGGCACAATAATATGCAAGCCCGGTTGTAGCGTACGGGTATAGCGACCGAAGCGCTCAACCGTCCATTGGAAGCCTTGAGGTACTGTTTTAACACAGGTAAAAACAATAACGACAGCGACAAAAATGATAATCGGTATTGCACCAAAGGCGAACAAGTCCATATTTAACCCTTAATTAGTAAAGTAATGAATATACTTGGCGACGGTATTTACTGGCAATGGCGTCACCAGTACCCATTGCAGACATAATATCCATCATGGTTTTTCTTACTGCGCCGTCACCTGCACCCAAGTCGGTACGTAAAAAACCGAATAACATTTCCAGCGCTTCTTCGTTGCGGTTTACTTCATGCAGTTTTAGGGCTAATTGAACCGCTAACGTTGTATTTTGCGGATTTTGATTGAATTCATCTTGCAATTGTTGAATTTCAGGGGTGTCCGCAGCTTGCTTTAATAATTCAATTTGTGCGATTAAACCTTGGTAGCGACTGTCTTTATCCTGTAATGGGACAGCTTCTAAAGTAGCTTGTGCGTCATCAACGAGATTTAAACCAATTTGGGTTTCTGCTAATAATAATGTGATATCGCTATTTTTGGGGTTCAGCTGATGCGCTTCTTTTAGCAGTGGCAGTGCTTCTTGTATTTTACCTTCTGCTATTAATTCAGCAGCTTGTGCTGCTTTCATTTCTTCTGGGCTTGGCAGCACACGAGCTAAAATTTCCAATACCACTTCTTCTGGTTGTGGCCCTTCAAAGCCATCAACAGGGCGACCATTTTGCAATACATACACAGTAGGGATCGCTTTTAAGCCAAACTGGCTTGCGATCATTTGTTCTTCATCACAATTAACTTTAGCTAAAATAAATGACCCTGCGTAGTCGTTGGCAATTTTTTCCAACATGGTACCGAAATCTTGGCAATGAGGGCTACGCGGTGACCAAAAGTAAAACATGACGGGTAAGTTCATTGATTGTTCAATGACTTGGTGTAGGTTCGTTTCGTTAATATCAATTATCTGAGCGTTAGCAAACATAAGAAGTCTCTTTTGAATTTGTTATCAATAGAATTTGTGAGCAATAGTAATAAAGTGGGGCTGATTTTGCTTTTTTCAAGCTTTTTTCCCCTGATTTGCCAGTATTTTATCCATTATTTTGTCAGGTAGAATACGTTTTAAGATACGCACAGCGACGGTTAATAACGTGACAGAATAGCGTACTTTTGGGCGGGGGCTTTCTAACGCATGGATCAGTTTTTCTACCACATGTTCTGGTGTTAAGGTGAAACGTGAAGCAATACCTGGGTTTTTAACGGGTTTATCTTTTTGTGTTTGTTCAACATTTTGAGTAAAAGCCGTATGGATCGGGCCCGGTTCAATTAAACTCACTTTCACCCCTGTTCCTACCAATTCTAAGCGTAGCGCATCGGACCATGCTTCCAGCGCGTATTTGCTGGCAGCATAAGCGCCACGACCGGGGGTTGAAATTACCCCCATCACTGAACTAGTTTGGATAATTCGCCCTTCATGGTGCGCTAGCATTGCAGGTAATAGCAAAAAGGTTAACTGGTGAACACCAAAAAAGTTAGTGGAAAATTGTGCTTCAAGTTGTTCACGGCTGACGCTATTTAACGGGCCATACACCCCAAAACCAGCGTTATTGAATAAACCGAAAAGGCGATGATTACAGAGTGTTAGCACCGTTTTAGCCGCGGTTTCTATGCTATTCTTATCATCGAGGTCAAGGGATACCGTGTCATAACCTAGCTCTTTTAGGCGCAAAATATCGCTTTCTTTACGGCAAGCAACAATCACATGGTAGCCACGCTGCCGAAGTGTCTGTGCAGCACAAAAGCCAATACCGCTTGATGCACCTGTGACTAGGACTGATTTTTTGTTTCGTGCCGATGTTTGCATAACTTTACCTTGGTTTCATGCAGCTGAATCTATTTCGGGTATAAAAGAGCGTTTTAATACCCTTGTTTAACGTCTGTTTTATTTACTAGACGGTAAAATGTGTTCGAAAAGCTGTTTTTCCATAAAATCAGCAATGGATGGCTGGGCTTCAACGGTAGGGTGAATACCATCTTGTTGTATCCATTCAGGCTTAGTTATCACGGTTTCCATATAAAACGGGAGTAATGGAATTTGATTACTTTGCGCCAATTTCGGATAGACTTTTTCGAAACTTGTCGTATAACGTTTGCCATAGTTAGGTGGAATGCGAATTTGCATTAAGAGCGGTTTCGCACCCGATTGCACGATTTGATCGATAATTTGCTGTAAATTATCTTCGAGTTGCTCTACAGGGAGACCTTGTAAGCCATCATTTGCACCTAATTCGATCAATACCCAGTTAGGTTTGTTTTGTTCGAGTAAAACGGAAAGGCGTTCTAACCCCTGTGCAGAGGTATTTCCACTAATACTACCGTTAACAATAGCAACGGGTGGGGAAAGTTTCTGCCAACGTTCGGCAAGCAAGGAGGCCCAAGCCTGCTCAGCCGGTAAACGGTAGCCTGCACTTAGGCTATCACCTAAGATTAATAGCTTAGTTGACGCAAGTGCGTGCCCACTTGCAGTCAGTAACAGGAGAAATACCAATATATGTCGGCGAATAATATTCTTGAAGTTCATCATCTCATTAAACGTGTTGGTCAAGGTGAACATGAACTGACTATATTGCAAGGTGTTGAGCTAATTGTCGAGTCCGGGCAAACAATTGCTTTAATTGGGGAGTCAGGTTCGGGGAAATCAACCTTGTTAGGGATTATTGCGGGGTTGGATGACGGCTCAAGCGGAACGGTTAATTTATTAGGCCAAGACCTTACTAAAATGGACGAAGAACAACGGGCACGTTTACGGGCACAAAGTGTCGGTTTTGTGTTCCAATCCTTTATGTTGATCCCAACCTTAAATGCTATTGAAAATGTGCAACTTCCTTCTTTGTTACGTGGTGAATCTGAGTCTGAAAGCTACCAACACGCGGCAAGTTTATTGACGGATTTAGGCTTAAAAGATCGCCTAAAACATATGCCACCACAGTTGTCAGGGGGTGAGCAGCAGCGTGTTGCACTTGCTCGTGCCTTTAATGGCCGCCCACAGATTTTATTTGCCGATGAACCAACGGGGAATCTCGATCGCCACACCGGGGATAAAATTGCAGATTTACTGTTTGATATGAACAAAGAGCATGGAACAACCTTGATTTTAGTTACCCACGATAACGAGCTGGCTGCACGCTGCCAACGCCGCTTGCGCTTGGTCGATGGGCAGTTGAGGGAAGAAGTATGATTTGGCGTTGGTTTTGGCGTGAATGGAAAACACCCTCGTTATTGATTGTTTGGCTTGCGCTTACCCTTGCGGTTGCTTGTGTACTGGCTTTAGGGCGAATTAGCGATCGCATTGAAAATAGCATGAGCTACCAAAGCCGTGAGCTATTAGCGGGTGACTTAGTTTTACGATCTTCTCACCCAAGCGACCCTGCATGGTTACAAGAGGCCCAAAAAGAGGGGTTAACGCTAAGCCAGCAAATATCATTTTCTACCATGGCTTATGCGACGGAAGATGAAGACGCTCGGCCACAACTGGTGTTAGTGAAAGCAGCGGATAAGGCATATCCATTATATGGCGAGCTCATCACAGAACCGGCTGGGGTAACCCCGACAAAAGGGGAGATATTAGTCGCACCACGGTTATTAGAATTATTGAACCTCAATGTAGGGGATAACATTGATATCGGAGATGCGACGCTAAAAGTTTCGGGTAAACTAATTCAAGAGCCTGACAGCGGTTTTAACCCATTCCAGATTGCGCCAAGAGTATTGATAGCAATTGAAGATGCACCATTAACAGGGGCAATTCAATTAGGCAGCCGGTTAACTTATCGCGACATGTTTGCCGGCGATCGCCAGCTTATTGATGTATTTCAACAAAAATATGACCAAGACCTACGAAATGATCAGCGTTGGTTTACGTTAAGCGAAAATAACGGTGCAGTGGGGAAAACCTTCCAACGTGCCCAACAGTTTTTATTGTTGTCAGTTTTATTAACCCTGCTGCTAGCCATTGCTGCGGTTGTGGTTTCAATGACGCATTACTGCCGTAGCCGCCATCAATTAATTGCAGTATTAAAAACCTTAGGGGCAGGGCGTAGCGCATTACGTCAGTGGATTATTGGGCAGTGGTTAGTGATTTTAATTGCTGCGGCTTTACTCGGCTCATTATTAGGTTTGGCTTTTGAAGGCATTTTAATGCAAATCTTAGGGGCTATGTTGCCGAAGGAATTGCCGCCTGCAAGTTTAATGCCTTGGGTTTGGGCGATCGGTACATTATTTATTATTGCGATAATTGTTGGCAGCCGCCCCTATTACCAACTGATGGCAACACAGCCTTCAAGGGTATTACGTGAAGATGCCAAATCACCCGTTTGGCCGCTATATTATTATCTGCCAATTGTTATTTTAATTGTGGTTGGCGGCTTATTTGTGTTTGCTGGCGTTAACCCTCTGTTGTGGTCAATTTTGGCCGGTATTGTCGTGGTTGCCATTCTACTTGCGCTGATTGGTTGGGTTGGCTTATGGGGGCTGCGTCATATTAAGTTTCGCCAATTAAGTTTGCGTTTATCCGTTAGTCGCCTATTGCGCCAGCCGTTACAAACCATCACACAAATGAGTGCATTTTCGCTGTCATTTATGTTGTTGGCGCTGCTAATTTTAGTGCGTGGTGATTTGCTTGACCGTTGGCAGCAACAGTTACCCGCAGATAGCCCGAACTATTTTTTGATCAATATGAACCAGTCACAGCTTGAGCCTGTCACCAAGCTATTGGCTGAGTTTGACGTGAAACCCACCGAGTTCAACCCTGTGGTGTTAGCGCGCTTAACCGATATTAATGACCAGTCAGCAATTGAATGGGCCGATCAACGTGATCCAAATAATAATACGGTGCGACGTGAATTGAGCCTAACTTGGCAATCTGATTTAGCGCCAGCTAATGTGGTTGATAAAGGAACTTGGCCACCAAAAGCAGGTGAAGTCTCGATTGAACAAACGGTCGTTAAAGAGCTTGGGTTGAAATTAGGTGATAAACTCACATTTAACGCAGGGGCCCAGGTCTTTAGTGCAACAGTTAGTAGTATTCGTACGGTTGATTGGGAAAGCCTACGACCAAACTTCTATTTTATTTTCTCTGAAGAAAGCCTTTCTCAGATGCCGGCCACTTGGTTGAGCAGCTTCCACTATGAAGGCGATGGGCAGCTATTAACGCAACTTAGCCGCCATTACCCAACCATTAATGTGCTCGACACCGGTGCAATTATCACCCAAATCCAGCAAATTCTTCAGCAAGTGAGCCAAGCCCTTGAGGTGATGGTAGTGCTGGTTATTTTTTGTGGGCTGTTGCTATTATTGGCTCAAATTCAAGTCGGTATGAGCCAACGGGAACGTGAATTAGTGGTGTACCGAACTCTGGGAGCCAGTAAAAAATTGATGCGTCGAACCCTGTGGAGCGAATTTGCATTACTTGGCTTAATGGCAGGGCTTGCCGCGGCATTTGGGGCAGAAATTGCTTTATGGTTGTTGCAAAGTAAAGTGTTTGATTTCCCTTGGCAACCTGAGTGGAGTATGTGGGTGCTATTACCCTTAAGCGCGGCTTTCTTACTATCCATTTGTGGTGGTTGGTTGGGGTTACGTTTATTAGGGACGGGGAGTCAGCACCGTCGTTTGAATGGTTAAATACTCGTCATACTTCAAGTTGCAGCGTTGTTGATTACGTTCAGCTAGCTGCAACTCGAATTATTTAGAATATAGTGGTGTTAGGGAAATATCTTAATGCCACTATTTATTGAACATTATAAAAA
Organism: Providencia sp. PROV205; assembly: GCF_028479505.1. NCBI lineage: Bacteria > Pseudomonadati > Pseudomonadota > Gammaproteobacteria > Enterobacterales > Morganellaceae > Providencia > Providencia sp. PROV205. Next base: position 1,244 of record NZ_JAMPNU010000033.1, on the reverse strand, counting down.
CAACTTGTTTTTCAGTAAAATAACTGTCTCTAATCCTTCATAAAAGCTTCATTCATCGACGTTATGATTCCGCCATCAATTATTGATAGCCTTATAATGGAAACATAACAATGCAGAATAACCATTCGATTAAACGTAAGCTGGGCTCGTTATCTTTATTGGCTAGTTTAATTTCATTTAGCATCACAGGGTTTGCACAACAAGAAGTGACCGCAACGTTAGCGGGGCACTCCATTCTTCCAGTTAATTCAACGGTTTCTTCCCCCGAAAATGCACCTTCAGACATGCAAGTGAGTGGTAAATTTACCACTGGCGCTCGTGTTGATAGTTTAGGGAAAGTGGAAGGTAAATCTGCAGATCGCCCAACAGGAATGCATATTCCAATTAAAGGCCAGCCACAGCAAGGGCACTCGGGTATCAAAAGCATGGTGGATGGCACTTACTGGGTTTTAACCGACAATGGATTCGGTAATAAAGTAAATTCCCCTGATTCTATGTTGTATGTCACTCAATATGATATTGATTTTCAATCAGGTAATACAACGCCATTAAAAACGGTTTTCTTCCATGACCCCGATAAAATTATTCCTTTTCATATTACGAATGAGAGTACAAAAGAACGCTATTTAACAGGAAGTGATTTTGACCCTGAAAGCTTTCAATTTGCAGGTGGTGCTCTATGGGTTGGCGATGAGTTTGGCCCTTATCTAATCAAAATGGATTTGGATGGCAAGGTATTAGCCTTGTTTGAAACACAAGTAGATGGAAAGAAAGTTGTTTCTCCTGATCACTACCAAATCACAACACCGGGTAAACCTGCTGATAAAGTGAATTTCCAAGTCAACCGTTCGAAAGGTTTTGAAGGTATGGCGTCATCACCAGACGGTTCTAAGCTCTACCCAATGCTAGAAGGTGCGATTTGGCTTGATGACAAGCAAGATTATGAAAATGTTGATGGTAAACGCGCAGCACGTATTCTTGAGTTTGATGTGAAAAAGCAAGATTGGACGGGTAGAAGCTGGTTGTATGCCTTTGAAGACAATCAAAATGCCATTGGTGATTTCAATCTTATTGATGATACCCACGGCCTAATCATTGAGCGTGATAATGGTGAAGGTACAGCAGATAAAGCCTGCACGGCGGGAAACAGTAATACTGAAAATTGCTTTAGTCATTTAGCTAAATTCAAGCGTGTATATCGTATTGAATTTTCAGATAGCAACGTAGGGAAAGCCGTAGATAAG
>NZ_JAMPNU010000032.1:0-62800 GCF_028479505.1 Providencia sp. PROV205 | reverse complement strand
CCGCTCTTTCTGAATAAGAAAGAACTACTTAGTAAAAAAGGGCGTCTAATAGACGTCCTTTTTATACGTTACAAAATTTAGGCATTGCAAAATTCAGACGTTGCAAAATGAAGAACCTATCTCATCAATCATTTGTATAATTATTGGTGAGATAGGCTCTGAAATAACGAATTGATAACTGCACAGGTTCCTTTACGCAGTTATATGAGATTTATTAAGGTTTTGCTCGGAAGATATGGTATATTTTACCGCTGCCACAAAAAGAAAGTTATTTTCTTACTTGGTGCAGTTAAAAATTTGCTGAGCATGCTGAAATTCCTGCAAAATGGAATAGCACTTGTGAAATGGGTAACACTTGTAAAGTGATAGTACTGACATACAAGTAGTACTTGCGAAATAAAATGTTACTGCAACTTGTTGTATTTGCAGAACGAATAACGCTAATTACCTCCATTAACAAGGCTAATTACTTTTAGATCGCAGGTGATGCTATTGATATCCCTATCAAATTTTGCAGGCTTAGTTTGTAGTAATTGAGGGATATGTTGGCATATTCTATTGGTTTGGCTTGGTTGTTTTACCTTTGTAAACAAGCAGGCTTTGTACATACTTCATGGTAACAGGTTGAATTATGAGTGCGAATAGCGAAGCTCAAGGAAGTGGACGCAGTGCAGACATCTTCAAGTGGGTCATTGTCTGTGCCTTATTAATAATTGCTATTGTTGGTAATTATTACTTCCGTCAATATAATCTCGCGCTGCGTGCTTTTGCAGTTGTGGCTGTTGTCGCTATTGCAGGTGCTGTCGCTTTATGGACCACAAAAGGTAAAGCTACACTGGCGTTTGCACGCGAAGCTCGCGTCGAGATGAGAAAAGTCATTTGGCCTACTCGCCAGGAAACATTACAAACTACTTTAATTGTTGCTGCAGTAACGGCTGTAATGTCATTAATACTGTGGGGACTCGATGGTATCCTGGTGCGTTTAGTTTCATTTATTACAAGCCTGAGGTTATTCTAAATGTCCGATTCACCTAAAAAGCGCTGGTATGTCATTCAGGCATTCTCTGGTTTTGAAGGTCGCGTAGCACAGTCTTTACGTGAACATATCAAATTACATGCTATGGAAGATTCTTTTGGCGAAGTTATGGTTCCAACAGAAGAAGTTGTTGAAATCCGTAGCGGTCAGCGCCGTAAGAGTGAACGCAAATTCTTCCCAGGCTATGTCTTAGTCCAAATGGTCATGAATGATGACTCTTGGCACTTAGTACGTAGTGTACCGCGTGTAATGGGGTTCATTGGCGGAACGTCAGATCGTCCAGCGCCAATTAGCGATAAAGAAGTTGATGCTATTATGAACCGCTTACAACAAGTTGGTGATAAGCCACGTCCGAAAACACTGTTTGAACCAGGTGAAATGGTTCGTGTTAGCGAAGGCCCATTTGCTGACTTTAACGGTGTTGTTGAAGAAATTGATTATGAAAAGAGCCGCTTGAAAGTCTCTGTTTCTATCTTTGGTCGTGCAACTCCAGTCGAATTGGATTTTGGTCAGGTAGAGAAAGCCTAATCTAAACGACAAAACTGACTTGCAAAAGGCGTGAAATTTGACTACAATTTCGCGCCTTTTGTTTTTATGTTCGGCACAAATTAATGTGCGGGGCATGTTTAATGTAACGGGGAGCCTTGCAAACCGTAAGGCGCTATCACCCATCTAGAGGAAATATCATGGCTAAGAAAGTTCAAGCCTACGTTAAGCTGCAAGTTGCAGCTGGTATGGCGAACCCAAGTCCACCGGTTGGTCCAGCACTGGGTCAACAAGGTGTTAACATCATGGAATTCTGTAAAGCGTTCAACGCAAAAACAGACAGCCTGGAAAAAGGTTTACCAATTCCTGTTGTTATTACTGTTTACGCAGACCGTTCTTTCACTTTCGTTACCAAAACTCCACCTGCAGCAGTTCTGCTGAAAAAAGCAGCTGGCGTTAAGTCTGGTTCAGGCAAGCCTAACAAAGATAAAGTTGGTAAAGTGACCTCTGCTCAGATTCGCGAAATCGCTGAAACTAAAGCTGCGGACATGACTGGTGCTGATGTTGACGCAATGATGCGTTCAATTGAAGGTACTGCTCGTTCCATGGGCCTGGTAGTGGAGGACTAAGACAATGGCTAAACTGACTAAGCGCATGCGCAATATCCGTGAGAAAGTTGATGTAACTAAACAGTATGACATCAATGAAGCCGTTGCACTGCTGAAAGAATTAGCAACTGCTAAATTCGTAGAAAGCGTTGACGTAGCTATCAACCTGGGCATCGATGCTCGTAAATCTGACCAAAACGTTCGCGGTGCAACTGTACTGCCACACGGTACTGGCCGTTCAGTTCGCGTTGCTGTGTTCGCACAAGGCGCAAACGCTGAAGCTGCTAAAGCTGCAGGCGCTGAACTGGTAGGTATGGAAGATCTGGCTGATAAAATCAAAGCTGGTGAAATGGACTTTGACGTTGTTATTGCTTCTCCAGATGCAATGCGCGTTGTTGGACAATTAGGTCAAGTTCTGGGCCCACGTGGTCTGATGCCAAACCCGAAAGTTGGTACTGTAACTCCTAACGTTGCTGAAGCAGTTAACAATGCTAAAGCAGGTCAGGTTCGTTACCGTAACGACAAAAACGGAATCATCCATACCACTATCGGTAAAGTTGATTTCGACGCTGACAAACTGAAAGAAAACTTAGAAGCTCTGCTGATTGCACTGAAAAAAGCAAAACCAGCTTCAGCTAAAGGTGTTTTCATCAAGAAAGTTAGCCTGTCTACCACTATGGGTGCAGGTGTTGCTGTTGACCAAGCGGGTCTGTCAGCGACAGTTTAATTGCTATAGCTTCGGCTAATCAGTAATTAGGCTTTACCTTTGCGTCAATTTTGTATAAAATTTGACGCCTTGAGTTTGTTGGGTATAGCGATATACTCAACAAACCACAAATTTCGGTATGGAGTCTGGCCTTTCCAGACCCCGTCCAAGACCGCAGGTGTGGTTATATTAGCTACTTAATTTACCTGCGTAGACGGTGACAGAGATACCTAGAATTTAATTCTGGATTTCTATTCTGCTCACCGTGTTTTAGCGCTCAAGTACATGTTGTATCTGAGTGATGTGAGTCCCGGGGTTTCCCGGTTAATCCAGGAGCAAGAAGCTAATGGCACTAAATCTTCAAGACAAACAAGCGATTGTTGCTGAAGTCAGCGAAGTAGCCAAAGGCGCGCTTTCTGCAGTTGTTGCCGATTCACGCGGCGTAACTGTAGCAAAAATGACTGAACTGCGTAAAGCAGGTCGCGAAGCTGGCGTTTATATCCGTGTTGTTCGTAATACACTGATCCGCCGTGCTGTTGAAGGTACTTCTTATGATGTACTGAAAGACGTGTTTGTCGGTCCAACCTTAATTGCTTTCTCTAACGAACACCCGGGCGCTGGCGCTCGTCTGTTCAAAGAGTTCGCGAAAGCGAATCCAGCATTTGAGATTAAAGCTGCGGCCTTTGAAGGTGAGTTAATCCAAGCGAAAGATATCGATCGTCTGGCAACTCTCCCAACTTACGATGAAGCAATCGCACGCCTGATGGCAACCATGAAAGAAGCCGCTGCCGGCAAATTGGTTCGTACTCTGGCTGCTCTGCGCGATCAGAAAGAAGCTGCATAAGCCCTTTCCTTCGTTGCTTTTTAACGTATAAACTATTTCTGAATTTTAGGAACACTTGTTATGTCTATCACTAAAGACCAAATCCTTGATGCAGTTGCAGAAATGTCTGTAATGGACGTTGTTGAACTGATTACTATGATGGAAGAAAAATTCGGCGTTTCTGCTGCTGCAGCTGTTGCTGTTGCTGCGGGCCCAGCTGAAGCTGCTGAAGAAAAAACTGAGTTCGACGTTGTTCTGTCTGCTATCGGCGGTAACAAAGTTGCAGTTATCAAAGCAGTACGCGGCGCAACCGGTCTTGGCTTAAAAGAAGCTAAAGACATGGTAGAATCTGCTCCAGCTACTATCAAAGAAGCTGCAAGCAAAGATGAAGCTGAAACTCTGAAGAAAGCTCTTGAAGAAGCAGGCGCTTCTGTTGAACTTAAATAAGTTCAATTTCAAGAACGCAGCCTAGTCTAATTAGGCTGATGGCTGGTGATTTTTTAATCACCAGCCTTTTTGCGCTGTAAAGCGTGATGGGTGTTAACAGCTTTTCACGCAGTTTTAATGTTAACAACAACCCTCCAATACTTCTTTCTATTGACGACTTAATATACTGTGTTCTTCGCTACGACCCGCTCGGGTAGCTCGGTAGCAAAAGTGACGCAATGAAATGATTTAAGAGTAATAGCAATGAGTATTAAGGAAAGTATTCATTTTCCGTTTCTTATAAAAAACGCGTTGCGGTTCAGTCTCTTACATTAAGAGCTAACCACTTGGGTCACTGATCAACGAGCTGAGGAAACCTATGGTTTACTCCTATACCGAGAAAAAACGTATTCGTAAGGATTTTGGTAAACGTCCACAAGTTTTGGACATACCTTATCTCCTTTCTATCCAACTTGACTCGTTCCAGAAGTTTATCGAGCAAGATCCTGATGGCCAGAATGGGCTGGAAGCAGCTTTCCGTTCTGTGTTTCCAATTCAGAGCTACAGCGGTAATGCTGAATTACAATATGTCAGCTATCGTTTAGGCGAGCCTGTTTTTGATGTTAAAGAATGTCAAATTCGCGGTGTAACTTACTCTGCGCCTTTGCGTGTGAAATTGCGTCTCATCGTTTATGAGCGTGAAGCACCGGAAGGAACTGTTAAAGACATCAAAGAACAAGAAGTCTACATGGGTGAAATTCCACTCATGACTGAAAACGGAACTTTCGTTATCAACGGTACTGAGCGTGTTATCGTTTCTCAGTTACACCGTAGTCCGGGTGTATTCTTTGACAGCGATAAAGGTAAAACACACTCTTCAGGTAAAGTGCTTTATAACGCACGTATTATCCCTTACCGTGGTTCATGGCTTGATTTCGAATTTGACCCGAAAGATAACCTGTTTGTACGTATTGACCGTCGCCGTAAATTACCTGCGACCATTATTCTGCGTGCAATGGATTACAACACCGAAGAAATCTTAAATCTGTTCTTCGACAAAACTGTATTCCAAATCCGTGATAATAAACTGATGATGACGCTGGTTCCTGAGCGTCTGCGTGGTGAAACTGCTTCTTTTGATATCGAAGCGAACGGTAAAGTCTATGTAGAAAAAGGCCGCCGTATCACTGCACGTCATATCCGTCAGTTAGAAAAAGAAGAAATCAATAGCATCGAAGTACCTGTTGAATATATCGCAGGTAAAGTTGTTGCTAGAGACTACATTGATGAAAGCACCGGTGAGCTGATTTGTGCAGCGAACATGGAACTTTCTTTAGACATGTTGGCACGTCTGAGCCAGTCTGGTCATAAAACAATCGAAACATTGTTTACCAATGACTTAGACCACGGTGCTTACATTTCTGAAACCGTTCGTGTCGACCCAACTAACGACCGTCTGAGTGCATTGGTAGAAATCTACCGCATGATGCGTCCTGGTGAGCCACCAACCCGCGAAGCTGCAGAAAACCTGTTCGAGAACCTGTTCTTCTCTGAAGACCGTTACGACTTGTCTGCGGTAGGTCGTATGAAGTTCAACCGTTCACTGAACCGTGAAGAAATTGAAGGTTCAGGTATCCTGAGTGAAGAAGACATCATTGATGTTATGCGTAAACTCATCGATATCCGTAACGGTAAAGGCGAAGTGGATGATATCGACCACTTAGGTAACCGTCGTATTCGTTCCGTTGGCGAAATGGCTGAGAACCAATTCCGTGTAGGTCTGGTTCGTGTTGAGCGTGCAGTGAAAGAGCGTCTTTCTCTGGGCGACCTCGATGCATTAATGCCACAAGATATGATCAACGCGAAACCAATTTCAGCCGCAGTGAAAGAGTTCTTTGGTTCTAGCCAGCTGTCCCAATTTATGGACCAGAACAACCCACTGTCTGAAATTACGCACAAACGTCGTATCTCTGCGTTAGGCCCAGGTGGTCTGACTCGTGAGCGTGCGGGCTTCGAAGTACGTGACGTTCACCCAACTCACTACGGTCGTGTCTGTCCTATCGAAACGCCTGAAGGTCCGAACATCGGTCTGATCAACTCATTATCTGTTTATGCACAGACCAATGAGTATGGTTTCTTAGAAACCCCATACCGTTTAGTGCGTGATGGTCTAGTTACAGACGAAATCCATTATCTGTCTGCAATTGAAGAAGGTAACTTCATCATTGCTCAGGCAAACACCGTTTTAGGTGATGATGGTAGCTTCGTTGAAGAACTGATTACTTGCCGTAACAAAGGTGAATCAAGTTTATTCAGCCGTGAACAGGTTGAGTATATGGACGTTTCGACTCAACAGGTTGTTTCTGTTGGTGCGTCACTGATCCCATTCCTTGAACACGATGACGCCAACCGTGCATTGATGGGTGCGAACATGCAACGTCAAGCGGTTCCTACTCTGCGTGCTGACAAACCATTAGTTGGTACGGGTATGGAACGTGCAGTAGCGGTTGACTCAGGTGTTACCGCTGTTGCAAGACGTGGTGGTTCAGTTCAGTACGTTGATGCGTCTCGTATCGTTATCAAAGTTAACGAAGATGAGATGTATCCGGGCGAAGCTGGAATCGATATTTATAACCTGACTAAATATACTCGTTCTAACCAGAACACCTGTATTAGCCAGATGCCTTGCGTATCTTTAGGTGAGCCAGTTGAACGTGGTGACGTGTTAGCAGATGGTCCTTCAACAGACCTCGGCGAATTAGCACTTGGTCAAAACATGCGCGTGGCATTCATGCCATGGAATGGTTATAACTTCGAAGACTCCATCTTAGTTTCTGAGCGTGTTGTTCAAGAAGACCGTTTCACTACTATTCATATTCAGGAACTCTCTTGTGTGTCTCGTGACACTAAATTAGGGCCTGAAGAAATCACTGCAGATATTCCAAACGTCGGTGAAGCTGCTCTGTCTAAACTTGACGAATCCGGTATCGTGTATATCGGTGCGGAAGTGAAAGGCGGCGACATTCTGGTTGGTAAAGTCACACCTAAAGGTGAAACTCAGCTGACGCCAGAAGAGAAACTGTTACGTGCTATCTTCGGTGAAAAAGCATCAGACGTTAAAGACTCTTCTTTACGTGTTCCTAACGGTGTTTCTGGTACGGTTATTGACGTACAAGTATTTACCCGTGACGGTGTAGAGAAAGACAAACGTGCATTAGAGATCGAAGAAACTCAGTTACGTGATGCGAAGAAAGACTTAACAGAAGAGCTGCGTATTTTCGAAGCTGGCCTGTTTGCTCGTATCCGTTCTGTACTGGTTAACGGCGGAATTGAAGCTGAAAAACTGGACAAACTGCCTCGCGATCGTTGGTTAGAGTTATCTTTAGCAGACGAAGAGAAGCAAAACCAGTTAGAGCAATTAGCTGAACAGTATGACGAACTGAAATCTGAGTTTGAGAAAAAACTCGATGCAAAACGTCGTAAAATTACTCAAGGTGATGACTTAGCACCTGGTGTACTGAAAATTGTTAAGGTTTATCTGGCGGTTAAACGTCAAATTCAACCGGGTGATAAAATGGCGGGTCGCCATGGTAACAAAGGTGTTATCTCAAAAATCAACCCAGTTGAAGACATGCCTTATGATGAAAACGGTAACCCAGTTGACATCGTTCTGAACCCGCTGGGCGTACCATCACGTATGAACATCGGTCAGATTTTGGAAACCCACTTAGGGATGGCTGCGAAAGGTATTGGTGAGAAAATCAATGCTATGCTTAAACAGCAAGAAGAAGTTGCCAAACTGCGTGAGTTTATCCAAAAAGCGTACGATTTAGGTGATGATCCACGCCAGAAAGTTGACTTGAATACTTTCTCTGACGAAGAAGTTATGCGTTTGGCTGAGAACCTGAAAAAAGGTATGCCAATTGCGACACCAGTATTTGATGGTGCGAAAGAGAAAGAAATCAAAGAACTGCTGAAATTGGGTGGTCTGCCAACTTCAGGTCAGATTACATTATTCGATGGTCGTACTGGCGAGAAATTTGAGCGTCAAGTTACCGTTGGTTATATGTATATGCTGAAACTGAACCACTTGGTTGACGATAAGATGCACGCCCGTTCAACTGGTTCTTATAGCTTGGTTACTCAGCAACCGCTGGGTGGTAAAGCGCAGTTCGGTGGTCAGCGTTTCGGGGAGATGGAAGTGTGGGCACTGGAAGCATACGGTGCAGCCTATACTCTTCAAGAAATGCTTACAGTTAAATCGGATGACGTTAACGGCCGTACGAAGATGTATAAAAACATCGTCGATGGCAGCCATCAGATGGAACCTGGTATGCCGGAATCTTTCAACGTATTGCTGAAAGAAATCCGTTCTCTGGGTATCAACATCGAGCTGGAAGACGAGTAATTCGTTTTATGCCGAAAGGTTCGCCTTTCGGCACATGTAAGCACTGGGATTTGGGGAGAGTGTCTTTGAACACTCACCTGACAGGTCTAACTCCGACAGGAGCATTTTGTGAAAGACTTAATAAAGTTTCTGAAAGCGCAAACCAAGACCGAAGAGTTTGATGCTATCAAGATTGCTCTGGCATCACCTGATATGATCCGTTCATGGTCATTCGGTGAAGTTAAAAAGCCAGAAACCATTAACTACCGTACGTTCAAGCCTGAGCGTGATGGTCTTTTCTGTGCGCGTATTTTCGGGCCAGTAAAAGACTACGAATGTCTGTGCGGTAAGTACAAACGTTTAAAACACCGTGGTGTGATTTGTGAGAAGTGTGGCGTTGAAGTTACACAGACCAAAGTCCGTCGTGAGCGCATGGGGCACATTGAACTTGCTTCTCCGACTGCACATATTTGGTTCTTAAAATCACTGCCATCCCGTATCGGTTTACTGCTCGATATGCCACTGCGTGATATCGAACGCGTTCTGTACTTTGAATCATATGTTGTTGTTGAAGGCGGTATGACTAGCCTTGAGCGTGCACAGATTCTGACAGAAGAGCAATATTTAGATGCGTTGGAAGAGTTCGGTGACGAATTTGATGCGAAAATGGGTGCGGAAGCAATCCAAGGCCTGCTGAAAAACCTCGATCTTGAGAACGAGTGTGAAACCCTGCGCGAAGAGTTAAACGAAACTAACTCTGAAACTAAGCGTAAGAAGCTGACCAAGCGTATCAAACTGCTGGAAGCATTCATTCAATCTGGTAACAAACCAGAGTGGATGATCTTAAACGTATTACCAGTATTACCACCGGATCTGCGTCCATTAGTTCCACTGGATGGTGGTCGTTTCGCAACATCAGATCTGAACGATCTGTATCGTCGCGTAATCAACCGTAATAACCGTCTGAAACGTCTTCTGGATCTGGCTGCGCCAGACATCATCGTACGTAACGAAAAACGTATGCTGCAAGAAGCGGTTGACGCCCTGTTAGATAACGGTCGTCGTGGTCGCGCAATCACTGGTTCTAACAAACGTCCTCTGAAATCTTTGGCAGATATGATCAAAGGTAAACAAGGTCGTTTCCGTCAGAACTTACTTGGTAAGCGTGTTGACTACTCAGGTCGTTCTGTTATCACCGTAGGTCCATACCTGCGTCTGCATCAGTGCGGTCTGCCGAAGAAAATGGCTCTTGAGTTATTCAAACCATTCATCTACGGCAAATTAGAATTACGTGGTCTGGCAACAACCATTAAAGCTGCGAAGAAAATGGTTGAGCGCGAAGAAGCGGTTGTTTGGGATATCTTGGATGAAGTTATCCGTGAACACCCAGTCATGCTGAACCGTGCACCAACACTTCACCGTCTGGGTATCCAAGCTTTCGAACCTATTCTTATCGAAGGTAAAGCTATCCAATTGCACCCACTCGTTTGTGCGGCATATAACGCCGACTTCGATGGTGACCAAATGGCGGTACACGTTCCTCTGACTTTGGAAGCTCAGTTAGAAGCACGTGCGTTGATGATGTCAACCAACAACATCCTGTCACCTGCAAGTGGTGAGCCTATCATCGTTCCTTCACAGGACGTTGTATTGGGTCTTTACTACATGACACGTGACTGCGTAAACGCGAAAGGCGAGGGCATGGTATTAGCCGGTCCTAAAGAAGCTGAGCGTGTTTACCGTTCAGGTCATGCTTCACTGCATGCCCGCGTTAAAGTCCGTATTACTGAAGAAGTAAAAGATTCGGAAGGTAACATCACAATCAACACTGGTTTAGTTGACACCACTGTTGGTCGTGCAATTTTATGGATGATCGTACCGAAAGGTCTACCTTATGAACTGGTTAACCAGGCGTTAGGTAAAAAAGCGGTCTCTAAAATGCTGAACACCTGTTACCGTGTTCTGGGCCTGAAGCCTACGGTTATTTTTGCTGACCAAATCATGTATACCGGTTTTGCCTATGCGGCACGTTCTGGTGCATCGGTTGGTATCGACGATATGGTTATTCCAGAGAAAAAAGCTGGGATCATCGCCGAAGCAGAAGCCGAAGTTGCAGAAATTCAGGAACAGTTCCAGTCAGGTCTGGTTACAGCAGGCGAACGTTACAATAAAGTTATCGATATCTGGGCCGCAGCAAACGAACGTGTTGCTAAAGCGATGATGGAAAACTTGTCAACTGAAACTGTCATCAACCGTGATGGTGTAGAAGAGCAACAAGTTTCTTTCAACAGCATCTTTATGATGGCTGACTCAGGTGCTCGTGGTTCCGCCGCTCAGATCCGTCAGTTAGCGGGTATGCGTGGTCTGATGGCTAAGCCAGATGGTTCCATCATCGAAACACCTATCACGGCAAACTTCCGTGAAGGTCTGAACGTTCTCCAGTACTTTATTTCTACGCACGGTGCGCGTAAAGGTCTTGCCGATACCGCATTGAAAACAGCAAACTCCGGTTATCTGACTCGTCGTTTAGTCGACGTTGCACAGGACTTGGTTGTGACTGAAGACGACTGTGGAACTCTCGAAGGTATCCTGATGACTCCGGTTATCGAGGGTGGCGACGTTAAAGAACCACTGCGTGAGCGTGTACTGGGTCGTGTGACTGCAGAAGATATCCTGATCCCAGGAACTGCGGACATTCTGGTTCCACGTAATACATTACTGCACGAAAAACTGTGTGACCTGTTAGAAGCTAACTCCGTCGACAGCGTTAAAGTTCGTTCAGTTGTAAGTTGTGAAACTGACTTCGGTGTGTGTGCTCACTGTTATGGTCGTGACCTTGCTCGTGGTCATATCATCAACAAAGGTGAAGCTATCGGGGTTATCGCGGCACAGTCAATCGGTGAGCCGGGTACACAGTTAACGATGCGTACGTTCCACATCGGGGGTGCGGCATCTCGTGCGGCGGCAGAATCTAGCATTCAAGTCCGTAACACAGGTACTCTGAAACTGGTTAACGCGAAATTCGTTACTAACACAGAAGGCAAACTGGTTATTACTTCACGTAATACTGAATTGCGTCTGGTTGATGAATTTGGCCGTACGAAAGAAAGCTATAAAGTCCCTTACGGTGCGCACTTGACGAAAGGCGATGGCGATGCAGTAACGGGCGGTGAAACTGTTGCGAACTGGGATCCACATACCATGCCAGTCGTCAGTGAAGTGTCTGGTTTCATCAGCTTCTCTGACATGCTTGATGGTCAAACAATGACACGTCAGACTGATGAATTAACCGGTCTGTCTTCAATTGTTGTTCTCGATACTGCGGAACGTACCAGTGGTGGTAAAGACCTACGTCCTGCATTGCGTGTAATTGACGCAAAAGGTAACGATGTTCTTATCCCTAACACAGACATGCCAACTCAGTACTTCTTACCGGGTAAAGCAATTGTTCAGTTAGACGATGGCGTTGCTATCAATGCGGGTGATACCTTAGCGCGTATTCCACAAGAATCTGTGGGTACTAAAGATATCACGGGTGGTCTGCCACGCGTAGCTGACTTGTTCGAAGCACGTCGTCCGAAAGAGCCTGCAATCTTGGCTGAAATCAGCGGTATTATCTCGTTTGGTAAAGAAACCAAAGGGAAACGTCGTCTGGTTATCACACCATTAGATGGTAGCGATCCGTACGAAGAGATGATCCCTAAATGGCGTCAGCTCAACGTGTTCGAAGGTGAGATCGTTGAACGCGGTGACGTAGTTTCGGATGGTCCAGAATCTCCACACGATATTCTGCGTCTGCGTGGTGTCCATGCTGTTACGCGTTATATCACGAACGAGGTTCAGGAAGTTTACCGCTTACAAGGCGTTAAGATTAACGATAAACACATTGAAGTTATCGTTCGTCAGATGCTGCGTAAAGTCACTATCGCGGATGCAGGAAGCTCTGAATTCCTCGAAGGTGAACAAGTCGAGTACTCACGTGTTAAAGTTTCGAATCGTAAACTGGAAACTGAAGGTAAAATTCCAGCTAACTTTGCTCGTGACCTGTTGGGTATTACTAAGGCATCTCTGGCAACAGAATCCTTTATCTCAGCAGCATCGTTCCAAGAAACGACGCGCGTACTGACTGAAGCTGCGGTTGCTGGTAAACGTGATGAATTACGTGGTCTGAAAGAAAACGTTATTGTTGGACGTCTGATCCCAGCAGGTACTGGTTTTGCGTATCACCAAGACCGTATCCGTCGCCGTCATCTGAACGATGTTGTGGAAGCACCACAAGTGAGTGCAGATGAAGCAACAGCGAACTTAGCTGAGCTGTTAAATGCAGGTTTCAGCAGTGACAATCAGAACTAATTTCTGATTTTACTGTAAAATTCCTGATTGAAGCCAGTGCCGAAAGGTACTGGCTTTTTTTATATCTAATGATTTTTATCAATTAATTTTTCCTAATTAAAATCAATCAGCCCACCAATAAAGTCTTTTTATGGTGTTAGTTTATTTGAATACGTATTTCTATTTTTGAAATATATCGAGCACTAAAAAGAAGTAATAATAAATTGCTTGATTAAAAAGAAATGGTAATAAAAACAATAATAAAAAATTATTTTAAAAATATTTAATAGAAATAAATAAAAGGAATATGCGATGGATAAAGAAAAGACAAATGAACAGACCGATGCAAATCAAACCAACCTTTCGGATTATTATGGATTACTATCAAATTCATTAGGAGTAATGAATACATCTCAGATCGTGACGGGAAACGGGCAAATTGCATTAGACTTAGTTGTTGTTATTGATACGAGTGGTTCAATGTCTGATGAAGCTGGGGATTTAAGCAAACAGATTGATGCGACGATTGAGGCTGCATCAGCAAAGTGTCCATCCCACCTTCGGGCGACATTTTTAGGTATCGAAGGGACTTGGGCAAATACAAAGTTCGACCAATCTGCCAGTGAATATTTAATCAAAACAGGCGCGAACGAAAGGGACCTACAGGCTAGATTGCCGTTTAAAGAATCCGATGGGCGAGATCATGCTGGAAATAAAGAGGATTTATGTCGGGCGGTTATTGATATAAGTAAACATTTTGACTGGCGAGATGATGCGCGTAGAGCTATTTTTGTGTTGGGTGATGAAGGAATGGAGGGGGGCGGTGGAATTCTCACGCGTGCTGCTATCGCAAAAAATAACGAAGCCATATCCGTCGCTCAAGAAAGAGGAATTAAGGTGTATACCTACCAAGGCACACCGGATGATAACCCAACCAATTTAGATCGCTTTCCGACCTTGGTGGATAGAGATAACGTGACGCGAGAGTATGAACGACTAGCCAAAGAAACCGACGGACGCTCATACATTTATACCACTGGGATCGCAAATTTCTCGTTGGTTTTACAGGAAATATTGTGTGATAGCTTAACGCCACCAGTAAAACCGGATAGAAGGCTTTCAGAATGCGACTCTGTTTGTGAAAACTTGCCACTCATTATAAATACCGTGAATACATTGTCTGATATTATAAAAAAGACAATAGATTCTTGCTGCCCTGATCCCAAACATGATGACCCCTCAGACTGCCAGTGTAAACATTAGGATTGGTTAGCTAGAAAAAGTAAAAAGCGGGAATATTTCCCGCTTTAATTATTGAATGGTAAATATAGTAATTAGTAAAAAATACCAATAATTGCACAGTGAGCTACAAAACCAACCATGAGTGGTACCGCGGTTCGTTTCACGACATCAAACGGCTGTAATTTTGCTCCACTCGATACCGCAATAATAACCCCCGCAACAGGCGACATACCTCGACCCATGTGTGAGGCTTGTTGCATAGGTAAAATCATCGCAATCGGGTTAACGCCCATACTGTGAGCAATTTGTGGAATGAGTTCAACGAATGCTAAGAATGGCGCATTACCAGAGCCCATAATAATTGCGGCTGCTAAGGTTACTAAAGCGAATACAATCGCCATGGCAAACGGTGGTAAACCAACAGATTCAGCACCTAATATCAGTTGGTCAATAGCACCACTGACTTTGATACCATGAGCAAATACCCCAGCTGCAACCAGTAAGCCCACCACATTACTAAATGCGTGTCCCATTCCGTTTAAGAAGGTTTGGAACCCATTACAAACCAGTTTGAAGTTACGTACACGAAGAGTTTCAATCACCATACAGATTGCCATTGCAATCAGTACGATAGTCACGACATCTAAGTGAATACCGGAAAAGAACAAATTGGATGTTCCTACCGCCATAATAATGGGTAACATAGGGAGAAGTGCATAATACCCAGGAACTGACTTGGTCACTTTCTCTTTTTCATGAGACTGAATGGCTTTACCGATCTCGGGAACAAAGCCTTGCTTACGGTCACAGTGACGTTGCCAGAAAATATGGGTAATACCGACTACTAATACCGTAGCTAACGCTGCAGGGCCCTGATAGTAAAGCACATACTCAACGACAGACATGTCGACCGCTTTCGCACCACGAATAGCATCAATTGCGGTTGGTGTGTAGGCTACCCCAAGAGACGTTGCGATGACCCCAGCTGCAGAAGCAGGTGATAGACCTAAACCTATCATAATTGGGAACATGGTACCCATTAACAGTACGGCTAAGCCTGTCGCTGATGGAATAGCTAATTGCAAGATACTCGCCAGCAAGAAAGAGAAAAATAGCAATACGTAAGGTGAACGCATATTTTTCAGTGGCTTAGTTGCAACACGAACTACCGCTTCATTGGCACCGATATGGTCCATATAGTGCGCAAAGCCCATCAATGCCATGATCATTAAACCGAGATCCGCTGCACGGCTGCTGAATAAATCTCGCATGACTTCAAATGGGTCGAGCCAAGTGATACCGGTGGTGGCGACATTTTTAGGGAGGATAGGCCCCCAGCCAAGGGCTAGGGTGAATATCATCAATACTAAGCCAGCGATTAACAGTACTGGCTCAGCTTTGTATCCCTTCAAAATAAACCGCGCAACCAAAACAACGATAATCAGAACCGTTAGAATTGGGATCATGCTTTAGCTCCTGGTTTGAAGCGTTCTGCGGTGATTTGTACCACTTGTTTTAGTACATCGCTGGCGGCGTAAAGGGATTTCACTGGCAGGTATTCATAGATTGAATGGAAGTTATGTGCGCCTGTGAAGATATTAGGGCAAGGCAATCCATTTTGCGATAAAGCGGCTCCGTCATAGCCACCACGCATTGGGATCACTTTTGGCGTAATGCCACAAGCTTGATAGGCATCAACAGCGATATCGATTGGATAACGGTTGTCACCTTGTAGGCTATTGTAAACGTTAGAGTAGCGGTCTGATAGCTTACAAACAACACTTTCGTTGCCCCAAAGGCTTTCGCAGCTCTCTGCTAATTGTTTTAAGAAAGCCATACGTTTGCGATAGCCGTCTTCGGTAAAATCACGCACATCCATTTTTAAAACAGTGCGAGCGCTGTTACCTGACATTTGTTTTACCCAGTAATAGCCTTCGCGCCCATCTGTATACTCAGGGGCTTCACCACCTGGTAACATGGCAATAAATTTTTGCGCCATTAATAATGAGTTAACCAGTTTGCCTTTTGCGGACATTGGGTGTGCTGATTTACCTGTAAAGATGATTTCGGCATCACCTGCATTCCAGTTTTCATAAACTAATTCACCAATACCACAGCAGTCGAGGGTATAGGCAAAATCAGCACCGAATTCTTTAACATCGAAAACTTTAGCGCCACGTAGCCCTTGCTCTTCATCCGGCACAAAACCAATTTTAATTGTGCCGTGTTTAATCTCTGGATTCTGCTTAAAGTATTGCAGCATATCCATGATAGAGGCAATGGCGGCTTTATCGTCAGCGCCTAATAAGCTAGTTCCATCAGTGACAATGATGTCATCACCGATATAATTCACCAGTTCAGGGAACTCACTCTTACGTAGATAAATATTAAGCTCCTTATTCATACACAAATCTTCACCGGTGTATGGCAAGATTTGTGCTTTAGTGTCATTGGTTTGTTCTGCACTGGTGTCTAAGTGGCCAAAGAAAGCAACCGTCGGCACATCATAATCAAGGTTAGATGGCAACGTTGCGGTGACAATGGCTGTGTCACGCAGCTTAATATCTTCAACACCGAGAGCTTCTAGCTCTTGAACCAGCTGTTTTGCAAGGACGCGTTGTCCTTCTGAGGAAGGCATAATTCCTGCCGCGCCTTTTTCCCTATCAGTGGTGGTGTTAATTTTGGTGTAAGAAATAAACCGCTCAACAATATTCATTCTTTTATTCCCCAGCATCTTATAGAATGCGTTTTACATTAGTTATATCTGTGGCTGTAATTTCATTTCACAGTATTATTCTTTTATCACAACTAAAGATATTCTGAATATCAGACCTGTTGAATTTTTCTAAGAAATGCTAGTGAGAATATAAAATTGATAATTAATAGTGGCATTATTTGAATAATGAATTAGAATGGGCGACTTTACTCCTGCCTTATTCTTCTTATTAAATAACTTTGTTAAATTATTGATATTAAAGCGTGATAATCTTCTTTCACGATGTATATTTTATTTAACACTTAGTTTTAAAATTGACCTATCTTAAATTTAATTAATATATATCTTTGTTAGATAATTAAAATATAATTCACTCTAAAAATAAAAAATATTTTTATTGAAAAAATAATAGAAAACTAGATGGAATGAATGATTAAAGTCATATTTTGGCATTTTATTTTTTTCTTAATTTTAGATAATTGAATAATTTTTATAATTATCCTTATATTGATTAATTTTTACAGAATATAGGGTAGTGATAAAAATTTATCTTTTTGTATTGTTTCGGATTACCTGTTTTTTGCATTATTGAAAGTAAATGAAAATTCGATGAATGAGGTGAAAGCATCATTTTCATACAATTTACAAACATAATTTAGCTTTTGTGCTCATTATCTCTGAATTATTTATTTCTTTTATAAATCAATTTATTGTGTTTATTTTTAATAAGTTGGCACCATCTTTTTATTGTGCGTTAGTTGGCTTTTTCTTGGTATATTGCTCATTTTTTGTGATCTCTACTTGAATTTTGATATTTTCGATCACTTACTTTTTGATCTTATGTAAAAGTATAAATAATATGTATTAACCAAAAACGAAAGAAAACGTAAACGAAAAGAGGATGAAGCAATGACTGTTTCGCGCAGAACCTTTATAAAAGGATTAGCAGCCAGCGGTGCAGCAATGTCGGTTTCTAGTCCCATTTTAGCCAGTGATGGAAAACCTTCAAATATTAAGCCTTATCGGCCCGATGACGCCCCTAACTTATTGATAGTATTCCCCGATGAGATGCGTGCCCATGCCTTACAATTTATGGGAGAAGACCCGTCAATTACGCCCAATTTAAATAAGTTTGCGAAACAAGCGAAAGTGATGACGCAAATGGCATCTAATTACCCATTATGTTCTCCATTCCGAGGCATGTTTATGACAGGGCAATATCCTGTTCGTAATGGTATCACAGGCAACGCTCATGATTATGGCGGTAAGGTAGGGATTGATTTATCACCTTATGCCAATTGTTGGTCTGATGTTTTAAAATCATTGGATTACAGTACGGGGTATATTGGTAAATGGCATTTAGATGCACCATATGCCCCTTTCATTGAAAGCTATAACAACCCGATGGAAGGGCGTTATTGGAATGAATGGGCTGCTCCAAACCGCCGCCATGGCTTTGATTTTTGGTACTCCTATGGCACATATGACCTGCATATGAAACCAATGTATTGGGCCAATGATACGCCTCGTGAAAAACCTATTTATGTAGACCAATGGGGACCAGAGCACGAAGCGGATATGGCCATAAAATTCTTACAGAATAAAAATGGGCAGTATCGTGATAATACCAAGCCATTTGCGCTGGTTGTTTCAATGAACCCTCCGCATTCACCGTATGACCAAGTTCCACAAAAGTATCTCGATGCCTATAAAGGAAAAACCTCGCAAGAGTTAAATACTCGACCAAATGTTAAATGGGATGTGGAATACCAAGAAGGTTATGGTCCTCAATACTTTAAAGAATATCTGGCGATGGTAAACGGTGTTGATGAACAATTTGGTCGTATTGTTGATGAGCTTGAAAAACAAGGGCTGGCGGATAATACATTGGTTGTTTTCTTCTCTGATCATGGCAGTTGTCTTGGTGCAAATGGCCAGCCGACAAAGAATAACCCATATGATGAATCGATGCGTGTTCCGATGATGTTTCGGTTACCGGGTAAAATTAAACCGGGGCAAGATGATGCATTAATGTCAGCACCTGATATCTACCCAACGATCTTAGGTTTATTAGGGTTAGAGCAATGGATCCCTGGCTCAGTTGAAGGAAGTAACTTAGCTGAGCGCGTAGTCACTGGTGAGGGGGATGTCGCCAATTCTCAACTTTATTTATTTATACCGTATGGTGAACCTTCGTTTGGTAAACGTGGCGTGAGAACGAAAACGCATACATTGGTTATTGACCGCCAAGATGGACAACCGCTGAAATATACTCTTTATGATAATGTGAATGACCCTTATCAAATGAAAAATGTCGCAGACGAAAATGCGCCAATTATTGATAAATTAATTAAAGATGAGCTCATACCGTGGTTAGAGAAAACCGGTGATTCTTGGAGACCAACAGAATTTATTACAGCTACAACAAATAAATTAAATAAAAAAGCTTCAGCTTGTGAAGTTAAATAAATTATTTCTTAATTGCCGCCTAATAAATTAGGTGGCATTAACTAAAAATAATGAAAATATTATTCTCTAATAAAACAGGGAATCACTATCCTCGTGCTTAAATAGTACACAGCTTTGGAATAAAGATAATGAAAAAATTAATTATTGCTAGTGCAGTGTTATTTTCAATTTCATCACAATATGCTCTCGCAAATAACTATAAAACAACAATTGAATATCGTCATCAATATTTAGATGCATCAGGAAAAAGTGGGGACAGAATTAAAGCTTTCTTGGATACAGGAAAGAATATTGGATTTGAACTTGATGCGCGTTATGGAAATAAAGATGGTGCCTATGACGCAATGAAAATTGATGGTTCTGAATTTTCAGCTTTTTATTATACGAAATTAAACCCAAATTTAGTGGGGCTTGTTGGTGCTTCTCTTGATTTTGATAAATTAGGTTTGGTTTATGTTCCTTATGTCCGTTTAAACTATACATTTGATAACGGTATTCGTTTACAAGGCCGTTATAAATGGAAAGTATGGGATTATGGTCAAGCAGGGGAAAATGGCAGTAATTACCACTCTAAAATCCAAGAGTTTGATAGCTGGATAGGTTATAAATGGGGTAACTTAGACTTACAGTATCAGTTAGATTTAATGTGGGAAATGGCCGACAACGCTCAACCTCTTTATAATGATAAGAAATTCGATTATCAACACAACGTTCGCCTTCGTTATGATATTAAAGCAGATGATGGTGCTTTATGGCGCCCATTTGTTGAAGTGGGTAATGTGAAAGAAAATAGATTTTCAAGTGACCGCCAAACACGCTTCCGTGTGGGTATTCAATATACTTGGTAATATCACTTTTTATTAAATATACATTTGCCCACGAGTGATCGTGGGTTTTTTATTGCCGGCTTGTAAAGAAGAGAGAAAAATAGAAGCAAGAAAAATGGCCAATAAATTGGCCAAAAAGAAAGTAATGAAATGACAACTTGAGCAATGGTAAATCGGGTCGTAATGGATTAAATCTTGAGTTGGATAACTTCACTTGCGGCTAATAAATAGGCTCCTGCCCCATAATCCATATTATGGTCATACTGGACATCTCGTGGGTTGAACGCTGGAAGCTGTACCCAACCTAGCATTCCATTGGGGTGAATACAGCTTTGTAGTGCACACCATGATTTTTCGAGTAAAGGCAGATAACGTGTCTCTTCCAGTAAACCTTGATTTAAGCCCCATGCTAAGCCATAGCT
Organism: Providencia sp. PROV205; assembly: GCF_028479505.1. Lineage (NCBI taxonomy): Bacteria > Pseudomonadati > Pseudomonadota > Gammaproteobacteria > Enterobacterales > Morganellaceae > Providencia > Providencia sp. PROV205. The sequence continues at coordinate 42,320 of NZ_JAMPNU010000032.1, read as the reverse complement.
AAATAATGCAGTCGCACTACTTTCAGGGGCTGGGAAGCTTTGTGGGTCAAGTAAACTGGTACGCCAGAAACCATCATCTTGTTGGTATTGAATGACAGCTTCCATTAGTTCAACAAATAAATTCACATACTGCTGGCGGGCAGGGAAACCATCAGGTAAAGATTGTAAGATACGTGGGATAGATGCAATAACCCAACCAATACCTCGACTCCAAAATACTTTCTCACCATTTTTTTCACGCAATTCACCGCCTTTGCCATCTGGAATATAGCGATAATCACGATAAATTAAGCCAGTTTCAGGATCACGCAAATGGTCTACTGCATCCCAATAAGCGGTATGCATGTAGTCTAAGTAGCGACTGTCATTTGTTTGAGCTGATAAGGCAGCAAAAGCTGGGGGAGCCATGAAAAGTGCATCACACCACCACCAGTCTTCTCGACCTGGTTTTGGCTCAGCTAACATAAGGTTGAATGCGTTAATAGTGGGTTCAAGGACTTCTGGATGATCAAATTGTGAACTTACAGCTAAATAAGCTTGAGTACAGACATGGTCATCGGCAAAACGCGGGTTAGGTCCTGTACGAAATCCAGTATGTAATGTGTAATCCAATACACCAGTCAGATATTCGTTATCCTGTGTTGCTTGCCAAGCAGCGGCAACACAAGACCACAGAACACCACGTTCCCAATCCGTATCTTTAATAAAACGGGTTTTACCACTACGACGAAGTACACTGCGTACTTGGTTTTTTGATTGAAAACGGTAAACCCGTTTCATGTCGTCTAAAACCGTATCGCGCTGTAATGGTTTTGGTAATGATGATTGTTCCATTATTTTCTCCAGATAGGTTAGCGAGCTAACCAGCCACCATCAACCGCAATGGTATAACCATTAATATAGTCGCTTGCTTTGGAGGCTAAAAAGACAGCTGGGCCTGCCAAATCCTCTGGTGTTCCCCAACGGCCTGCTGGAATACGCTCTAAGATAGCCGCATTGCGGTCTGCATCAGCGCGTAGTGCTGCTGTGTTGTCTGTTGCCATGTAACCTGGGGCGATTGCATTCACATTAATGTTGTATTGGGAAAGCTCAGTAGCGAGAGCACGAGTGAGCCCCATGACAGCGGACTTACTTGCCGTGTAAGATGGAACTCGAATACCACCTTGGAACGAGAGCATTGAAGCAATATTAATAATTTTACCGCCATTTCCTTGCTTCACGAATTGTCGTGCAACACGTTGAGATAAAAAGAATAGGGTTTTTTGATTAATATTAATCACATCGTCCCAATCTTTTTCACTAAATTCGAGTAAGTCTTCGCGACGAATGATACCCGCATTATTAATAAGGATATCGACATGGCCCATGGCAGATACGGCATCATCAACTAAAGTTTGCAGCCCATCTTGTTCCATTAAATTCATAATAATATAGTGAAACTTGCGGCCTAAAGCTTCGACCTGAGCACGTGTTTCAGGGGCATCTTGGACTCCAACTCCGACAATATCTGCGCCTGCTTGTGCCAAACCAATTGCCATTCCTTGACCTAAACCAGTATTACATCCAGTGACAATCGCGACTTTTCCAGTTAAATCAAATAAATTCATATGTGCCTCACTTACGATGTGACGGTACAGCCACATCGTTTTTTTATTTTGTTCAAAAAGATAAAGGGATTATTTCAGATCTTTCATGGCAACATGGTCCATGTCGTGGAATACCTGATTCTCTCCAACCATTCCCCATATAAATGTATAAGCAGCGGTTCCTACGCCTGAGTGAATCGACCAGCTCGGGCTAATAACGGCTTGTTCATTACGAACAACAATATGGCGGGTCTCCGAAGGCTCACCCATATAATGGAAAACAACGTTGTCTTCTTTCATATTGAAATATAAATAGACTTCCATACGGCGCTCATGGGTATGGCATGGCATGGTATTCCATAAGCTGCCAGGCTCGAGTACTGTCATACCCATTGATAATTGGCAGGTTGGTAAAATCGATGGGTGTAAGAACTTATAGATGGTACGAACGTTACAGTTCTCAACATTACCTAATTTTTCTGGCGAAGCTTGTTCGATAGTAATTTTGCGTGTTGGGTAAGTATGGTGTGCAGGTGCGCAGTTCATGTAGAAGCGTGCAGGAGTATTGGCATCGGCACTAATAAATTCGACAGATTTAGCGCCCATACCGATATAAATAGCTTCTTTTGGTGCGATGTCATAGGCTTCGCCATCAACGATAACTTGGCCCGCGCCCCCAATATTAATTGCACCCAGCTCACGACGCTCAAGAAAAAAATCAACGCCTAATGCTTTTCCTGCCATTAGCGCGAGTGGTTTTTGTGTTGGAACAATACCACCCACAATAATGCGGTCGATATGGCTATAAGTGAGATTCATTTCCCCTTCACGGAACAAATTCTCGATCAGGAACTGTTTGCGTAAGCCTTCAGTATCAAGTGTTTTTGCATGCTCACTGTGAATTGGTTGACGAATTTCCATTATAAATACCTCATAATTTACTGATAGGTAACCGGCCTTAATGGTCGGTATTCCCGAATACAGAGTGAACGTGTTCACCTCTGATGAATGTGTCTGTTAGATAAAAATTGTTATCAACAACAGCGAAATTAGCGTGTGCTCCAACTCGGATGTAGCCAAATTGGTCATCGATCCCAAGGTATTGGGCGGGAACCGAAGTGGCCATTTGTACTGCTTCCCACTCAGGAACATGCGCGAGTTGCACCATGTTGCGCAATGCGCTATCAAGGCTACATGTACTACCTGCAAGAGAGCCATCAGCCGTGCGGGCTTGTCCTTGAGTGACTTTTACTGTTTGTGCACCAAGGAGATAATCGCCATCCGGTAACCCTCCAGCTCGCATACAATCTGTAATTAAAGCGAGCTGCTGATAACCTTTCATTCGATAAGCTAGCTGCATCATGACGGGGTGAACATGAACGCCATCGGCAATCAGTTCCGCAAGGACATCGTGGTACAACACTGCGCCACAGCAACCGGGCTCTCTATGATGTAAACCCGTCATGCCGTTATAAAGATGTACGCCACAATCTGCACCATGTGAAAATGCGAGACTGGTTTGTATGAAATCAGCGGCAGTATGTGCAACACTGGTCTTAATACCGCGTTGTACTAACCAATCAATAGCCTCAATGGCACCTTCTGCTTCGGGGGCCACTGCAACCCGTAAAAGTGTGTGATTAGCACATTGCACAAGGTCTTCCAGCTCATGAATGGTCGGTGCTTTTAAGTACTTAACAGGATGTGAACCTCGATGACGTTCAGTGAAGTAAGGGCCTTCTAAAAAACTGCCGACTAACTGGGCTCCTGATGTTTGCGATTTGGCGATAAACTCACAGACTTGGGTGAGTGCACGTTTGATATCATCCATTGGTGCGGTGACGGTGGTTCCCACCCAAGCAACAACACCGGTTTTGGCTAATGCATCGGCTATGGTTTGCAACCCTTGTTGGCTTGCATCCATGACGTCTGCGCCAGCACGCCCATGAATATGGATATCAACAAACCCCGGTAGTAAGGAGCGGCCTTCCAGGCGGATGACAGGGCAATGTTCGGGAGCGGTATCCGTAATTTCTTGTATAACACCGTTGCACACACGAACATACTGCTGATAACGAATTCCCTCAGGAGTAAAAGTACGATCCGCTAAAAGGGCATATTGTTGTTTCATAGGCCATCTTCTTCAAATTCAGTTTCTGACGTCATAGCCAGTTGCTGACGTAGGTCTTGAATACTGCGAGTCCCTATATCGTGTAAGATAGAAAGGAGTTCTTTTGCATCAACCCCTTCACGCTCGAATGACGCATTAACGATCATCGGCAGGCTAACGCCAGCTACAACTTCAACGAATTGATTTTCCATCATAATTGCCATGGCGCGGTTACAAGGGGTTCCACCAGGAAGGTCGGTGAGAAAGAGCACTTGTTCACAATTCATAGCGTCCATTGCGGCTCGCATTTGTTGTTCTAATTCATCGGGAGAAAGGGTTTCAACAAAATCAATAAACACCATATTTTCCTGTTCACCTGCGATAGCCTTGACCGCAGAGGCCATGCCGCTCGCAAAATTAATGTGCCCAGAAACAATCAAACCAATCATTGATAACTCCTTGCTGGTGGGTAACTTAGCTACCCACCTAAAAACAATTTAATACGATCCTGTTACATCACACCGAGTACGTGGCCAATAACGCCGAAGGCTAAGACAGAGAAGATAAGAACGGGCGGTTTGGCCCAGAAACCAGTCCCTTTCACCATTTTGAACATCAAAAAGACGAGGCAAAGCGGGAGTAAGTTAGGCATGATTTTGTCGAACAAGGCGGTTTGTAGTTCAACCACCTTGCCGCCTACCTCAACAGCAGCGGTGGTTTGTACTTTTATGAAGGTGGCGGAAAGTGCCCCAATCACAAAAATCCCCATGATGTTGGCGGCTTTAGCGAGCTTTTCTGTTGCATCGCTCATATTAACCATTGCTGCGGTACCCGCGCGATACCCCATGAACATCAAGCCGAAATAGACAAAAAAGTGAACAATTTGGTACAAAAAGAAGAAAACAAATGGGCCGGCAATTGAGCCTTCCATTGCGATAGATGCACCTAATGCTAAAGTCAGCGGCATCAATGTCATATGGTCGATAGCATCGCCGATGCCACCTGTTGGCCCCATACCTGCCACTTTCATAACGTTGACAGTTGACGGCTTCTCTTTGTTTTCTTCCATGGCCACAGCTGTACCAAGTAAGAAAGTAAATAATTTTGGACTCGCATTGAAAAACTGTAAGTGATTTTTCAGTGCAGTTGCATAATCGCGTTTGTTATTACCATGAATTTTGCGTAGGGCTGGGATGATGGAGAATGCAAAGCCTCCCCCCTGCATGCGTTCAAAGTTAAAGTTACCTTCCATAAATAGTCCACGAAAAGCACAACGCCATAGATCGCCTTTCGTGATGACTTTACGGACAGTGGTATCTTGGTACTCATCAATGCCATCAACGTAGGATCCCACTGGTAAGTTTTTGGTTTCTACTGCTGTTTTGTTATCAGATACCATCTTCAAAATCCTCATTTTGTTGTGAGTTATTTTTATTGTTGTTACCGCTGAAGAAGTAATACAGTGCTGCCGCTGATGCGCCGAGTATTGCCACTGCCATAATTGGCAGCTTGAGATAAGTAGTCATGACGAAACCAACAAAGAACACACCAGCCACTTCTTTTGACCACATGATTTTTAACAGCATCGCGAAGCCAATTGCTGGAACCATTTTCGCGCCAATACCTAAGCCTTCGAGGAGTACTTTTGGCGTGTTTTCATCAATCCATTGTGCAGCGTGTTCACCGAAGTAAACGGTTACAAAAGCGACGATAGCGTAGAGCAAAGAACGAACGGTAATGGTGGCGATTAATAACCGGGAGATCCCCGCCGCATCTGCTTTTTCAGCGTAGCGGTCAGCTTTCCCCATGGTGAATGCGGTAATAGCAAAAAAGCCGATAATGATCATTTGCATGAGAACGGCAATTGGCATGCCGATTCCCATCGCTACTGCTGGTGATTGGTTGGTCATAATGGCGAATGCAACAGCGGCGATAGTACCTAAGGTAACATCAGGTGGCTGAGCCCCTGCATTTGGAACAAGCCCAAGCCAAGCTAATTCTAATGTTGCACCCGCAATTAAACCGACTTGCATATCACCCATAATCAGGCCGACAACAGGCCCTGTGATCAGTGGGCGGTGGATATTGAGTGCAACGTCATACTTATCTATACCGCAAAAGAAGGCCCATAAAGCCACGAGAGAAGCTTCATAAATCATAATAGTTTTCCTTAAACGCCTTAATGTTAAGTTGTTATCTCAATCTGCTTATGCTGTTGCGAGAGTAAGAACATTAACGGGGGTTTGGTCTGGAGTATTTTGAATTGTGCAAGCTACCCCTTTGTCGACAAGCCGACGGAATGCTTCTAAGTCGCGTTCATCCACAGACACTGTTTTGGCAATTTGGCGTTTTCCTTCATGGAAGTGCATATTACCGACGTTGCAGTGAGTGATAGGAACGCCGCCTTCGACAAGACGAGCAACATCTGTTGGGTTATTGCAAAGAATAAAGATTTTTTGACGAGGAGATGCCTTGTGAATGACATCGATAGTTTTTTCGATAGAGAAAAATCGGACGGCATATTCTCCACCGGCAGAAGCTTTCATTCCTGCTTGCATAAAAGCGGAGTTAGGGCCGTCCGCAGCATCATCATTAGCGACAAGAATTAAATTTGCTTCAGTGTGTTTACCCCAAGTGATTCGAATTTGCCCATGTAATAAACGCTCATCGATTCGGGTCCAGACAATATTTGGTGCGTGCATATAATTGCTCTCTTATTATTAGCTATATTTATCATTAAGAAGGCATGGTGCCATCTTCTTGATATGAGAACGGGTAAATAGTGACACCTTGAACAACTCGATTAATTTCTCCGGTTGGAGACGGGTTATCCGGTGTATTCCCCAGTGCAATGGAACTATGGAATGCAAAGGCTTGCGCTAACATTAAATAAGGGAAAAATAGTGCTGAGTCTGAGCATTTCTCCATTTTTTTAATATAAACAAAACTTTCTTCTATTTGTGTGTCATCAGAAGAGGAGGTGATCGCGATCACTTTCGCTGAAGCATTATCGTGAATTACCTCTCTTAATAAGTCAGTCTCATACTGTCTGGTGTACTTATCGTTTGATAGAAACAGCACAACTAACGTTTCTTTATTGACGATAGATTTCGGTCCATGGCGAAACCCTAAAGGCGTGTCAAAGTTAGCAACGACCTTACCAGCGGTTAATTCCAGCATTTTTAGGGCGGCTTCTTGTGCAAGGCCTTGTAGGCCCCCACTACCTAGATAAATGACTCGTTTAAACTTACCTGCATGATCTTCTCGGATACGGAGGTTAAATTGGGTATAACTGTCGTGATAATCTTGGAAATAAGGTTGAATTTCGTTCAAATAGAACGATTCTTTTAAGAAAATACACAGTGCAGCCATCATCATAGATGAAAAGCTTGATGTCATTGCTAATGAACGGTCATTTGACTCTTCTGGCATTAAAATAGCTAATGCATTGGTATTATTTTGGCAATAACGATATAGCTGTCCTTGCTCGTTACAGGTTAAAACTAAGTGGTAACATTGTGTTAGGCACTTTTCTGCTACATCCAGGGCGGCAACACTTTCAGGACTATTACCAGAGCGAGCAAAAGAAATTAGTAGCGTTGGTACGTCTTCTGCTAAATATTCTTTTGGGTCGGCCACTAAATCCGTGGTGGCGATAGCATCAACTCGGCGTTTTAAATGACCAGTCAGAACGGGGGCAAGGGCGCGGCCTGCAAAAGCTGATGTTCCTGCTCCCGTCATGATAATACGTGCGTCCGATGCCTGAAGTACTTTAGCTAAAAATGTATCAATTTCAGCACGTTGTTCTTGTATTAGCTGGTTTGTTTTTTCCCAGCATTCAGGCTGTTGCTCAATCTCTTTTGCTGTCCAAAATGCGTTTAGCTTTTCGAGTTCAGGTGTTTGATAGCTTAAATATTCCATGTCAAACCTCAGTGACTAAATTTACATGCATCGGCATATACCGAAAGTACGTCGCGAATTTTTGCAAAAATAAAGGATTTCGCTGAGCCGTCGATCATGCCTTCTCTCAATTGTTGAAATTGATGTGGCATGTATTGGCTTAGAAGTGGTAACGGAATCGATTTTGAAGATAAGTTCGCCATCAGGGTGTCTATGGCTTGGTTAATCTCTTTATCAGGCCAGTAATAACGAATACGGTCACTAAAGCTATAAACGCGAGCAAAAGCTTGCTGCTGAGCATCACCATGGTAGTATTTTTGCCAAAATTCAGGCTCACGGCACATCAACTGTTCCATTTTCTCTTTTAAGTGAGAACACTGTTCTGTTGGGAACATTTCATTCTCAATTTCACACAGAGAATAGAGGGCTTCCCGCATAGCAAATGTTAAAGCAGGGCCAACTTTTAAAATGGCAAAATGGTCTTGCACTAGTTGCTTGTAAGCATCCGGTGTTTGGTAATCGGTTGAATGTGCTTCGAAAACGAGATGAGGGTAGTCATCAACCACTTGACTTAATGCTTGTGCTTTTTCAGGTTGATAGTCAATAACACCGGTATGGTCGAATTCCACACCAGGTTGAACGACGAGGCCAATAACACGTGCCCAGCAGTCACCGATGCCTGCTTTTTCGAATGCTTTCGCATGACAGTCTAAGGTTTTTCTTGCAGCTTGTGGGTCTGTGACCTCAACACCTTCAAGGGCTTCTGTTGCTCCACCAGGCACAGGAACTTCAGTACCAATAACATAGACGATATCGCTATAACCGAATTTTTCTTTGGCAGTTTTTTCTGCAATAACAGCAAGTCGGGCGGCCCGCTGTGCAACAATTTCATCAGTGAGTGGAACTGGGTCATCTGCACAGGACATACTGCAATCAAGGTGTATTTTTTTAAACCCTGCAGCAACATAGTGCTCAATCAGGACATCTGCATTATCCATGGCATCAGCGGCATTAAGCCCCTGCCAGCGATTTGGGCCTAAATGGTCTCCACCAAGAATTAATTTATTTAGAGGGAAATTGATTTTTTCTGCTTTTTCAATAACGTAGTTGAAGAAGTCAGCCGGAGTCATACCCGTATAGCCACCAAATTGGTCAACTTGGTTAGATGTGGCTTCAATTAAAAGAAAGGAATCATTATCCAGCGCTTGGTGCAGTGAAGCTTCAATAACAAATGGGTGGGCTGAGCAAACAGAATAAATGCCATTCTGTTTACCAAGTTTATTTTGCTGAACAATCTTTTCTAAAGGATGCATTAATACTAACTCCACAATCAACACGGTTGTATTGTTAATGGAGTTAGCGAATTATTGCTCTTTATCGACGATGATTACTTCAATTTTATGGTTTTTTAACTCTTGGATATATTCATCAGGGATCCCAGAGTCTGTCACCAAAACATCAATACCAGCGAATTCACGGATCATATGACAACTGCGCTTACCGAATTTCGTAGAATCAGCAACCGCAATAACTGTTTCCGAGATTTCACACATTAACCGGTTAAGGCTAGCTTCCTGTTCATTGTGTGTCGTGATACCAACGCGTAAATCGAACCCATCAACCCCAAGAAAAACCTTGTCAAAACGATAATTTCTGAGGCTGTTTTCTGCTTGTGAGCCAGAAAACGATAAAGCATTCTTGCGCAATGCGCCGCCAGTCATTAGTACATCAATGCCTGCAGCTGTAGCTAACTCCATTGCGACATCTAAACCGTTAGTCATGACAACAACGCTATCTCGCGACTTTAAGTGGGTCGCAATTTCTCGTGTCGTTGTCCCCGAGTCTAAAATTATTGTGTCGCCATCATTAATGAGCGCGGCGGCCGCTTTTCCTATTAATGTTTTTGTGCCCGCATTCTGCCCACGTTTTTCGTGGATGCTAAGTTCAGCAATAAACCCAGTATTTGGGATTGCTGCCCCATGGGAGCGGACGACATAACCATTTTTTTCAAGAAAGCTTAAATCGCTACGGATGGTGACACTTGAAACTTTAAATATTTCGGCTAAATCTTCGACCCGTGCTTTACCTTGTTGGTTAATCATGTCGAGGATTTCCATGCGCCGTTCAACAGCCGCTTTCACTTTCATCTCCTTACGAAACCAAATGACTTTTCTTTCATTTGATTTCGAATTAAGTTTACTACGCTAAAAAATACCGACAACGAAAAAAAACAAAACTTTTGATCTCTTTCACAAAGTTTCGATTTGTGTGTTGCTTGCTTACGGATATTTTCAAATTTTAAATATCATATCTTCGAATAGGAAAGTATCCAATCAATAAAGTAGCAATAATTGTACTTTTACTAAGCAACCCCTGTGTTTTGCATGCATATTAGCAATATTTGCAAAAAAATCGCTAAATATAAGCTCAAGAATTGGCATAAAGTGCGATGGCGATATTAGAAATTCGAAAGAAATAAAAATTTCTTTAAATCAAAAACAAAAATTAGTGGCTTAATGCGTGCTATTTGTGCTCTCTTCAATGCTTCTAACTCAAATTACAACCTTTCAAACTCTTTCATTTTTTAATTTTGTGATTTCAATCTCTTTTGATTTTTCGTGTTTTGCGTAATGCTATAAAAATAACCTGACTGTTTCGGATGAATTTAAATGCCTGCAAACCAACCTACTTATTTTCATATGATGGCGAAACCCACCAGCTATCGCTGCAATATTAAATGCGAATACTGTTTTTATCTTGAAAAAGAAAATGTATTTCACGAACAATCAGTGGAAGACCAACATGACGTTATGCCTGATAACGTGCTGCGTCGTTATATCAAAGACTATATCCAGTCTCATGCAGGTGAACAGGTGGATTTCTCGTGGCAAGGTGGGGAGCCAACCCTCGCAGGGCTCGAATTTTTTGAGCGAGTTGTTAAGTACCAAAAGCAATATGCCCAAGGAAAAATCATCACGAATAGTGTGCAAACTAACGCTATTGCGATAAACCGTCAATGGGCACAGTTTTTTGCAGATCACGGTTTTTTAATCGGTGTATCTATTGATGGCTTAGAAGCTGTTCATGATAAATACCGGATTTCCGTTAATGGTAATCCAACTTTTGAACGTGTAAAGAAAGCGGTTCAGCTCCTGATTGAATATGGCGTTGAATTTAATACCTTAACCGTTGTTAATGACCAAAATTGGCGAAAAGGAAAAGAAACGTATCGAGCTTTGAAAGCATTGGGTTCCACTTTCTTTCAGTTTATCCCCATTGTTGAGGTAGATAGGCGCTTTCCTCATACCCAAGGTGGCCATTATGCCCCTGGGCCAAATGCAGTGATGGCTCCTTTTTCAGTACCCGCTGAGGGGTATGGGCAGTTTATGGCTGATGTTTTTGATGAATGGGTCCACCAAGGAGACATTGGCAAAATTTATATTCGTCTATTTGATAGCTTATTAGGCACTTGGATGGGCTATCCGGCATCAACCTGTGTGCAATCTAAAACGTGTGGACAAGCGCTGATTATTGAGTCGAATGGAGATGTCTATTCCTGTGACCACTATGTGTACCCAGCAAATCGGGTGGGTAACGTACAACAACACTCCCTTTCTCGTCTTGTTTCCTCTAAGCAGCAAATCCGTTTTGGGCAAAATAAATATGACAAGCTAACGAGTCTTTGCCAGCGCTGTGAGGTTCAAAGCCTTTGTTATGGCGGCTGTCCTAAGCACCGGATCACGGCGATAGAAGGTGAAAAATATCGCCATAACTATTTATGTCGTTCATATAAAAAGATTTTCCATCATACCGCTTTAGGCATGCAGTTAATGCGCCAAGCGATATCACGTGGCGCATTAGCCAGTGATGCACTTGGCGAAATACAGCACGCTTATAAGCAATAACAATATTATCTGGAGATATTTTTGTGAGATTACCTTCTATGAAGAAAAGCCTGTTAGCAGGGCTGATTGCAACCAGTAGTTTAGTGCCTCCAATTGCAGCGAATGCAGGTGGTACACCGGAAAAGCCGAATGTTTTACTGATTGTTATGGATGACTTAGGAACAGGACAGCTCGATTTTGTACTTGATAGCATTGATGTTAACGAACTTGCGAAGCGCCCGTCACCACAACGTTATCAGGGCGATATTAATAAGATGGTGGAAGCGGCAAAAATAGCGATGCCAAATGTCGCTGACATGGCGGCTGGCGGAATTAAGATGACCAATGCATTTGTGGCTCATCCTGTCTGTGGCCCATCACGAGCCGGTATTTTTACTGGCCGCTCTCCTGCAAGTTTTGGTACTTACAGTAACGATGATGCGATGTTAGGTATTCCACAAGATATCAAACTATTACCTGCATTATTCCAAGAAAATGGCTATGCCACCGCCAGTATTGGAAAGTGGCATAATGCGAAGGTATTGAAAAAACCTAAAATTGCAGCAGAAAAGCAAACTCGTGATTATCACGATAATATGATTTCAACACCGGAACCAGGTTTCGCGCCTCATGAAAGAGGTTTCGATTATGCATATAGTTTCTATGCATCAGGAGCGGCACTTTGGAACTCCCCCGCAATGTGGCGAAATGGTGAAAATGTGCCAGCTCCCGGCTATACCACACATTTGCTAACGGATGAAACCATTAAATTCATTGATGGGCACAAGGACAAACCTTTTTTTATCAACCTTTCATATAGTGTGCCGCACATTCCGTTAGAAGAAGCTTCCCCTGCGAAATATATGGATAAATTCAATACGGGTAATGTTGAAGCCGACAAATATTTTGCTGCGCTCAATGCCGCAGATGAGGGAATTGGTAAAATTATCAATACACTAAAGGAAAATGGTGAATTAGATAATACGTTAATCTTCTTTATTTCTGACAATGGCGCGGTGCATGAGTCGCCAATGCCAATGAATGCAATGGATAAAGGCTTTAAAGGGCAAATGTTTAATGGTGGTGTACGTGTTCCATTTGTCGCTTATTGGCCGGGGCATATTCCTGCGGGTAAACACAGTGATGCGATGGTTTCAGCGATTGATATCTTACCAACCGCATTACAAAGCGCAGGGATCACCATTCCCGATAGTATGAAGGTTGAAGGCAAAAACATTATGCCACTCTTAACGGGGAAAGCAGAAAAGTCGCCACATAATTATCTGTATTGGACAGGGCCAGGGACGAAACATTACAGCGAAGAAAACCAAGATTTTTGGCATGGCTACCATGAATGGATCACTTATCAACGCAAAGAAATTCCAAACAACCCTAATTTAGAAAAACTATCGAAAGGTTCATGGGCTATCCGTGATGGAGAGTGGGCTCTTTATTTTTATGATGATGGTTCTAACCAGCTCCAATTATTCAATGATAAACAAAACCCGGCCGAATCGAATAACTTAGCAGCTCAATATCCAGAAAAAGTGAAAGAGTTGAAATCGGCTTATTATCAATGGGTTAAAGATAAGCCAAAACCCGTTGTATGGGGACAAGATCGTTACCAAGTCCTGATTGAATCAGCAAAATAAATACAAAATTTTGTTTTAGCCTGAGCGCAAGGATGCGCCTGTTTGCATGATAGAGAAATACGTATGACAACACCTACTGAACGTCCAAAGCTGCCTTATGAACACCCAAATATAAAAATTTACCAGAAACTATTCAAAGAAAATATCATTCGAAGATTAATTAGAAAGTCAGCCTATCAATGTAACGATAACCACATCACCAAAGCCTTTCAAGATGAAAATCAATCACTTTCAGTTCTTTGCGAATTACTAGTTCGCTATACCACGGAAGCTTTTGTTCATTATCAAACATGGGGCTACTCTCACGCATATTACCCCGGTAGCCCAGGCCAGCAAACGGTACGGACAGATGCTCTAGAAGGGGTTAGTAGGGTACTGCCTTTACTGGCTTCATGGCTAGTTCACAGCCAAAAAGCAACATTGAATGGGGTAAATTTAGCATCGATTGACCTTTCTGACATTATCAAGAATGCATTTTTACATGGCACAGATCCCACTCATAAAGGCTATTGGGGAAGGTTTGAAAATTATGACCAAAAAATTTGTGAGTCCGCAGATTTAGCGCTGGCTCTCTGGTTAAGTCGTGAGTGGGTATGGGAAAAATTGGATAAGTCCGCACAACAGAGGATCATTGCATGGTTCGAACAAGTTAATCACTGCGATATCGTAGACAACAACTGGCACCTGTTCCCGCTTACTGTGCAATTTGTGATCCGAGCACTCACTGGTCGAGATACTATTGCAACGTGGCGCTATGAAAGAGTGAAACAATTTTACGTGGGTGATGGTTGGTTTCGGGATGGCGCGAAAGGTAACTTTGACTACTACAATGCATGGGGGTTTTACTACTCATTATATTGGCTTAACCAGATATGCCCTGATTTTGATGAAGAATTCATTCGTAGTTCATTAAATCAGTTTAACCATCATTACCGATATTTTATGACGCCTCAAGGCATCCCTTTTTTTGGCCGCAGTGCATGTTATCGCCTCGCAGTATCCGCGCCTTTATTGGCAGGCGTTGATTTGGGTGGGAACGCCGTGGGTGTGGGGGAAGCTAAAAACGCACTAGAAAGTACTTTGCGTTATTTTATTGGTCATGGTGCCTTAAAAGCAGGAGCGCCAACTCAAGGTTTATTTGGCTATGATGCACGCTTAGTCGATAACTATAGTGGTCCTGCGAGTAGTTTTTGGTCATTACGTGCGGTAGTCATTGCTCTATATTGCGGCAAGCGAATTCAACTTTGGGATAGCCCTCGCACTCCATTGCCAATTGAGTGTTCAGACTTTCATTTCGAAATACCATCAATTTCGGCAACAGTTATTGGTGTGAAAGAAACACAAGAGGTTACCGTGATATTTCGTGAAGATTACCTCAAACAGCAATCCCCGTTGACGCGTCGCTTAGAGAAACAATTATGCTCTCAGAAAGTGATTGAAATGCTACTAGGCCAATCAAGACGCCCTAAAAACAATCTGTTACGTAAGGGGGTGACCAGTTATAGCTCTAAAATGACTCACTACTTCTAGCCTCTCTTTCATTTGCTTTCAGTGCGAAAGGAATGGAAATGTGATTTAGATCTTTTACCTTTCTGATTCTTTCGTTTAATATTATTCGAAATCAATCGAAAGTTAAGAGGCGATTATGTACTTGGTATCTACCCGTAATATGTTGAACAAAGCCCAACTGGGTGGCTATGCGGTTCCCGCATTTAATATTCATAATTTAGAAACCATTCAAGTTGTCATGGAAACGGCCGCAGAAATGGCATCCTCCGTTATTTTAGCAGGCACACCAAGTACATTTTCTTATGCAGGAAGTGACTACTTGATTGCAATCTGCCAGCAAGCGGCTGAGCGTTATAAAGTTCCCGTGGCTTTGCATCTCGACCATCATGAAGATATCCCAGATATTTTCCAAAAAGTCTCCGCAGGTGTACGTTCTGCAATGATTGATGCTTCTCATTTTCCGTTTGAAGAAAATATTCAAATCGTTAAGCGGGTTGTTGGTTTTTGCCATCAGTGGGACTGCACGGTTGAGGCTGAACTAGGGCGTTTAGGGGGGCAAGAAGATGACTTAGTTGTCGATGCAGCGGATGCGCTTTTCACTGACCCTGATGCTGCCGTGACTTTTATTCAAAGAACCGGTATTGATTCCTTGGCTGTTGCCATTGGGACCGCTCACGGCATGTACAAAAATGAGCCACACCTAGATTTCGCTAGACTAGACGCTATCCGTAAGAAAACGGATTTACCGTTAGTGCTTCATGGTGCTTCGGGGATCCCTGATGCGGATGTTAGGCATTGTATTGAGCTTGGAATTTGTAAAGTCAATGTCGCGACAGAGCTCAAAATCGCGTTCTCTGATGCAATTAAGCAGTATTTCATTGAAAACCCAGAAGCCACTGACCCTCGCCATTATCTGGTTCCAGGAAAGGCAGCGATGAAAGCGGTGGTGATGGATAAAATTCGTGTTTGCAAAAGTGATGGAACACTTTAATAAGCAAAACTATCTGGATTTGCTTGATATATAACCAAAATTTATTGCGGATGCCCTGCAATAACTCTTTTTGAAAATAAAAGGAATGTCATGAAACAAGTTGCTGTTTTGCTCGCGGATGGCTTTGAGGAAGGGGAAGCTGTCGTTTTCATTGATATCATGCGTCGGCTAGATATTCATGTTGATGTGCTATCTTGCATGGATACGCTTGTTTTAAATACGTATTTTGGCACTAAAATTAGTGCAGATTATCTTTTAGTCGATAAATTATCTCATACTTATGATGCAGTGATGATGCCAGGTGGGCCAAAAGGAACTGACCGTTTATATGCGAATGAAAAGGTGGTTGATTTTCTTCGCCGGCATATACATGAGGATAAATATATTTGTGCGCTATGTTCTTCTGGTGCGAAGGTGCTAGCCGCCCATGGCTTACTGGAAAGGCGGCATTATAGTACCGGGGACAAACTCGCTGAGATGTTTGATGATGGTATTTATGTTGACCAAGATGTTGTTGTTGACGGGAAATTTATCAGTGCAAAAGGGCTCGGTGTGAGTTTTGAATTTGCATTTACCGTCGCAAAATATTTACTGGCTGACAATATTGATAAAGTGGATTGGCAAGCTAAGCATATTTATTTTAAACATTGGCCACTTCCTTATCTATAACGTTTATTGCTGACTAAGCGTTTTTTATCTTGATCACCGATAAAAATAAAGCGGGAATAATATTTTTTCCCGCTTTATTAATATTAGATAGCAGAATAATGATCAAAAATCAGAGTTAATAGTGTATGAAGCTAGTTCTCATCATGATAAGAATTAATTGTAATTTATCAATATCATAACAGCTGGATTTAAATTAGAAATTTTCCGTTATAAACATTAAGCTGGTCAGGTACATAATCGCCGGTAAGGAATGAATATGCGGAATATTGCTATTACAAAAAATAATATTATTTCTGGTTTCCAATGGTTCTTTTTTATCTTTTGTAATACGGTTGTTATTCCTCCGACGTTACAGTCCGCTTTTCATTTATCACCACAAACCACATTTGTTATTACCCAATATGCTTTCTTATTAACAGCTCTAGCTTGTTTATTGCAAGCATTCTTAGGGCACAAGCGCTCAGTAATGGAAGGACCGACAGGGTTGTGGTGGGCAACAATTTTAACTGTCACATTATCAGAATCGATGCAAGGAACTCCCCTTGGCACTATCGGCTGGAGTTTAGCTATTGGTATTTTCTTGTCTGGGGTCGTGACTATTCTTATTGGTTTGAGTGGATTGGGCGGTTGGTTGGCGAGTTTGTTTAAACCGGGTGTTTTAGTCGTATTTATGTTTTTGCTTGGCGCCCAGTTAGTAACTATTTTCTTAAAAGGAATGCTAGGACTACCATTTGGTGTCGGAGGCGAAAATATCACGGTCAATTACCCTGTCTTCTTTTTAGCGCTTGCGGTACTGATATTTGTCATCGGGATGATTATTTATTTACCCATGAGCATCAGTAAATATGCGTTATTAATTGGGACAATTATCGGGTGGGTTGCTTATAGTGGGCTATTTGGCAGCGCAATATCCCCTGTTTCATCAGGGGAATGGATGCTATTTCCATTAGGTCGCTCCGATGAAGTCAATATGAGTATTGTATTGACGGCTATTTTGGCGGGGATATTAAATACATCAAATACATTTGGAGCGATGCGAGGAACTGATGTGTTTTACCCCGATTCATTGCCGACGAAGTCCCTATATCGACGTAGTTTTATGATGTCAGGGTTCGTCACGATATTAGCCGCGCCAATAGGGGTCGTGCCTTTTTCACCGTTTGTTTCATCCATTGGTTTAATTACCCAAACAAAAGATAGTTCACGTACCTCTTTTAGTATTGGCAGCCTTATTTTCTTATGTGTGGGGGGCGTTGCAGTATTGACCCAATTTTTTCGCTCTTTACCGTTAGCCATTGGCAGCGCGGTCATGTTGGCGACTTATCTGCCTCTGTTATTTTCTTCATTTTCGTTTCTGGCAGATATGAAGCTAAATGCACGTAATATTTATCGCCTTGCTCTACCTATTTTTATTGGTATCTTCTTGATGTCAGCACCTGCTGCGGTATTAAGTTCTTTGCCAACAATGTTTAGTTCTTTACTGGGTAATGGGCTGCTAATGGGCATTATCTTGGCACTTATTTTAGAAAATATGATCAAGTGGGATAACATTGCTTAATATTTTGATAAAAAAAGCAAAGATGAAGAAAAATCTTTGCTAGAAAAGAAATAAAAAGGGATATGGTTTCATTTAGGCGTTTATTTTTTAGTATAAACCCAATTTTTTATATCAATAGGCTTAGTGATAATTTTGTTATCAATCAAAAATTGTTGAGTTTGCTTTAACTTACGGATGTCATTATCAGTAATATTAACGGAATAGCGTTTAGAAAAACTATCTATACTATGAAAATCATGTATTTTTTTAATGATTTCAACATTAGTATCGCTTTCTTTAGCAAGTAAAATTTCTGCCTGATCGGGATTATTTTGCGCATATTTACTTGCTTTTAATAAAGCAATATTCATTGCTTTAATCACATTCTCATTTTGATTTATGAATGCTTCTCGCCCTACGATAACAGAAATACCTGAGAGTTCAGGTTCAGTACGGGTTGAATAAAGTGTTGTAATAGTTGGGGATTTATTTTCTAAACGGGCGGTACTTTGCTCAGTCCATACCATCGCATCAATTGCTCCGTTTAATAATGCGGATTCAGCATCATTTGTCATTTGAATAATATTGAAGTCAGATAATTTATACCCTTGTTGTTCAATAAATAGCGTGAAATACCGTTGCATATACGTTCCTCGTGGTAATGCAACTTTCTTGCCTTTAAGGTCAGCTAATGAGTGAATATTGCTATCTTTTCTTACTGCGATATTGGCATTGATGGAAGAATCCTCTGACATGATTAATTTTAAGGGTACACCTCTCGATGTGGCTATAATTCCTGGAAAATCAGCATAAACAGCAATATCAATGGCATTTGTCGCTAGGCCTTCATTGACGGCAGGCCCTGCTCCTGCAAAACCAGAAATGGAATATTGGTAATCAACTTTTTGTAGCTCTTCTTCAAGATATCCTAGCTGTTTTGCTAAACCGAGCAAACCACTTAAACGACCATTATTATCTGCTGTGCCAATACGAACAATTTTTTCATTATTTTTACTGTCAGGTAGCCTTTCATCCCCACAACCAACTAGAATGAACGAAATTAATACTATAATAGGAAATTTGATATAATTTAATAATACCATGATATGTTCCTTCTAGATTTCATATTCACTTGCAAAAAGTTCTGCAGAATTATCGAAAAATTCTTGAAGAATAATTCTTTTATAATATGCAAAATCAGAACTGCCTCGATTTCGTGGATAAGGAAGATTAATATCAATTATTTTTTTTATGTTTCCAGGGCGGGATGACATTATAATTACTCGATTTCCCAAATATATTGCCTCTTCAATATCATGAGTAACTAAAATCATCGTCAGTTGCTTTTCTTGTTTGATAGATAAAATCTCTCGTTGCATCTCAATTTTTGTTAAAGCATCAAGTGCGCCAAGCGGTTCATCCAATAACAATAGTTCAGGTTGGGTGATTATGGTACGGGCAATTGCTGCACGTTGTGCCATTCCTCCTGAGAGTTGTTTGGGATAAGCATTAGCAAACTCAGTCAAGTTTACGAGTTTTAAATAATTTTCAACTAGAATTTTCTTCGTTTTTTTATCTATATGGTCTAATCCGAAAGCGATATTATCGGCAATTGTTAACCAAGGTAGAAGCCTATTTTCTTGAAAAATCATTCCTCTTTCTATATTTGGTTTGGTTATCTCTTTATTTTTAAATAGTACACTTCCACTATTGAATTGGTTTAAGCCTGCAATTATGCGTAGTAAAGTACTTTTCCCACAACCACTATGGCCAACGATAGCAACAAATTCACCTTTTTGAACTTGAAGGTTAATATCTTCTAAAACAGGAAGTAACTTATTATTGATAGTAAAGTTTTTAAATCCATTTTTGATTGATAGCATATCTATCTCCTTTCTGTTCTTAACCATGGCAGCAGGTAATAAGATATAATTAATAAAATCTTATCTAATAATAAACCGACTATACCGATAACAAGAATACCCACTATAACGACTGGGGAATCTAGCATAATCCGGGCATCATTGATGCGATAGCCAATACCCGAGTTAGCTGCGATCATTTCTGCTGCAACAACTGTTGCCCAAGATAACCCCATTGCAAGCCTTAAACCTGTAAATAGGTTGGGAAGTAGTGATGGAATATAAATTTTTCGTAATTTTTGCCAAATATTGAATTGATAAAGATTACCTAATTCAATATAAGTCATAGGTGTCGTTTGTATTCCATTGATAGTACTTAGTAAGATAGGGAAAAAGGCACTTTTTATAATAAGAATAATTTTAGTTACTTCACCAATTCCAAACCATAAAATTAATAATGGTATCCATGCTAGTGGAGGAATTTGACGTATAGCATTTAATGTTAGGTTGAAAATTTGGTTTGTTCGTAGCGACAATGCCATGATAATACCAAGAAAAAAAGCAAAAATAGCAGCGATAACAAAGGCTATTAATACTCGGGATAAACTAATTGATAGATCTTGCCATAATTGCCCAGAATATAGCTGGAAATTCAAAGAATGCCATGCTTGTGGAATAGATGGAAAAATAACAGGGGAAACACCTCCAATTGTTGTTGTAATATACCAAGTTGTAAAAATAATAACTGGAAGTAGAAGCAAGAAAAAACTGTTTTTCAACATGATATATAAGCCTCAATTTATTTTGTCGAAATATTGATTGAGGAAACTCACATATGTTGTTGTATCCTGTAATCCAACGAGTTTATCCACTAATTTCCCATTATTTGAAATTGCAATAATAGGTATGCTTCTAAGTGAATACTTTTGAAGGATTTCAACAGAATTATCTACAGAGAGATAATTGATTTCATTTATTGAGTAACGTTTTACTAATGAAGGCAATAACTCACTCAATACTTTACATTTATTGCACCAACTAGCACCGAAGAATATCAAATTATTTTTATTTTCATTAATAATTGAGTCGAATGTTTCACTATCTATTTCATATATGTTATCGGAAAAGAAAAAGGTATCAGATTTCTTAGAGAGATGATTATCTCTAGTTCGAGCAATACATAAGATATCATCATCTGAAATTTTATGTTTTATTATTCCTTCGATATACACTCCTATAATTGTATCTTTAGGAGCTGCATTTGGTAATCGGAATTGAGAGACATCCATAGGTGCTATGCTATTTTCTTCAGGTATATCTAATTGAGGGATCCAATCATAAGGGATTCTATAAGCACGATAGATCATATTATTGCGTTTTTTTCCTTCTCGCCAGTAAGGCGAGACATATTCCCACACAATCTCATGTTCAGCTGTTATTTCAATCAATCGCCCATTTGAGCCTTCGGTAATTAAAGTATTACCATTTGGTAGACGCTGAGCGCTACTTACATATGGGCTATAGAATCGACTTGAATCCATGGGAGCGGCAAAGCCTAGTTTTTCTGCATCATGTTGCCAAATAATTTCGAGAGTAACTGGGTTTATTTCTAATATTCGAGAACTATCTCGCCATGCATTTTTTAAGCCATATACAGATGAAGGGTTTGGTGCTCCATAACCTGCCCAGCCGCCATTATCAAAAATTAACAGATTTCCTGCGCCTGGAAGGCCATGAGGTATAATATGAGCATGATGAGGTCCGATAATCCAACCAAGATGATGAACTTGTTTGTTGTTATAATCGGGCCCTAATTGCCAAACTATTTTTCCAGTTTTCCGGCTCGTTATTCCGATTATATTTGCTTCTCTAGAATCCCAAATAATATTATCAGGATGAAAACGTTCGTCTCCATTATCATAATGTAGATTTGGTCCTATACGAGACATGGTATTAATATGTAGATAATCTCCCATGCCTCCACCGGCACTACGCATATTTGGGTCACGATATAAAACATTTCTAGCTTCTTCGCTGAAATTTAATTCTGAAAAGTGATCGCTAAATGCCCATTGCCAGATAATATTACCTTGCCAATCTACTTCGATAAAAATATCATCAAGTAGCCATTTATCTGATATTTCAGGTTTGTAAATATTCTTATGGCATAGTATTAGAGTATTTCCGCTATGGGTTTGTGATGTTAATGTAGGAGAATAATAACCAACAGGGTTTCCATCACGTTGAAAATCATGATGTTGTCTTGCCATCCATATTATTTCTTGATTGGGATCTTGTATTTTTTCTAATTTATTGAATGACCATATAATGTTACCATCCCAATCAAATTGAACTAAATCAACTTGATCTTGAACACCATATTTAGGTGATCGCAAACCATGACTACCAAATAAATATCCACCAGGTAAAATTTTATTAGGAAAACCATCAACTCCTTGCCATAAATGCACTTCTCGGCCATTCATATCAATTAATAGCGCACCTTTTCCAGGTGCGTTAAAAAGGGTATAACCACTAAATGTTTTTTCTTTATTGAAAATAGTAGTTCCTGAAGGATAAATACTTGGGTGTCCCATATTAAATATTCCTATAGTAAATTTTTTCTATGTGGAATAATGGTGTAAAGGTAATGGGTTTTGAAATATCTTTTATTATGGTGTTATAACTTAATAGAACAATAAAGTAATGTTCTATTAAGTGTTTATATTTATAATATTAAGTAATAAGAATATAATACGTAATTAATACAAAAAGTTAAAAATATGATTGATTTTTTCCTAGTGATGGCAATGAGTATTGCTCATATTTTATGATTAGTAGCACAGTATGAATGATATTAAACTATATATGAATTCATTTACTGATCGTTACTTGCGGGCTAACATCGCGTTAGCCCGCAAAATTTAACGGCCTAAATAGCTATCCCAATCTTTCCAAACGGGCTGTAAACCGGCTTGCACAAGGGCATGTGCGACTTGTGTGGCACTGCGGTTATCATTTGGAGAAAACTGTTCTAGCTCTTCTTTGGTATCTGCATATCCACCCGGCTGGGTTTTCGAACCCGCACTGACGTTATTAATTGCCAATGGCACGACGTGATCACGGAAATAAGGCGATTCACGGGTTGAGAGGGAAAGCTCAACATTCGGTGCGAGTAAGCGAAAAGCACAAATTAATTGCACTAATTCTGCCTCACTCATCAGTGATGCCGGTTCAACGCCACCCGCACAAGGGCGTAAGCGAGGAAAAGAGATAGAATAACGACTTTGCCAATAGTATTGCTGTAAGTACAACAAATGTTCTGCAACCATATAGCAATCGGTACGCCAACTGTTTGATAAACCAATTAACGCGCCAAGGCCGATTTTATCTATACCTGCTTCCCCTAAACGCTCAGGAGTGGCTAGGCGCCAGTGAAAATCCTGCTTTTTGCCTTTGAGATGATGTAGCTGATACGTGGGCTCATGGTAGGTTTCTTGATAGACCATCACAGCATCTAACCCCAACGTTTTCAACTCCTTATATTCCTCTGTGCTTAATGGCTGCACTTCCATCATTAAGGAACTGAAATAAGGGCGAATGATGGGGAGTGTGTGACGGAAATAGTCCATACCCACTTTACTTTGGTGTTCCCCTGTGACCAGCAATAAGCTATCAAAACCAATTTTGCGAATGGTTTCACACTCATTAATGATTTCATCGTCACTTAGGGTTTTACGTTTAATTTTATTACTCATCGAAAAACCGCAATAAGTACAATCGTTTGCGCATAGGTTCGATAAATAAAGTGGCACGTAAAACCCAACTGCATGGCCAAAGCGCTGGCGGGTGAGTTTCTGAGCCTTTTGTGCCATTAGTTCAATATAGGGACGGGCAGCAGGGGAAAGCAGAGCCATAAAATCATCGAGTGTGAGTATGTCTGCCGCTAAAGCGTGTTCCACATCGACAGCGGTTTTACTGTTTATCCGCAGTGTCGTATCGTCCCAATCCAGCGCTTGTAAGCGTTCTTGGAAACTTGGGGTCATGATAAGGCCCCTAAGAAACTGGTCAACGGGCTTGATGCTTGCGCCTGTTGCTTCGGTGCAGCTAATCCACTTTGATAGGCCAATTCAGCGGCTTCGACAGCCAGTTTAAACGCTTTTGCCATAAGTACCGGTTGCTTAGCTACCGCGATTGCGGTATTGACTAAAACGGCATCAGCACCCATTTCGATCGCTTCTGCCGCATGGCTTGGTGCACCAATTCCTGCATCTACGACGACAGGGACAGAGGCTTGTTCAATAATGATACGAAGCATTTCTTTGGTTGCTAAGCCTTTGTTTGTGCCTATCGGTGCGCCTAATGGCATCACAGCGGCACAGCCAACTTCTTCTAAACGACGGCATAACACTGGGTCTGCGCTGCAGTAAGGCAATACAACGAATCCCTCTTTAACGAGCTGCTCCGCGGCAAGCAATGTCTCGATAGGATCGGGTAGCAAATAACGCATATCTGGATGAATTTCGAGTTTGACCCAATTGGTACCGAGGGCTTCTCGAGCTAGGCGCGCGGCAAACACCGCCTCTTGGGCATTTTTCGCACCAGAGGTATTCGGTAATAGTTTCACACCCAGTTCTTGCAGAGGTTGTAGAATGCCATCATCTTGCCCACGTAAGTCAATACGCTTCATTGCCATTGTCACCAATTGACTGCCTGAGGCCGCAATGGCGTCTTGCATTAGGTTGGCGCTGGCAAATTTACCTGTTCCAGTAAACAGGCGTGAGTGAAAAGTTAAATCTGCGATTTTTAACATTATTAGCCCCCAGCGATAGCTTGAAATAACAAGATATTGTCTTGGTCATTAATGAGATGCGAATCCCACTGACTTTTAGGAATGATCACTTGGTTGATAGCAAGTGCAGTTCCCACTATTGGGCGGTTGAGAGTGGAAAATAATTGATTAACCGTCAGTGGGGCGTCGAATTCCATAGGTTGGTCGTTAATTATGATATGCATGTTTCTTCCCGACAGATTGGACATTGCAATGACGGCGTTAATTGCAATGTATTCCATTGTTGTTGTTTTCCATCGAACAAACGCAATTTACCACTCAGTGAAGAGGGAAGGCCGACAAGTAATTTAATGGCTTCCAGTGCTTGCAGCGTGCCGATGATCCCAACTACAGGCCCTAATACCCCAGCAGTGCGGCAGTTGCGCTCAGGTTCATCTTGGTCTGGATATAAACAGGCATAGCAACCGGTGCTAAATGGCGGTTCAAGAACCATTAATTGGCCGCCAAACCCAACCGCACTACCGCTAACTAAGGTTGTATTGGTCATGACACAAGCGGCATTAACTGCGTGACGAGTGGCCATGTTATCGCAGCAATCAAGCACTAAATCGACTTGCTCAGCTAAAGGAATTAAAGTCTTAACATCCAACTTTTGTGCGACAACATGGGTTCTTACCAACGGATTGAGCTGATGCAGTCTATCTGCGGCCAGCTGGGCTTTTGGCTGGCCGATATCATCAGTATCATAAAGCACCTGCCGTTGTAAGTTAGAAACATGTAAATCATCGTGATCGGCTAGCCACAATTCACCGACACCAGCCCCCGTTAAATAAAGGGACGCGGGAGAGCCTAAGCCCCCTAAGCCAACAATGAGGACTTTGCTATTTTTCAGTTTTTGTTGCCCCTCGGGACTGATATCTTCGAGTAGTAGCTGGCGGCTGTAACGCATGAATTCTTGGTCACTTAACATGAATGAATTCCTTAAATCATCACTAACCCTGTTTTATGATGATAAAGCAGGGCGAGTTATGTGATTAAAAATTGGCTAGTTGGCAGTATTGCGCTCAATTAAATTCAGCAAGGTTTCTGTTGCAGCTAGCCAATCATCTGCTTTGGTAATCGCACTGACCAGCGCGATGCTGCCTACTCCAGTTGCTAGCACGGCAGGGACTTTATCAATAGAAATCCCACCAATGGCGACCGTTGGGTAATCAGGCGTTGCTTCCACCATGGCTTTAAGTGTTTCTAAACCCTGAGGCGAAGATGGCATCTCTTTCGTTTGTGTTGGAAAGATATGCCCCATAGCAATGTAAGAAGGACGCACGGATTTTGCGATAGCCAGTTCATGCTCATCGTGCGTTGATATTCCTAACCGTAGCCCAGCTTGGTGTATTGCCAGTAAGTCGGTCGTTTCCAAATCTTCTTGGCCCAAATGTACGCCATAGGCACCGAACTCAACGGCTAAGCGCCAGTAATCGTTAATGAATAAACGTGCGTTATGTTTTTTACCCAAAGCGATGGCTTTTTGAATATCATCACGCACATCTGCGTCAGATTTGTCTTTGATACGCAATTGGATTGTGGAAACACCTGCATCAAGCAAACGTTCAATCCATTCAACGGAATCCACAACGGGGTAAAGCCCAAGGTGTTGTTCAGTCTCTGGAAAGGGTGATGTTGGCGTTATAATAGCATTAGGCAATTTAGGCATTTTCATTCACCTCTGCATTCACAATTTCAGCTCCGTGATAGAGCTCGCTGCCATGGGCACGAAAGGCCTCAGACATCTGTTCCATACCCGCTTCTTTTTCGTTTGCTTCTTTTTGGGCTGCGTAATCACGGACTTCTTGGGATATCTTCATCGAACAGAATTTTGGTCCGCACATTGAGCAGAAATGGGCAATTTTTCCAGAAGCTTGTGGCAAGGTTTCATCGTGATATTTGCGAGCAGTTTCAGGGTCTAATGCCAAGTTAAATTGGTCTTCCCAACGGAATTCAAAACGGGCTTTGGACATGGCATTATCACGAATTTGCGCACCGGGGTGGCCTTTAGCAAGGTCAGCGGCGTGAGCTGCGATCTTATAAGTGATTAGCCCTTGTTTAACATCGTCTTTATTTGGTAAGCCTAAATGCTCTTTCGGGGTGACGTAGCACAGCATTGCACAACCAAACCAGCCGATCATGGCGGCACCAATACCAGAGGTAAAGTGGTCGTAACCCGGTGCAATATCGGTAGTGAGTGGGCCTAAGGTATAAAAAGGCGCTTCATGGCAGTGCTCGAGTTCTTCCGTCATATTACGGCGGATCATCTGCATTGGCACGTGACCAGGGCCTTCGATCATCACTTGGACATCATATTCCCATGCAATTTTGGTTAACTCGCCAAGGGTATGGAGCTCAGCAAATTGTGCTTGGTCGTTGGCGTCTTGGATTGAACCTGGGCGCAGGCCATCTCCTAATGATAAGGAAACGTCGTAAGCGGCACAAATTTCACAAATTTCACGGAAGTTTTCATATAAAAAGTTTTCTTGGTGATGAGATAAACACCATTTTGCCATGATGGAACCACCGCGAGAGACGATCCCCGTTAGGCGTTTGGCGGTCATTGGCACATAACGTAATAATACGCCAGCGTGGATAGTGAAGTAGTCGACGCCTTGCTCTGCTTGCTCTAATAATGTGTCACGGAACATTTCCCACGTAAGATTTTCAGCGACACCGTTCACTTTCTCGAGCGCTTGGTAGATAGGTACTGTTCCAATCGGCACAGGGCTATTACGTAAAATCCATTCGCGAGTTTCGTGAATATAACGGCCAGTGGATAAATCCATGACCGTATCTGCGCCCCAACGCGTCGACCAAATCAGTTTTTCCACTTCCTCTTCAATGGATGAGGTGACCGATGAATTACCAATGTTGGCATTCACTTTAACCAAGAAATTGCGACCAATAATCATCGGCTCCGATTCGGGATGGTTGATATTGGCTGGGATGATGGCACGACCCGCTGCCACTTCTTGGCGAACAAATTCAGGGGTAATATTTTCCGGTAAATTTGCGCCAAAGCCTTGCCCTGGGTGTTGTTGTAATAAAACTTCGCCACGAATGCGTTCACGCCCCATATTTTCACGGATTGCAATAAACTCCATCTCAGGGGTTACGATACCTTTTCGTGCATAGTGTAATTGGGTAACACACTTGTTAGTTTGGGCTTTTAATGGGTGGGGGCGGTTGTTAAAGCGCAGATGGTCAAGGCCTGCATCAGCGAGACGCTGTTGGGTAAAATCGGAACTTAAATTTTCGACAGGTTCGGTATCAGCACGTTCACTTATCCATGGCGCACGAATTTTTTTAAGGCCTTTATGGACATTTAATTCAGAAACTGGGTCGCCGTAAGGGCCAGATGTATCATAGATAGGAACGGGTTCGTTATCTTCAAATTGTGGGTTGTCTTTATCGCCCCCGATCAAGGTTTGAGAGAGTTGGATTTCTCGCATCGGGACTTGGATATCGTCTCTAGAACCTTGTAAATAAATACGCTGTGAATTAGGAAACGAAACGCCAGAAACGGTATTAATAAAGGTTTCAGCGGCATCACGTTGAGCTTTACGGGTGCGAGCCGGGGCTGCTTGTGGCGATAAATCAGCAGTAGGGATGATATTTTGTTCTGTATTATTGGACATAGCAATTTCCTGACATTGTCACGGCTATCACAGTTTAGTGAGTAGCGGGTTTATCGAAAGAAAGTTGCTTGTCAGGAGTTCGGAGGAGTAATAAAAAGGCTTGCGCTGAATTTTTCACCAAATGTAGTGGGGTGAAATGACGCTGAGTGATTACTCTTGTTCCCTTCGCGGGTATTAACCCGATCAGGTTCCGCGGATCCCGAATTAACGGTCTCAGCCTGATGCGTATGCATACTAGGCACTCCGACAAGAGGTTTCAGTATAAGCTTTCCTTATCATTCTTCAAGCGATAAGTGCTTCCTCGTCATTCTTCGCGCGATAGGTGCGTCGATTTCATAGAGTTACCCAAGTCACATACTTATGTATGCTCCTTGGGATAATTCTATTTATCTCCTTCCTCTAGCACGAATAATTTAGAGGAACCTTTGAAAAGATTAGTTAGTTAAAACCAAAATTAAAACCAAGTTTGAAATTAAAATTGGGCTTACAAACCCCAAGTATGTTGTGGCCAATTGTGTTTGAGTGCGGCTTGTGTTAGGCGTTCGTCGCCGTTGATAATAAATACTTCATCGGCAAATTGGCACATTGGGAGATCGTTAGCGGAGTCGGTGTAGAAATACACATAGGCGTCAGTGATCGGCTGGTGGCGGATCCAATCTAATAGGCGTTTGACTTTGCCTTCTTTAAAGGTTGGGATACCGTCAATTTCTGTGGTGTAGCAGCCATCTTGTTGCTTGATATCGATCCCCATTGCGATATCTGCACCCAGTTGATCCGCAATTTTTTTCACAATAAATGAAACAGTTGCGGAGATCACAATAATTGGGATCCCTTTGGCTCGATAATTTGCGATCGTTCTAATCGCTTCAGGGTAGATCCGCGGTAAAATCACACTTTGTACAAAATCATCCAACCAGATATCTACTTGCTCAGCTTTTACATTGGCGAGAGTCTGCAGGTTAAAACGTAAGTAAGTTGGCATGTCTAATGTACCTGCATTATATTGCGCCATCATGGCTTTATCCGCTTCCACAAATTGCGGATTACTGATGATTTGTTTATCCCACAGGTATTGTGTCCACAATACGCTGCTATCACCTTGAATTAACGTATCATCTAAGTCAAAAATGGCCAGTTGGTTTTGCATTATATTCCTATTCACTGATTAACTAAGTGTGCGAATTTCATTTTTATTAAACATAAGTTGAAGGTGAGTTCCTGGTTCAAATAAACGCTCAGATGAGCGGTTAAGTAAATCCACCGTCATATCACCTGCAGGGGTATTCACACTATAACGAATAATATTGCCGAGCAATTGATGGTCCAATATCACGGCATCAACAGGGTGAGAAATATGGCTACCATATTGGCGCCCCGCTTCTTTGACATATATAGACTCAGGACGGATAGCCAGTGTACCTTGTAAATTAAGGCCTAACATTGTATTGGCTTTTTCTGAATCAACAAGGTTGTAGTGCCCCATAAACCGAGCAACAAACTCTGTTGCCGGTTGGGTATAAATATTCTCTGCCGTATCGCTTTGCACGATCTGGCCTTTATTCATAAGAAAAATACGATCAGACATAATCATCGCTTCATCTTGATCATGAGTAACAAAAATTGTGGTTAAGCCTAACTCACGTTGAATTTGGCGAATTTGCTGGCGTAAGTGCTTGCGAATGCGTGCATCAAGAGCGGAAAGCGGCTCATCAAGTAACAAAATTTGTGGTTTCATCACCAATGCTCTTGCTAGCGCAACGCGTTGGCGCTGTCCCCCTGACAGTTGATGAGGAAATTGTTGTTCTTTGCCTTGCAATTCAACTAATTCAATCACTTCAGCGACTGCTTTAGATCTCGCTTGGCTATCAATTTTACGCATTTTTAAACCAAACGCGATATTGTCAACCACAGTCATGTTGGGAAATAACGCATAACTTTGGAACACCATACCCACTCCGCGTTGTTGCGCGGCTTGGTGGGTTACATTCTGGCGATTAATATAAAGTTCACCATGATTAAGTTGTTCAAGCCCTGCAATACAGCGTAATAAGGTAGACTTTCCGCAACCACTTGGCCCAAGTAGGGTAATGAATTCACCTTTTTCGATAGTAAATTGAATATCAGCAAATACCTGATTAGTGCCAAAAGATTTGGCTAAATTTTCCGCAATAACATAACTCATCATTCATCTCCTGAACGATTTAATCGCATTGCTAACCACGTCAGCAATAAGGTAAATAGAAAATAAGACATCACCAGGGCAGAAGTGAAGTGTCCGCTGGTTTGTCGCATATTGAAAAGATAGATTTGCAAAGTTTCATAACGTGTTCCCACAAGGATATTGGCAAACACAAATTCACCCATTAAAAATGAAAATGAAATTAATAATGAAACCAACATACCTTTGCGAATATTGGGTAACACAATCATCATGAAGGCTTGAAAAGTACTGGCACCGAGTAAATGTGCTGCATCCATTAAGTCATGTAAATTAATGCCTTGGAAGCTATTCGCAAGCGCACGATACATAAAAGGTAACGTGATGGTGAAATAGGTACCAATCAGGATCCAAGGTGTGCCAACTAACATGAATGGTTCATCGGCAAATATTTGCAGCAAGCCAACCGATGAGACCACAGGCGGGATCGCAAAGGGTAAAATAATCAGTAAATCCATCATCCCTTTGAGTTTGGGGAACCGATAAAATACTGCAAACGTCATCGGTAAAATAATTAATGTGCTAACCAGTAATGTACCAAAGCAAATAATCAATGAACGACCAAACGCCATGAGAAAACGCGGGTCTTGCCATAATTGTAGATACCATTTGATGGACAAGGCGTCAGGTAGCACAGTGGCTCCCCAAGAACTGGCGATGGAATACAAAAATGTGGCAATAATAGGTAACGCTAGTAGGCTAGCAACACTGATTAGTACTAACTTATGAAGCCATAACCCAGAGGGTTTATTGCCATTGGTTATGGCTGGGCTAATCGCATTATTATTTTGCATGGTAGCTCCGCTTGATTAACCAATGATGTATGGCAGTGATAAAAGCTAAGATAGCGATAAGTAGCATTGATAACGCAGCAGCCATATTCGGTTCGAGAAACAAATCACCAGAAACTAAACTGGCAATTCGGATAGTCACAAGGTTGTAATTACCACTCGTTAACGCATAAGTACTGGCGTATGCGCCCATTGCATTAGCAATTAAGATAATAAAAGTGCCAAGTAAAGCAGGAGAAAGCACTGGAATAGCGACTTTTAACCAATAGGTCAGCTTACTTGCACCCATCGTTTTCGCTGCGTCTTCCCACTCCGGTTTTAGTGCGTCAAAGGCGGGGTAGAGCAACAACACACCTAATGGGATCTGAAAATACACATACAACAGCATTAAGCCGCTGGCGCTGTATATATTAAAATCTTCGATAATCCCCCATGATTTAAGTTGTAAGGTAATCGCCCCATTGAAGCCCAAAATAATAATGAATGCGAAAGCAAGGGGAACACCGCTGAAATTACTGGCCATGGTGGTGAAGGAGATCATTATTCGGCGAATTTTCCCTTGCATTTTATAAATGGAAAATGCCGTGATACTGGAAATAAATAAGCCAATCACACTACAAATAATGGAAAGCCATAAGGTATTTTCAAACGCTTGCAAGTAAAAATCATTATTGAATACTTCAAGATAGTTACCTAATGACCATGCTTCTTCGTAGATAAAGCTATTAATGAGCACCCAAATCATTGGGGCGATTTGGAATAAACTAAACAACACAAAGAATGGCAAAAGTAGCAGTGCAGCGCGCCAATGAAAACGAGCAAAGCGTTTTTTCAACATGGCAATTTTTCCCTGTTGTTGGTATGTCTGTTCACAGGGGGCAGGAATATCAGCCATTACAAATCTCCTCGTAATAGCGCATCACAAACCGGTTTATCGAGAGAGTTGGCACCGAGTAAACGACAAATGGTTCCGCAAATTGCTGTCTGCTCAATATTGCAGGGTTGATGAGAAAACTGCGAACCGACCACAAACAATGGTACTAAACACTCTTCGGGGAGTGTTCCACCATGGCTACGATCATTATTCATACCATGATCACTCGTGATCATGATTTGATAGCCTTGCTCAACCCATGTAGGAATATAATTCGACAGGATAATATCTGCATGGCGTGCTGCATTACGATATTGGGGCGAATCAAAACCGAACTTGTGTCCTGTGTCGTCTATATTCATAGGGTGGATCAATAAAAAATCAGGGTTAAATTGAGTCCGTAAATATTCCGCATCGACAAATAAATGGTCATCAGGGTAATGGTCTGCTTGATAAAAGCAGCCATGTTGGATAGCGAGTGAGTCATCGTGGGTGAAGCGGTCTCGTAAGGCAACAAAAGGAGCCCGGTTATACAGTTCACTCACCCAATAATAAGCGGCGGCGGCAGTTGTTTTCTCAGCTTGACGAGCAAGGGAAAAGAGACTCTCAAAGTGAGAAAGGCGGACAATTTGGTTATTTACAATACCACTTTTGACCGGGGGAACCCCCGTCAGTATGCATTCATATAAAGGGCGAGACATCGAAGGAAGCTCACACTCTAATTGGTAAAGTGTTGCACTGTTGGCTTTGATTAAGCCGTTGAGATAGCCCATACAATGATGGGCTACTGAATAACTTAAACCGTCTAGGACAACAAGTATGACTTTTTCAGACATTAATTTTTCCTAAAATCAATACATTGAATTACTGCTGGTGGATCAAAACTTGCTGTTGCCACATTTTAGGGAGATTACGAGATGATTTTTCCCAGCCTTCTGCATTTTTAATGGGTTGAACATTTTTATATTGTTCTTCTGGTAATAATTTGGTTTTAATATCATCAGGTAACGTTAAATATTGTGCACGAATTGGTCGTGCATAACCTTCAGCAAGGTTAATTTGCCCTTTATCACTGAAAATAAACTCACGAGCTAACTTCGCTGCGTTAGGGTTTTTGGCGAATTTGTTGATAATAGTGGTGTAACCCGAAATCACGGAGCCATCAGATGGGATCACAACCGTAAAGCGATCGCGATTGATCTGATCACGGTAATTCAGTGCGTTAAAGTCCCATAATATGCCAACTTCGACTTCACCTTTTTCGATATTTGCGACAGTTGGGTCATTAACGGATAGGCGTTTTTGTTTGGCGAGTTCAGCAAAAAATTCAATAGCAGGCTTTAGGTTGTTTTCATCCCCACCACGCGCAAATGCAGCTGCCAGTACAGCGTTATTCGCTTGTGCAGCGATCCCAACATCCCCAACGGTGACTTTATATTTCCCTTTTAGTAGGTCATCCCAGCTTTTCGGTGCATCTTTTACTAAATCATTATTTATCATAAAAGCGATAGACCCCGTATAGGCTAAAGCCCAATGACCGTCTTTGTCTTTTGCCCAATCAGGAATTTGTGACCAAGTTGTTGGTTTATAAGGTTGCGTCACTCCTTTTTGTACGGCAACAGGCCCAAAGGAGGCACCGACATCACCAATATCTGCCGTCGCATTATTTTTTTCTGCGGCAAATTTAGCAATTTCTTGGGCGGAGCTCATATCGGTGTCTTGATGTTTCAACCCATATTGTGTCGCTAAGTCTTGCCAAGTTCCTTTCCAGTTCGCCCAAGTATCAGGCATCCCAACGCTGTAAACTTGTCCTTCTTTTTTCGCTGCATTGATTAACTCTGTTAAATTAGTATCAGCAGCTAATGTCACACTGGATGCGGTCAATGATAGTAAAATCGCAGGAACGATAGTTTTCATTATTTTCTCACTTTTGAAGAACGGTGAACCGTATTGGTTACTTAGCATCCTAATTTTAAGACGTGACAGTTAGTTGATCCTTTTATGACAGTTTTTAGACATTTTATGGAATGGAACGTCTAAAAAGTGTCAAAATTGCTAAAGAAAAACAATGAAACAAACGTTTGAATGACTTTGTGTCAAAAAAGTATATTGTGTCATTAATAGATTTATTTTACCGACAATAAAAACTGACAAAAGACGTGAAAAATGAATAAGTTAAAATTATCAGGAACAGAAAGTGGTTGGTGGTTTATCTGTTTTTCCGGGCGTTTGTGGCTACCTCATGGAGATATTCCTCGAGGTATGGCAAAGGACTATTTGTTAGAAGGAAAAACGGCAACACCCATTGGTGAGTGGCAAGGGGAAATCGTCTGGTTGATAGCCGAAAAAATGCCATCAGATATGGCTTCTCCCCGTATTGTTGCTGCGCAAGATGAAGGCTTATTTCGCCTTGCTGGGCGAGGTGTGCAATTAGCAGAATTCTATCGTTCCCACCGTTATTGTGGTTATTGTGGTACTGCGATGCGCCACAGTGAAACAGAGTGGGCGTGTTTGTGTGACCATTGTCATGAGCGCTATTACCCGCAGATCGCCCCTTGCATTATCGTGGGGATCCGCCGCGATGACCATATTCTATTAGCTCAGCACCGACGCCATTCGCAAAATCCGTTATTTACGGTACTTGCTGGTTTTGTCGAGGTTGGCGAAACATTAGAAGAAGCAGTCATGCGCGAAGTCATGGAAGAGAGCCATATTAAAGTGAAAAATATCCGCTATGTTTCTTCACAGCCTTGGCCTTTTCCTCATTCCTTAATGATGGGGTTCCTCGCGGATTATGAAAGTGGTGATATTAAAGTAGACCCGAAGGAACTGGTGAGCGCAAATTGGTATCATTACGATGATTTACCGTTGATCCCACCGGCAGACACAATAGCTAGGCGTTTGATTGAAGATACGGTCGCATTGTGTCGTCAAAGTGAGTATGAAACGGGGGAATAGCACAGCGCTGATATTGTTATCATTAACATGATACAATAATGAACTTCGCTCTTAGCCATTTGCGGCGGCCACTTATAATAATGGAGTAAATAATGACTGAGTTAAAAAATGACCGCTATCTACGTGCTTTGCTACGTCAGCCTGTAGATGTGACCCCTGTATGGATGATGCGTCAAGCAGGGCGTTACCTGCCAGAATATAAAGCAACTCGCGCGGAAGCTGGTGATTTTATTGCTCTGTGCAAAAACACCGAATTGGCTTGTGAAGTGACATTGCAGCCATTACGTCGTTTTCCATTAGACGCTGCAATTTTATTTTCTGATATTCTTACCATCCCTGATGCAATGGGGCTTGGGCTATATTTTGAAACAGGTGAAGGTCCGCGTTTTCATAAACCGATTATGAGCGCAGCAGATGTAAAAAATATCCCTATTCCTGATCCTGAAATGGAACTTGGTTATGTGATGGACGCAGTTCGTGCCATTCGTAAAGCCCTTGAAGGCAATGTACCACTCATTGGTTTCTCTGGTAGCCCGTGGACACTGGCGACTTATATGGTGGAAGGCGGTAGCAGCAAAGCCTTCACTAAAATCAAAAAGATGATGTACGAAGACCCGAATTCATTGCATTTGTTATTGGATAAACTGGCAGATAGCGTCATTTTATACTTGAATGCTCAAATTCGTGCCGGTGCGCAGTCTGTGATGATTTTTGATACATGGGGTGGGGTATTAACTAAGCGTGATTATTTACAGTTTTCACTGAATTATATGCATAAAATTATTGATGGCTTAATTCGTGAAAATGATGGTCGCCGTGTTCCTGTCACCTTATTTACTAAAGGTGGCGGTCAGTGGTTAGAAGAAATGGCAGCAACGGGTTGTGATGCATTAGGCCTTGATTGGACGACTGAAATTGCCGATGCTCGTCGTCGTGTTGGTGATAAAGTTGCCCTGCAAGGAAATATGGATCCATCCATGTTGTATGCACCTCCTGCGCGAATAGAAGAAGAAGTACAAAATATTCTATCAGGCTTCGGCCAAGGTGAAGGGCACGTATTCAATTTAGGTCATGGTATTCATCAGGATGTTCCACCGGAGCATGCAGGTGCATTTGTGGATGCTGTTCACCGTTTATCCCGCCAATATCATCAATAATTATCGTTTATTGATCTTCTTGATTTGTGGTGTATTTATAGGATCTTGTAAGTACACCATTATCATCTATGATTAAGAATAATTAAATATCATAAGCAATGGACGCATGATGGTTTTAGATACCCAACAGTTACGAACAGAACAAACTAGCCAAGCCTCAAAAATCATTTTGCATGACGAATTTCCACCCCTCAAACTGATTGGTGGGGCTGATGTGGGCTTTGAACAGCAAGGTGAGATTACGAGAGCTGTGGTGGCTGTACTATCTTGGCCACAGTTAGAACTTGTTGAGTATCAAATAGCTCGAATACCGACGCAATTACCTTATATACCGGGGTTACTTTCTTTTCGTGAAGTGCCTGGACTAATGGCTGCGTGGGGAAAAATACAAAACAAACCTGAATTAGTGCTTGTGGATGGACAAGGGATTGCACACCCACGGCGGTTTGGTGTTGCCTGCCATTTTGGGTTACAAGCGAATGTTGCCACAATTGGTGTTGCAAAAAGCCGTTTATGTGGTGATGCAGATGAGTTAAGTGAAGAACCCGAAAGTGTTCAGCCGTTAATGGCAGGTGAAAATCAACTCGGTTGGGTGCTGCGGAGTAAAAAACGCTGCAAACCATTATATGTTTCTCCGGGACATAAAGTCGGTTTTTCATCTTCCTTAGAGTGGGTTGGGCAGTGTCTAAAGGGTTATAGGTTGCCTGAACCAACACGTTTTGCTGACGGAATTGCATCAAATCGAACGTTTTTTAAGCGAATGAATGAGAAAATCAGCTAATTATCAGCAAAATATGTGGCATTGACAGATTTTCAGGTAAACTGCGAAGTATTAAGATTGATGAGTCAGAAATTATGTTAAGAAATCCCATTCATTTGAGGTTGGAAAAATTAGAAAGCTGGCAACATACAACTTTCATGGCAAGCTTATGTGAAAGAATGTATCCCAACTTTCAGATGTTTTGTCTGCAAACTGAATTTGCCGATGCAAAAGTTTATCGTTCCATCCTTGATTTAGTTTGGGAAACTTTGGTCATTAAAGATAGCAAAGTCAATTTCGACAGTCAGTTAGAAAAATTAGAAGAAATTATCCCATCAGCGGATGATTTTGATATGTATGGTGTGTATCCAGCTATTGATGCCTGTATTGCATTGGGTGAAATTATTCATTCGAAATTGAGTGGTGAAACCCTCGAACACGCGATATTGGTTAGCGAAGCATCCATTCGTACGGTTGCCATGCTCGAAATGACTCAAGCAGGGCGGGAAATGACAGAAGAAGAACTCAAAGAAATCCCGGCCGTTGAAGAAGAGTGGGATATCCAGTGGGACATTTTCCGCTTACTGGCAGCTTGTGAAGAGCGCGACTTAGAGTTAATTAAAGGATTAAAATCTGACCTCCGCGAAGCGGGGGTGAGCAACATAGGTATTACTTTAAGCTGATTTTTGCATTTTCATTATCGAAAACGTGACTTGACGCAGTAATGCTGAGTACTAAGACTTCACATTTGCCCCTACTCTGGTCTACATTTAGGGGCGAGAAGAAGTGGCTATCGGGGGCGTGTATCAGGGGCTGTCAATTTGGCATATCCGACGCACTCGATGCTTTGCAAACGATAAACACACTGTGTAAGGATAATTTATGAATAAGACTGAATTAGTTGATGCTATCGCAGAATCAGCGGACCTGACCAAAGTTCAGGCAAAAGCAGCATTAGAATCTACTCTGAATGCTATTTCTGAAACGCTGAAAAAAGGCGAGCAAGTCCAACTGGTCGGTTTCGGTACTTTTAAAGTTAGCCATCGTGCTGCACGTACTGGTCGTAACCCACAAACTAAAGCAGAAATCCAAATTCCTGCTACAACTGTACCTGCTTTCTCTGCCGGTAAAGCACTGAAAGAAGCTGTAAAATAAGAACATTGTACAGACGAATTACCAGAGGGGGTAAAAAACTCCCCCTTTTGTTTATTCAAAAAGGGGTGCTGGTATTGGGAGCCATCTCAATGCTAAGCGCCTGTTCTTCTAATGCACCAAAACTTCCTGAGTTTAGTGCAAGTGGTTTTATTGCTGATGATGGCGTCATTCGTATGTGGCGGCTGAATAATGCACAAAGCCAACCTCTTGTCTTAATGGTGGTTTATAGCCCCTATAAAGGCACAGACACTTCCGTTAATTTCTTCGAATACCGCTCCGGTAAACTCTGGCAAATTCGCAGCCAAATCTTGAACCAAAAAAATGGTGATATCACCGAACAATTACGCTTCGATAAAAACAATGACGTTGTTTTTATGCAGCGTGCCCAAGATGGCCATAAAACACCACTTTCAACGGATGACATCACGCGTTGGCGCTTTGAAGCTGAACGAGTACTTGAGACAAACACCGCCCTTATTGTCGGAGGCGTTAAACTTTACCAAGGACGTTGGCAACAAGGCAAAGTGACGACTTGTGAAGGTGATGTGCGAGAAGTAACCTTCGAGCCCTATGCTGAAAATTGGTTACAGAGCCGTGCGAAAGTGTGGCATTCCCAGTTAAATTTAGCGTGGTTGGAGTCTTCAGAGGGGAATCAGCTTTTGATGGTGGCGGATACCGATTTTTGCCGCTGGCAGCCTTCTAAAGATTCGTTGTAATATCACCGCTCGTCGTCTTTCAATCCATAACGTTGTTGGCTGCTCTCAGCTACTTAGGTCACATACTTATGTATGCTCCCTAAGATATCTTCGTTTGCCGCCTAGCTCTGAATTGAAATACTTAGAGCCGATATTTTTGCTCGTCAACTCGTAGCCTTTCGACCTTCAGCATTGTTGGCCGCGGTGACTTAGCCTAGTCACCTTGTCGTCTAGCTACGAACAGAAATCCTTAGAGTGCTTGTTTGATAGTACAAACAACAATAAAAAAGCTGATAAAAGTTTCCTCTTATCAGCTTAGGGAATGGTTTAGTACTTTGTATTATTTTATACGAGCGATAGCACGGTAGCCGATGTCGTTGCGGTAAAAGTTATCATCCCAGTGAATGTTTTTTGCCACTTCATAAGCTTTGGTTTGCGCTTTAGCGATATCATCGCCTAACGCAGTGACACACAACACACGCCCACCGGCAGTGACTACATCACCATTTTTCAAGCGAGTGCCTGCGTGGAAAACCTTGCTATCAGTGGCTTCAGTGGTTGGTAAACCTGAAATCACATCGCCATTGCGGTAATCACCTGGGTAACCACCCGCGGCAATAACTACCCCTAGAGCAGGGCGCTCATCCCATAATGAATCTTTACCTGCCAGCTCACCTTTCGCACCGGCTAAACATAAAGCGACTAAGTCCGATTGCAAGCGCATCATAATAGGTTGAGTTTCAGGGTCGCCAAAACGGCAGTTGAATTCGATAACCTTTGGGTTACCTGCTTTATCAATCATTAAACCTGCATATAAGAAGCCTTGATAGCGGTTTCCTTCTTGGTCCATGCCTTTAACCGTAGGGTAAATGACTTGTTCCATCACACGCTGGTGTATTTCATCGGTCACGACAGGGGCGGGAGAGTAAGCACCCATTCCACCTGTATTTAGACCAGTATCACCATCACCGACACGTTTATGGTCTTGGCTAGTCGCCATTGGAATGACATTTTCACCATCTACCATAACGATGAAACTCGCCTCTTCACCATCGAGAAACTCTTCAATAACGATACGATGCCCTGCATCGCCAAAGGCATTTCCCGCTAACATATCGTGAACAGCTTCTTTTGCTTCTTGTAGGGTCATGGCAACGATAACGCCTTTCCCCGCGGCAAGGCCGTCAGCCTTAATCACAATAGGCGCACCGACTTTATCTAAGTAAGCCAAAGCGGGCTCTATCTCAGTAAAATTTTCATAAGCGGCAGTTGGAATATTGTGACGAGCTAAAAAATCTTTGGTAAATGCTTTTGAACCCTCAAGCTGTGCAGCACCTTGGGTTGGGCCAAAAATAGTTAAACCGGCAGCCTTAAATGCATCAACAACACCAATAACTAATGGTGCTTCAGGGCCTACAATCGTTAAATCAATTTGTTTTTCTTTAGCAAATTGGAGCAGCCCATCAATATCAGTTGCCGAAATATTCACGTTTTCGAGTGTAGGTTCTAATGCTGTTCCTGCATTACCTGGGGCAACATAGACTTTTTCCGCTAAAGGTGATTGCGCAGCTTTCCATGCCAATGCATGTTC
Source organism: Providencia sp. PROV205 (assembly GCF_028479505.1). NCBI lineage: Bacteria > Pseudomonadati > Pseudomonadota > Gammaproteobacteria > Enterobacterales > Morganellaceae > Providencia > Providencia sp. PROV205. Next base: position 1,946 of record NZ_JAMPNU010000032.1, on the reverse strand, counting down.
ACGACCACCACCACCAATAATTAAAATATTCATGACTAGGCTCCTAATAATTAGTGACGGAAATGACGCATATTAGTGAAAAGCATGGCAATACCATGTTCATTTGCGGCTGCAATCACTTCATCATCGCGAATAGAACCACCAGGTTGGATAACACAAGTTACGCCAACAGCTGCCGCGGCATCAATACCATCGCGGAATGGGAAAAAGGCATCTGAGGCCATCGCACAGCCAGCGACTTCTAAACCTTCATCTGCGGCTTTAATACCTGCAATTTTTGCAGAATACACACGGCTCATTTGCCCTGCGCCAATACCGATAGTCATATCATTTTTGGCATAAACGATTGCATTGGATTTTACAAATTTCGCGACTTTCCAGCAGAATAACGCATCTTTTAGCTCGCGTTCAGTTGGTTGGCGCTTAGTTACAACGCGAAGTTCTTCTTTTTCAACCATTCCTAAGTCACGGTCTTGCACTAATAAACCGCCATTCACGCGTTTAAAGTCTAAACCTGCAACGGGTTTGCTCCATTCGCCACATTCAAGTACGCGGACGTTTTGTTTAGTCTCAAGAATAGGCAATGCATCTTTAGCAACAGAAGGCGCAATAATGACTTCCACAAACTGGCGTTCAATAATCGCTTGAGCGGTCTCTTTATCTAATTGACGGTTAAAAGCGATAATGCCACCAAAAGCAGAGGTTGGGTCAGTTTTGAATGCGTTATCATAAGCTGTATGAATAGAATCACCGATAGCGACACCACAAGGGTTTGCATGTTTGACAATTACACAAGCAGGTTCTTCGAATGATTTAACACATTCAAGAGCTGCATCGGTATCAGCGATATTATTATAAGACAGGGCTTTACCTTGGATCTGCTGTGCAGTTGCAATAGAAGCTTCTTTTGGGCTTTCTTCTATATAAAAAGCCGCATCTTGATGGCTGTTTTCTCCATAACGCATATCTTGTTTTTTTATAAAGTTTAAATTCAAGGTGCGAGGAAAGCGGCCGGAAGGCTGAGTTGTATCGCCATAATAAGGGGCAACTAATTCACCAAAGTAATTCGCAATCATGCTGTCATAAGCCGCAGTGTGCTCGAAAGCTTTTATTGCGAGGTCAAACCGAGTCGACCAATTTAGCGAGTTTTCGTGATTATCCATCTCATCAATGATGGTTTGATAGTCATTACTATTTACCACAATTGCGACATCTTTATGATTTTTAGCCGCGGAGCGCACCATGGTTGGGCCTCCGATATCAATATTCTCTACAGCATCTTCAAGGGTGCAATTTGGTTTTGCCACGGTTTGGGCAAATGGGTATAGATTAACAACAACCATATCGATAGGCGCGATGTCATGTTGTTGCATGATGGCATCATCTGTACCGCGACGTCCTAAAATTCCGCCATGCACTTTCGGGTGCAATGTTTTCACTCGGCCATCCATCATTTCAGGAAACCCTGTGTAATCTGAAACTTCAGTTACGTTTAATCCTGACTCAGCAAGTAACTTTGCAGTACCGCCAGTAGATAGAAGCTCAACACCACGTTGAGATAACGCCTTAGCGAATTCAACAACCCCTGTTTTATCAGACACACTAAGCAGGGCACGACGAATAGGACGAAGCAGTTGCATGAGATAGATCCCTTGGATTTGAATAAATAAGGCAATAACGAATATCAGTCAGTAAAAACTCAAAGAGCTTTTCTTATATACCTATTATATCTATTGATGAAAGCCAAGCGGAATTAGCCCGCTTTCCCTATAACAATATATAAGTCACTAACAATTTCAGAACATAAAAACAAAATCAATGCTGAAATTTCGAGCCAATTGTAACGCAAACGTTTGCGTAATGCGCGGTAATTTTTAAATTATTTTCATGTTGTGGATAACTTGGTGCATAAGTCGGTATAAGTGGGGGTTTTGCTGTGGAATGCA
>NZ_JAMPNU010000031.1:0-64879 GCF_028479505.1 Providencia sp. PROV205 | reverse complement strand
TTAAGGTATTTCCAGATGCTAAATAAACGACAGCGGTTGTTTGATCCGTGCTGGTACAGTTTCTTAAGCCAATAGGAAAACTTTTTGAGACTGTATCATTCTTAATTTCACTGACTGTTGTCACACCCGATGCATTACCCAATATAATTTCATTAGGAACATCAATTTCACACGTTTTAGCTAAAAATATCATCCTCGTTGGTATCGAGAAATGCTAAAAAAAGAAATGAAAGATGGGATCAAAAATAGACAAGCAAACAGCGCCCAAAGGTGACGCTGTTTACCTTACAAGAAATCACTTAAATTTAAGTTGTTTCACAGCCTCATCGATATCAATTTCATCTTCCGAAAATGTCAACGATGCTCCATGTAACGTGCTAATTTCTAATTTTTTCAATGAACGCATTTGGTTAGGTTTATCTGATTTTGGTTTAATACTATTCATTAATGCACCAATTGATAACACGGTATTTTCTTTATCAATATGCGTATCCGCAGGTACTTCTACCGAATAAACACGATAGGATTTGATTGATGTAATCTTAATCCGTTCACCTGCAATATAAATGTACTTACTTTCAGGTATGACTTTGACCGCAAAAGCAGATAACCCTTTATTATTTGTCGTCGGTTCAAAAGTGACTGCGGCATTTTTTTTAATCAAATCTGGGTTGGCAACCTTAACCACATGAAAATAACGGTTATCGCCATTCTCATCTTTGATAAATCCAAAACCTTTATCTTCGAACCATGTTGTGATCGTTCCATTCATTGCCATTACCGCCTAATTAATCTTTTATTGACTCAGTTTTTACAACGCGCAGTATAGAGCACAATGCGTGCGCAGACTACGGCTTTGCTTTTAGTCTGAGTGATAAATTTACCCGATGCAAGCGGCAAGCATTCGCCTGCCTAATAAAAATTGGTTATTATCAACAACCATTTTTTGTTGGAAAGGCTAATGACTGAAATCATCGACACCTTTATTGCTCCGCCTTGTCACGATGAGATAGAAATTATCTATCAAGATGAGTATCTGGTTCTTATTAATAAGCCAAGCGGCCTACTCAGCCTTTCTGGAAAAAACCCACAAAACCTAGACTCCGTCCATCACCGATTAGTACAAATATTCCCAGAATGTACTCTTGTTCATCGTCTCGATTTTGGTACATCAGGGTTGATGGTAGTTGCTCGCAATAAAGCAATTAATGCCGCACTGAGCCAGCAATTTAGCCAACGTACCGTAACAAAAATATATCAAGCGCTACTTTGTGGCCACTTAACTGATGATAAAGGTGTCATTGATGCGGCAATAGCAAAAGACCCTGCACAGTTTCCCCGCATGTCTCTTTGTGAAATTAATGGCAAACCTGCCCGCTCTCACTATCAAGTAATTGAGCGCCTATATCACCCATTAGATAATGGCACATTGCTTCCAGTAACCCGAGTCCAATTAATTCCAGAAACAGGTCGAACGCATCAGCTTCGTATTCATTGCCAACAATTAGGCCACCCTATATTAGGCTGTGACTTATATGGAGGCCAAATACCAGAGCATGCATCTCGGCTCATGTTACATGCCAGCGAACTGCATTTTGTTCATCCCATTAGCCAAGAAAGAGTTAATACTCACTGTGCGAGCCCGTTTTAACGCCAAAGCTACGGCTTAAATTTGACGAGTATTACCACATCAGGTCGTCAGGGATCTTAAAGTCCGCATACGGGTCATCTTCATCCTGTTCTTCTTGGCTTAGCGCATTGTTGAGTACGATGCTATCTGCATCTCTTTGCATTATTTTATCCGCGACGCTTGCTGGGATAATCACATACTCGTTAATATCACTGTTATCAATCGCTAAACGAGCAATAGCCAGACGCCCACTGATCAGTTGCGTTTGTGTTATCTTGTCTACAACAACTTGCTTGATAACGTTGTTATCGGTGAAATTAAAACTAATATCTCCCTTTGAAATATCAACTTTATTCATTTCAATAAGTTGTTTGACTTGCGCTTTGAACTCTTTGGATTGCACCATTTGTTTATGCTGCTCACTCAATTGCTTATCACGCTCAAGCTGTGCTTTTTTATTCTCTTCTACGGCTTCCCTTGCTTCACGCGCTTGAACGCGTGATTTTTTAGCCGTTCTTTGCACTTTCGCCATTTTCTTACTGGTGACTAATCCTGCTTTTAGCATTTGCTCTTGTAAGGTGAGTTTTGCCATCTTCGCCTCTAAATCTATCGGATAATTATGTGATTATACCTGTAGCAATTGAGGCCGGATAGGCTTTGAGCTTCATTGATGGAGAAATTATGTGATGTTATTTAAGAAAATATGCTAACGATGATAATTTAAAATTCGGCGTGTTTAACTTATTTTGTCTAATCTAAAATGTGCTTATGCGAAAAAATAGAGGCTTTCATCCACATAAAAACCTCTCTACTTCAATAGCTACGGAGTGGACATAATAATGGTAGCTGCTGAACTAAACTGGCCTTCTATCAATTCATTTGGAGATAAATTAGGTTTTTTAACTAGCGTGAACATTAGTGTATCTCTACCATGCCCATTTTCTATTTTTGAATCGAAATGCCCATTCATAGGGGAAACTCTTTGCCCTTGATGATAAATCTCAACACCTAATCCCGGCATAATAGGACCTTGACTACCAATATCTCCAGTTCTAACAAGTAAAGCATCAGATGAAAAAGTCGAAGTTTCTCCACTAATAATCATCTTTATTGGCGCTGTCAGATTATTATCTTCACAACTATAAGTGATTTCTGCGTTACGTTGAAAACGACTTGCACTTCCCACCGTTGAAATACCCGATGCATTTACTGTTTCAAAATCAACAATGATGATTTGGTTATCATTGATATCACACGTACCCGTTCCAACAACCACGTCATTACCTGCATAGAAATTCCATTTAAAATAAGCATGGTCAATATGCTGATTACTATTTACAAATGTCGCATATTTATGGAGATCTAACGTCATCAGCAAATCGCCTTTTCTTACCAAAACTGATGGCGTTGGTTTAACATTTACCTGTAAATATAATTTAATTTGTAAAGGTTCACTTGCTGTGGTTAAACGAAATACTTGAATTTCTTTACCACTAAATGGTGCTAAATAGTAAGCGCCACGTACGACCACACCCGCTTTTAATTCTGGGTTATTCTTAAATGTAGGACCAAGGTCAGCACCCGTCACATTTAAATAATCAACGTAAGCACTAGGTGCTTCATTACGGCAGGTCATAAAATCACTCACATCCGCGAATTCATTTATACGATTAGGTACAGCAAAAATATCATTATCGAGAGGAACATCATAAATACTTTGTGTTCCCCCACCAACTTCTTGTCCTCCATTAGTTTTACATTGGAACGCAAAAATAGTTGGGGAAAATAATAAGGTTGCGAGAAGTAATATTAATATCTTCATTGTTGCTGATACCTTAATCATAAATTAAACTAAAAATAGCGGTTGCAGTAAAATGACCAAATGCAATACTTTTATTTTTTATTGCATCAGGTTCCCCTTGCACATTCGCATTAAAACTTAAAATATTCGTGCCATTCTCTAGATTGTATGCAGGTGTCGTACTATTAATGGGAATTTTTTTACCACTATACTCTAAGATTTCAATTCCGATACCTGAAGCCATGCTGCCAGAATCTAATGCAAGAAGGCCAGGTAAGTTGATATTCTCATTTCCTGTAAACTTAACGGTCACCGTTCTAAAGATACTATTATCACAGTCATCTAAATGAATATTAAAATTTTCAAGTGGCGTTTTTTGGTTAATATAGAGGTACTTATTAACAATAGTACCAAAGTCCACAATGATATTTTCATCACCCGGTCTTACTGTACAAGCTTCAGCGACAAGCTGTCCTCGTATCTTAATTTCACCGATTTGACCATTTTTTGCCTGACTCTGTAACGAAAAAAATAACAAACTTAATAGCATCGAGAGTATTATTTTTTTAAATTTATAAAAATTGAAATTTAAGTTATTCATATAAATACCTTCAATGCTATATCAGAAAACCTATTAAGATTATTCATACGTTATTTGAAAAGAAATAACACTTCGATAAGCTCCAGCCTGTAATTTTTCTGCAATTCTTACGGGAGCTACATAATAAGTTAAAATATTTTGCCCCGTAGAAATAAGCTCAGGTTCACTGTACTCACCAAAAGCAATTTCTTTTCCTTTAGGATTAGTTATCTGTAATCCAAGCCCATTCACACCTTCAACTCTCGCAATATTCGGTCTAAAAGGGACAACTGGCGTAATAAACCTAATTTTCATGCCAGGCTGAGAAATACTCCATGTAACATTACCTGATTTATTGTTTCTCAAAACCGTTGGGGTTTCGATACAATCCAATAACTCGATGTTTATCGGCGTCTTGTGGCCTTGGGCACCAATTGTTTTTAATGATGCAGTTTCAATATTTCCTAAATCAACGGATTGAAATGCAGAATCCATCGATAAATGGCATGCACTCTCCGTTAATGAGCCATAAACGAAAATTTTGCCATTTGCACCTTCAACATCCCAATTACCTGTTGTGTTATAAAAGGCATTATTTGATGTCGCATATATCACAGATGAATGAAATATAAGAGATAATCCAAAGAGTAAGGAAAAGCTTTTTTGATTAATCATCATTTTCCTCTCTATTTATTTTCAGGAACAACCTGACATGTATTTGCTTGACATTTAAATTGAAGTTTTGGACGGCCACCATAGTCATTTATATAGGTCAATACTGGGTTTGCCCCTACAGTAGAGCTTGGAACCCCTAATTTTTCTTCACTAAATGGTGCAACCATAACTGCCTTAAAATTCTGGTTTACGGGTGAATTTTTTCGCTCGGCCGCACCAATAATCGTAATATAAAAAGGAGTTGGGTTTTTAATGATATATTGGTCGCCTTGTTTAATAAGCTGTGTTTTTTCTTGCCAAGGATTATTCAACATTTCAGTTTCGCTTAGCATGATACTTTTAGGGCGATAAAATAATTTAATTTTGCTTTGTAACGCTAATTGCAAAACATTCGGTTTATCACTTTTTGGCGGGATCTCCCTTAAATTAAAGTAATAAACACTTTCTCTATCCTGAGGTAACTGGTTAATTTCAGGAAGTGCCTCAATACGGACTTGGCTTGATTTTTCGGGCTCAACTCTCTGCACTGGAGGTAATACCGCAAACGGTGAAGTAATTTTTACCCCTTGAATATTTTCAACCCACCCTTGGGCCAAATAAGGTAGCTGATTATTTTTATTCGTAATAGTAATTGAAACGCTTTTTTGATCGCCATTAAAAATAACTCGGGTTCTATCTAAAGCAATTGCCGAGAACGCACTTCCGCTAACTAAACTGCTTAATAAAATAGTACTGATATATAAATTAGTTAATTTTTTCATAGCAATCACTCATTTACAGATTATTATCTGCTTCATTACGTTTATTTGATAATGGTTTACAAGGAATGAATAATCCTTGGTTAATTGTTTCTAAGTTTTCAGGAAAATTAATTTCACATTGTGCTTCACCACCCCAATGAATAATCATGACTTCATTTGGATTGATACCACTAACATAGGCATATCCATTATCAGTAACTATTCCCGTTTCTTTTCCTTTCAAATTCGTGATCTGAGCGCCAAATGGCGGTGCAGAACCGTCAGACATACGCATTGAAAGCATCATCTTTTCACCAGACAATACATTAAATTTGCGATAGCCAATCGCGCCTTCTGTTAATGTCGCTTGAACAATAGAATCCGTTACCTCGGCATTATTCGGTAATGCATTTAAATCGACTTTAACTTTACTGCGGTAGTAGCTATTTAAGTCAGGAACAACCACTTTACCAAATGCATTTGATGCAATAGGGATCCCTCGGTCTGATACGGGAATTTTAGCCACACCATCAGTGTCGATCAGCAAACGAGTTCCGCCAATATTTGAGACTCGGTGAGCATCCGCACCATTTAAAGTCATGGTAAATCCACCTTGTGCCCCTACCCCAAATGACGTGTAATTATTATGAATATAGCTAGCATTCGCAGTTAACTTAGTATTATCACCATAATGGGTAATATAGGTGCTTGCGGTTCCACCTTTGTTGGTTGAGCCTGCACTGACTTGATAATTGGTTCTATCTGACAATTTGTCATAATAGGTTGCTCGATTAACGGTATCATCCCGTGTTGCTTGTAATGAATAACCAATATTTGCACCATTTCCCCAAGGCATTGAAGCTGAGATATACAGGCCATCATCATTTGTTTCGTTATATTTATTACGATAGGCCGATAACGAAATATTAATATTCTTCAGGCTTCCCCAATCTAAGGTTTTTGTCACCATTAAATTGTAGCGATTACTTTCTGGCTTATCCCAATAGGTTTGGTGCGAGTAGTTTAAATACGCTGTAATTCTCGATTCTCTAAAGTTTTTATTTAAAGAAATCACATACATTTCTTTATTACTACCTTGACGCTCACCAGAATCTTTAGCCGTTAAAAAATCGGTTACAGTCATAAAACTGCGTTCTGAGAATCGGTAACCTGCGAACTGAACTTGGCTATCATAGTCATCAAAACGTTTTGAATAGTTTATTCGATAAGAATTACCTGTGAGTTTTTTATCATTAGGAATATTTGCAATAGAATGCGTAATATCGAAAGATAAGGCACCAAATGCCAATAAGTCACGACCGACACCCACGTTAAATGCATTATAGTCTTGGCTATTTAGTGAACCTGCAAGCAATGACCAACCATTAGTGACACCCCAGGACATTTCACCACTCGCAAATGTATCTCCATTAACATGATGACTCATATCCGTTGGGCGACCCATCGCTAATTTATATCGAATACTACCTGGTCGAGTTAAATAAGGGATATTGGCTGTTTCAACCTGATATTCTTGAACCGAACCATCCTGCTCTTCGATTCGAACATCCAGTTTTCCCGTCGTCGCATCACTTAAATTTTGGATACGGAAAGGACCCGCAGCGACTTGTTCTTGATAAATAATTCGCCCTTGTTGGCTAACAATCACCGTCGCATTTGTCGTCGCAACACCTGTTATTTCAGGTGCATACCCACGTAAATTAGGTGGTAACATTAAGATATCAGAGCGTAAGCTAACACCTGTAAATCGAAAACTATCGAATAAATCGGTGTTAAAATAGTCCTCACCCAAGGTCAATTTTGCTTTAATACTGGTTAACGCTTTGTAGGCGTATAACCGGCTCCATTGAAAGTCATGCTCATTTTTACTATTCGAGCCAGTTTCTCGTTGAGCACGCCCCTGCCAATCCCCCCTAAAGCGCCATGCACCAAGGTTCACACCTGCGACACCATTTGCTGTCACATTATAGTTACTATTGTTATCATGAGGCTTATTCGCTCTTGCGTTGATATTGTAGTCTAAAATAGCCCCTGAGATTCCTTCATCCCACAGAGAAGGCGGATCCCAGTTAGCTGTTCTATATTCAAGGTAGGCTTGAGGTATACTCAGATACAACGTTGAGTCCGATAAATCCCCTCGTGCTTGAAAGCCGGGTAAGCTGCGTAAATCAAGGCACTCATTATTATGCCACCACGTAATTTGCTTCAACGAACTGGCTGTTAATCCTAGCTGCTGGACTTGCTCTGGTGTGATACAAACGAGGCTATCTTCAGGGTCATTTTCTGGCGCATAGAATGAAAACCGTTGCTCAGGTAAAGTTTCTTTATTTACTTGTACTTTAAGAGGATAAGTGCCAGGCATAATATAGCCTGCCCGTGAGAATTGTTTAATATCAATGTTTTTTTTGTCTTCTAAATCAAATAATGCCGTATTAAATTGTATGGTATCGGCAGCATATAACTGAGCGGATAATGCCCCAAATGTAATCATTATCGTTGTCGTTATTATATTTATTTTGTGTTGTTTAAAAAACATAAAAAACATCCCTAAAACACCAATATAATTTCTTAGAATTAATAATAATCGACCTTGAACCTTAATAAGGTTTGGTAATTACCCGCTTTAACAGGATGATAATTGGTGACTAATTGCATTTGATATTTCAGGATCATTGTCCCTGGTGTAATTCCTAATGCAGGTAATGGCTTTCCTGGTGTAATGGAATATCCCGATATATCATGCAATGCCAATTGCACTCCTTTTGCTTCACCCGAGAGTGTGAAAAAATCACCTTCTGATGGACCATCAAAAGTGACTTCGAGTGAATTCCATTCGTTATTATCTTTCGAATATTTTTCCCAACGACAATCAATGAGCTTAATATCGAATTCTTTTATGGGGCCTTTCCCAACTTCACGAATATAGCTTGTTGGAAGTACCCCCATATTAATGGTCTGATCCCTAGACCCAATATCTATTGCGCAGGCAGTATCGACTATTTCGCCATTCATCGTGACTTTTCCCCATCCATGAGATGATGCAGCCATTTGTGGCGAAAGAAATAATGTTAGAAGAAATAGGGAAGATACTTTTCTTCGCAAATAGATAAATCCTTTCACTTTAACCTCTGACTTAATTTGGTGATTAATAGAGGAACACAAAGGTATTCCTCTTAAACTAATCAATTAGTTATAAGTTAAGGTAAAGTTAGTTACGCCTTCGAATTTACCTAATGGAATTTTATCAACCGCAACGTTTGCACCTTGTACATAAGCGCTATAACGTAATGTATTATCACCCGCTTGTAATTGATGTTCTTGAGCTGTTGCAACTCCCATATCTAACGCTGCGCCATTAGTATCCGTTAATTGAATACCCACGTTGCCAGCAATAGTTGTATCTGTTGCGTCTAAGCCTGTTACTCCAAGTAATTTAGAGTTGAAAGCAGCGCTAGAACCAGAGAATGTGATACTCACTTTATCGTTGTACACTTTATCATCTGCATCTTTCGGGAATACACAGTCTTCCAATTCAATATTGAATTGCTTCGCGCTAGAAGTACCGCCATTCGCTAAAACAGAGTTAGCGATTTGGCCTAACCATACTGTTTGGTCAATAGAATCTGAACTAATTGAGCAAGGTGCATCGATGATTTCACCTTTAAATGTGACTTTACCATGCCCTTGATCAGCGAGTGCTGGAGATGCAATAGCGGCAGAAACTAGTGCGGCTAAAAATACTTTTTTCATTTGAACCTCATTTATATATAACAACGTGATGATTACCCAACATAATGTAGGGCATAGTTAGAATTTATTATTTTTAAAATAACTATTTGCTGTATAAAGAATTTAAAATAATTTCTGTTTGTCGATTAAAAATATAATGGTAGTTATCCTTTTCATCGGATAAACATGCACTATTATGAATAAATGAATTAGCACTAGGGTTTTTTTCATTTATTTTCAATGATACACTGTCAAAAAATGCACTTGGGCTAATTTCTAGATAGAATAAAATTGAAAATAGCATTCCACAGTTAATGCTACATATTCCTCTTTCATAACGAGATATTTGTTGTTGTGATATATTTAATTTTTTAGCTAGATCACTACCACTAAGTCCTTTCTCTTTTCTAAGATGCGATAATTCCATGCCAATTTGTTCAGTTAGTATTTTCTGAAAGCTATCTATACTGGTCTTTAATTTATTACTTTTCATATCTCACCAATAAAGCCTTATGTAATGTGGCAAAACAATCAGAACCGCTCGCAAAATAAACAATTTATTTTTTGAAATGCAAAAAAAAACGCAACAAAATAAATCAAAATGTTGCGTTAAATGAGTTTTAGGTAAATTGTTTTATATATAAGAATCGTCAGGATTAAAATCTTTAATTTATACTTTATACTGGATAAATTAGATAATTTAACTAGTGGGTTTTATTTCAAAAAAAATCATAAATGATAACTTTTTGTTGTTAATGACAAATTTTTACATTAATTAATAATTACCTCTAAAATGCATTGCAGCAACAGAGTTTTATGCTGTTTGATTTTAGTTAGTCTGATAATTATACTTATTAGGTAATTTGAACATTTTGATTTATTATGTTGCATTATGCATTGATTTTCATAGGTATTTTATTTATCCAATTGATTATTATTGATAATTGATTAATTTTTTTGTTATATTTTATATTGCTGTATTTTAAAACATCAATTAAAGGTTTTTAACTTACAAAAACCAAAAATATGAATTTATCATCTAAATGATTTCACTTACATCGTGCCGTTTCACAGAGCGGCTTTATTGGATAATCAAAAATAGACTATTATTGTGAAGAAAATGATTAAAATATGATAATAATTAGTTAACCACGAAAGTGATTTGCTGACACTCTTAATTTGAGTAATTAAATCATGATAATTCAAAAAAAAAGAATAAATAAAATTATTAACTAATTTTGTTTTTAGTGACTGGAAAATAAATTATTTGAGTATGCTATTTATGGGTTTAAAAATAATCATTGCCCTTAATATGCATAAGAATACCTCAGTTTTATAAAATCAATCACCTAAATAACCGAGGTATTCTTGATGTTTAGTTCATATTATTATGTTTAGCGTTAGCTTTATGTTGACACAACTCATTAAATTACTTATTGATTCGACCAAATACCACTAAATCTTTTTTCATTACTAGCAGTATAAATTACAGTATGGGCGATATTTCGATGTCCTAAATAATCTTGGATTAATCGAGTGTCCCTACCCAAATCAGCTAAAGCATAGCCGCATGCATGCCTTAGCATATGAGGATGAAGCTTTACAGGAAGCCCTGCAATTTTCCCATACTGCTCAAATAAGCGATAAATTTGATAACGAGAAATTTGGCTTCCCTTTTGTGAAATGAATAAACAATCTGACCCTGCTGTTTTCCAAGAATCTCTTTCAACTAGCCATTTTTCAATCGCATTAAACTCTTCGGGGATTATAGGCTGTACGGTAGACAGCCCTCCTTTTAGTCTCCTAATAAATATCACTTTCTGCGCCAAATCAATATCAGCCATTGTGATATGAGTGAGCTCACTAACTCTTAATCCATGCAGAAAGCTCATTAATAACAAGCAATAGTCTCGATTAGGATAGCGACCTTGCTTTGTAGCATCCAATAAAGAATTAACTTCTGTACGTGTAATAAATTTACGTTTAGTCATTATGATCTCATCTATACCTCATTATATTTCGCTATATACCAACGATAAATTAACTAAAAATAATAATTTTCCAGAAAATTAAATATAATATGTCAGAAAAGTCAGTGATGATACCGAAATGCAACAACTTAATCATGATGTCACTAGGATATAAAAAACGAAATATGATGAATAGTTGAGTGGAAATTGATTTATAAGGTAGTTATATTGTTTTCATTGCATGAACGATGAACGATAAAGGTAACCTCACATGGGCATTAGCCTGTATCCCTTTTCCCCCCTTATCTAGAATAGTGTATACTTGCCAGCAAGAAATTTATCCACGGTTAATGAACAATGAAAGAAATTGAAAAAACACAAATTAAACTTCTTAGCGACCGTTTAGACCTTATTCGTCACCAGATGGCAAGTATGCAGCTGACGAGTGAAGTAGAAAAACATTCAGAGCTAGAGAAAGAAAAAGCGACACTGGAAATTGAAATCGCTCGCCTGAAAGCGCTGCGTAACAAAAAACTAAGCAAAGAAGCGCAAAAGCTTGTAGATATGCCATTCAAGCGCCCCATCACTAAGAAAGAACAAGCCGACCTTGGCAAACTGAAAAAGTCAGTGCGAGGCTTAATAATCGTCCATCCAATGACGGCATTAGGCCGTGAAATGGAACTGGATGTTATGACGGGTTTTGCTAAAACTGATTTTTAGTTAAAAATCATCCCAATTAAAGTCTGCAATACCTAACGAATACTGGAAGGTTCTTAATACACTTTTCGTGATTATGAACCGCTAGCCAGTAATTCAACCGTTAATCATCCCCCCTTTGATCAGATACTGTTTCTGTATTACCTACTGGCGAAATTGAGTGCCACCAACAGATCGAACGCGGTAACTGACAGCAAGCACATTATTTTACTAAAAAATAATGCGCTACTATATTTATAAATTCTGTTGAAAGAAAACAGTGAGTTTATCGAAAGGGATCTTGCTTGGATTATCATATAAATCAACATGATCAGCATTTGGAATAATCAAGAGTTCTTTAGGTTCTGAAGCCACTTTGTACACATCTTCTGAATAATAACGAGAATGTGCATTTTCCCCCGCAATCAGCAAAATTGGTTTTGGTGATATCATTTCAATATTGGTATGCATTGGAAAATTAAAAAAAGATATAGGCGTTGTTGCTGTCCACGCGGTTGTTGAATTAATTGAACGAGGATGAAAACCTCGAGGAGTACGGTAATAATCAAAAAATGCGGCTAATACAGGCGGTGCATTCTCTGGCAAAGTCTCCGGTAAAACACGTTGCCCCTCGATAATATTGCCATCCTCATCGAATGGCACCTCATGGTAACCTAAAGCATAGTGTCCATTTTTGCATCTTTCCAGCGCCGCTGGCTAAGATAATCAATCACTTTATGTCGTTCTTCAATGGTGTAACTATCTTGGTACCCGCGGCTAATACTGCGAGACATATCGTACATTGATGCCGTCGCTACGGCTTTAATACGTGAATCGCTACTCGCTGCGGTTAAAGCCATACCACTTAATCCACAAATAGCTAGCACCCCAATACGATTACGGTCAACATTTGGCTGTAGACCTAAAAAATCAACAGCCGCACTAAAATCTTCCGTATTGATATCCGCAGAAGCAACATTTCGAGGCTCACCACCACTTTCCCCCGTAAAAGAGGGATCAAATGCGAGAGTAATAAAACCACGCTCTGCTAATGTTTGCGCATACAACCCCGAAGACTGCTCTTTTACTGCGCCAAATGGACCACTCAATACAATCGCAGAAAATAATCCACCACTATGTTTAGGTTGATATAAATCTCCGACTAAGGCTAAACCATAACGATTTTTGAATGTGACTTTTTTATGTTCAACCTTATCACTTTTTACAAAGGTTTTATCCCATAGCTCACTGAAATTTGTACTTGGTTGCGCTAATACTGGCGCTGTAATTATCGATGCCATACCTGCAACAGCAATACTTGCCCCCGTTAATTTCAATAAATCTCTACGTTCATGATCCATAATGTACATCCTCTTTTAGTCATTTCTTTGGAAAAGCTCTATCACCACTTGTTTTGGTAATATTCCAGCCCATGGGTTATGTTTCCTTTTCAGCCTTTGCTGTGCACTGAACAAGTATTGCTGCAACTACAAGAAATAACGCACTGATTGCAAAAGTACTTTCATAGCCCATCAAATCAAATACTATGCCTCCCACCGAAGCACCTGAGGCAATGGAAAGTTGGATCACTGCGACCATCAACCCCCCTCCTGCTTCTGTGTTATTTGAAAATATTCGAGGTATCCAGCTCCACCAACCAACAGGCGCGGCAGTCGCGATAAACCCCCAAAGACTCAATAATACGGTGGCAGCAAGAGTGGAATAGCCAAAGAAAATAAGTGATACAGCAATACTGGCCATCAATAATGGAATCGTGATTAATATTTGATAGAACCCTATTTTTAATACACGATTAATCAGTAAAGTTCCGATAAATCCAGTAATACCAATAAGTAACAAGATAAATGTCACCATCGAGATATCGACTTTTACCACGGTCTCAAGAAAAGGGCGCACATAGGTAAATAAGGTAAATTGCCCCATAAAAAATAGACCGATAGCAAGCATACCCAGTGTGACAACCCGGTATTTAAAAAAGCTAAAAATACTGAGAATCTGAGGCGTATTTTGATGACTATTCGGAGCAGTTGGCATTGAGGGTAAACTCACCCATAACCACACAATAGTTGAGCCTAAATAAGCCCCTAAAGGTGCAGCAATAACCGTTGCTAGTGCATTGCCGCTATTGAAAATAGCCAGTGCCTTAGGAACTTGATCTATCGGTACAAGGCGCATTGCTATCGCGGCAGACATAGACCAAAAACCGCCAACAACAACACCGATTAGCGCACGGCCAACCATATAAACATAATAATTAGGAGCCAAAGCAATCATTGCACCTGACAGCCCCATTAAGAACGCGAGCCCGAGCAATAAAGTTTTACGATTTAAATGACGAGTCAGCGCAGAAATAAATAAACTCGTTATGACAGCAAATATTCCTGAGATCGTAATACCTTGTCCTGCCATGCCTTCAGTTACCTGAAAATCAAGCGCTAACGGCGTTAACAAGCTCACTGGCATAAATTCTGAGGCAATCAATACAAAAACACATAGCGTCATGGCAAAAACTGCACTCCAATTCGCTCTTTCAGGAAAATTTCGCTTTTGAAAAATGACATTATCCATCAGTTATATTCGCCTATGTACCTACGATATTTAATGGACATCATCATGTCATACAGGTAATAATTTAATTAGTGGGTATAATCTTTATGAACTTATGAGAAAAATTCATTAATGATGAAAGGTAAAATGAATGACTTGCACGCTTTTCTTATCATTGCTCAAGAGCAAAGTTTTACAAAAGCGGCCGCAAGACTGGGTGTGACGCCTTCGGCATTGAGCCATACAATACGACTTTTGGAAGAACGCTTAGGGATCCGGCTTCTCGCAAGAACAACCCGAAATGTTTCAGTGACAGAGGCTGGCGCACAGCTAATGAATGCCATCCACCCATTATTTGAACAGATTGATATTGAACTTAATGCATTAAGTGAGTTACGAGACAGCCCTAGAGGAACTATTCGCTTAAGTTGTACCGATGACCAAATAGAAATTTATATTCGACCAATATTGAATAATTTTTTACAAAAATATCCTGATATCACAATAGAAATATATGTGGACTATGGTTTTACAAACATTGTTGAAGAGCGTTTCGATGCAGGAATTCGAATTGGCGATGATATCAATAAAGACATGATAGCAGTTCGCATTGGGCCAGATTGGCGCTTAATTGCTGTCGCTTCACCGGACTATTTTAAACAGCACCCTAAGCCTTTATTTCCTAACGACTTATCTGAACATCAATGTATCAATATTCGCCATCGTGCTGCGGGGGCTATTTATGCATGGGAATTTAAACAAGATGGCCGTACAACGAGTATAAAAGTGGATGGGCAACTCGTTTTCAATAGTACACTACACCAGTTAAATGCAGCACTTGATGGAATGGGAATAGCCTATATTCCTGAACATTTAGCAGAGCCTTATATTGCCGACGGTAAGTTACAGGCTGTATTAATCGATTATAGCCCTTACTTTGAAGGTTTCCATCTGTATTACCCAAACCGTCGCCAATCCTCACCCGCTTTTATGGCTTTTGTAGAAGCAATAAGGTATCGGAACAAAGGAGTCGCACTATGTGGGTAATGGCGTTGATATTAAATGAGTTTATGGAGTTGGCTAAATAGCAGTACCCCCATTAATGCCCCCAGATTGGCTTTTGAGTGATAGGTTTTTAGAAACAATCATTTCTTTCCTCTATTCTTCTGTACATCACTATTCTTTTTTTAGTTAAAAAATCGATCCTTTTAGGGAGTCCTGAGTTGAGGCAATCAATAACAAAAATACTGCCAAACTTGGTTCACAATCGAAAATATGAGTTGCCCTTGTTTCATATTTTTGTTCTTCCAACAGCTTGAATGATTCATAAGCTTGTGTGTGACTTACCCACTTCAACCCCTTAGTTATCCTGATAAAAGACTAGGGAGCAAAACATTACGCAAAAACTAGCAAGCGGCTTCTTTTATTTACTTTTTTTCAATAAGTCTTTCAACGCCGCAATATTCGCCCTTGCCCCTTCAGCTTCTTTTAATTGGCGACGCTTTTGAGCATAAATATCAAACATTTCTTTGGCTTTTTCGTCAGCAATTTTCTTACTAATCCCACCAGCACCCTGCAAAACTTCACGCTCATTGAAACTTAAAAACTGATCCAGCTTGGTATCCCAATCCTGTAAGAAAACCTGCTTACGGCGCAGTGCTTGGTCTTCGGCAAAGTCGAGCCACATATTGACGATACGGTTTAATTCTTTGAGCTCATTTTCACGTAGATAATTCTTCGCAATCGTCACATCCGTTTTACGAACTTCGTCCGACTTATAGCTGGTTAAGCCCATATCCGGCTGGCTAGCATCTGCACGACTGGCTATAAGCTCAGCAGCAGTCATGCCAGTACAAGCAAAATGCAGTTTGTTTTGAATGGTTTGGAAGAAACGATTGGTTTCTTTATTGGAAGGCTCGTAATCCGCTGCCATAGTGAATATATCTTTCACCCGTAAATACACACGTCGCTCACTGGCGCGAATATCACGGATGCGTTCGAGCATCTCATCAAAGTAATCAGGCACGACTGACTGACCGACAGGCGGGTTCTTCAGTCGTTCATCATCCATCACAAACCCTTTGACCAGATACTGCTCCAGTGTTTGCGTTGCCCATTGACGAAACTGTGTGCCGCGAACCGAACGGACACGGTAACCGACAGCAAGAATGGCAGGTAAGCTATAATGGTCGATCTCTCTGGAGACCTGACGATTTCCCTCTAATCGAACTATCCGGAATTTCCGGATGGTTGCGTTTTGAGCAAGTTCCCCTTCAGAAAAAATATTAACAAGATGTTCGTTAATTGTACGAACATCTTTTCCATACAGTTCAGCAATGGATGCCTGAGATAACCACAGCGTATCAGACTCAAAGCGGCATTCAACGTGAGTTTGGCCATCTTCACTGCGGAACAAAACAAATTCGCCCTGTGGTGCTTCAGGAAGATTGTCGCTCATCAAATTGCCTCCGCTCTCTATACGTTATGCATAAACTATGTCTATACGTTATGCATAAAATATGAACAACAATATAGCATATTTAACAAAAAAATAAGGCCACCAGCAAATAGGTAGCAAGCACATTATTTTATGAAAAAACAATATACTACTATTATCTATATTCTTTCTTTGCAAGAAAAATATTCATGCATTTTTTCAGTCATTACCCACGGCGCTTTATTCAGTTTAATATCATCACAATACATTGCAAATCGTCTTAAAAGTGATAACACTTTTTCAGCAAGCGTTTCTGCAATATTAATACACTCGATATCAAAATCAGGGTAATTATTGCCTTTTATTAATTGCTGATAGAGATAATTAATCTTTAATTTTTTAGTCTCTAAATTAATGGGGCGATTTATCAGTTCAACCTTAATGCAGCTACGCAAAGGGTTAGCTCCCCCGCTACTGAAGTGCCCTTTATAGCTTAAATCAACATTATAATGGCGATGTTTATCATTAATTTCTGGATTTCCACCAGCTTTATCTGTGAGGTAGAAGCCAAGAACCTCAAGGTTTTTAGTAAGTTGATGATGGATATCTTTTAGCCGTGCTTTATCTGAAGGGAATTCTCTTTTTAATTTATAATTAGAAGGGACTTCTTGAAGAATAACTTTTATATCAATATCTTCTGACATTCGGTTAATTAAATTATAAGCCTTCGATAAGCAAGTACCACCAGCGAAAACAAACCTAACTGGTAAATCAATATTGATGGGTTCATTTGGTACTTTCTTACTTCTAGGATCAAATCCTTTCAACTGAGCTTCATGTACAATATGCAAGCTTGCCAAAACACGCAGAGCATCTGTTACATGGACATCTTTTTCTGCAACAAATGCAGGTAGCCCATTCAATAACCCTGCAGCCTCTGCATCTTGAATATCAGCAATTTGGTCTTCCGTAATTTTTTTCATATTGAACATTTCTACCTGAAACAGTGATGTTTCGAGATATTTTCCTTCCTGGAGTTCGAATTTGTAGCTGCATTGGGATTTGAGTCGTTTTACCTGCGTTATAATCCTTTAAAGCCTGTCCTTGAGTTACTTGAACATTAAGCTTTTGAAAGGTTTCCTCCACAACTGACTCAAATGGTGCTGCTACCGTCCTTTTACCTGCAAACCGATTAAAACGAGTTTTCGCATAAACACCTAAACTCACTCGAATGATAATACCCTCTTCAACAAGTGCCGCTAGCACTTTGCCAATTTGTGATTTACTGCCTAGATGCTCTAATTCTGAACGTAAAATCACAGTACCTTTTCTGTTGGCAATGGAGCGCAACAGCTTCTGTTTTAAAAACATAGTCGACTCCTTTTAAAAATAGGTAAACATAGTTTTATGTTAGCAAGTTTTTCATTAAAAACAATACATTATTTTTATATAATAAGATAATAAATGAGCCTTAATATCCATGTATTTATCAGTTAGCTAGTCAGCGTCTTATCTGATTTTATTCAGCAAAAATACAACTGCTTAAGGCACCTTTCGGTTGTAGTGGTCAACAAAAATTGGTCACCGTTTTAGAGTTTTCCCAATATAATCGTTCTGATCCATTGGTGTTAACCTCGAGATATAACCCCCCTCCATCGGTCATTTTATAGGGGGTTACCATTGGCCTTGAGGCCGCTACCTGGCGGGCGTAAGACTTCATTGTGGGGGCATCCAAAAAATAGGGAAAAATTATGCCCCCAATTTTGCCCCCAAACAGGGGTATAAACCAGTAAACATGGGGAGAATCAGACAGACTCCGAGATGATTAATCTTATTGATTTAAAAGGAAAATATAGACTTTGAGAGAAATTCAGAAACTGCGTTTGGCGGAAGATCACAGGAGTCGAACCTGCCCGGGACTGCTGGCAGCCCCAACTGGATTTGAAATCCAGCCGCCTCACCGGAGACGACGATCTTCCTCTATAGGTTGGAAAACGATTATAGACTGAATTCATTATTTTCCAAAGCATTGAAACTACAACTATTGCCTTTATTGATAAAAGCCAATAAAAACCCCATTTATTGATAAGCGTTAATAAGAAAAAACGTTAGATTGATATTGAGGTTTGTACATTTGCCCCCATATACTTTCTTATATTCGCAATGGCGTGCTAGTTCTATCACCCATAACATTGACCATATTTGGGTTTAAGTTCGCCATTTAACTTTTATTGTCAACACAGTAAGCCTTGGCCTACGAGCACAAGCCTGCAATCACAGGATGTTTTATGACAAATTCATTATTAGCCGATTCCGCACTACCCCGTTTTTCTACTATAGAGCCCGCGGATATTTTCCCCGCAGTCCAACACGTACTCAATGAATATCGCCAAACAGTAGAAAACCTGCTGAGCGCAGCGGATCAATATACTTGGGACAACCTGTGCCAACCTTTAGAAGAAGCCAGTGATAAGCTTTCTCGTGTTTGGTCGCCAGTCAGCCATTTACACTCCGTGAAAAACAGTCCAGAACTGCGCGAAGAGTATGAAAAATGTTTGCCATTACTGTCCGAGTTCAGTACTTGGATGGGGCAACATGAGCCTTTATATCAAGCATATAAATCATTAAAAGAAGGGGCTGAATTTAATTCCCTTAACCAGGCCCAACGTAAATCCATCGAAAATACTTTACGTGATTTTGAATTATCTGGAATTGGCCTACCTGCTGAAAAACAGCAACGTTATGGTGAAATTGTTGCACGTTTGTCGGAAATAGCGTCTAAGTTTAGCAATAACGTCCTTGATGCGACTATGGGTTGGAGTAAGCTCATTAAAGACGAAAAAGAATTAGCAGGCATGCCAGAAAGTGCAATTGCCGCAGCAAAAGCCATGGCTGAGTCAAAAGGTGAAGAAGGCTACTTACTCACCCTCGATATGCCAAGCTACTTACCTGTTATGACCTATGCTGATAACGCAGAATTGCGTCGTGAGATGAGCCATGCATATAGCACCCGTGCGTCTGACCAAGGCCCAAATGCAGGTAAATGGGATAACAGCGAATTAATTGATGAACTGATGGCGTTACGCCACGAACTGGCGCAATTATTAGGTTTTAAAAACTACGCAGAGAAATCCCTTGCCACCAAAATGGCCGAATCACCAGAACAAGTGCTGAATTTCCTCAATGATTTAGCTGACCGAGCTCATCAGCAAGGGGAAAATGAGCTGGCTGAACTGACGGCTTTTGCTAAAGAGCATTATGGTGTCGATACGCTTGAATCATGGGATTTAGCCTATTACAGCGAAAAACAAAAACAGCATAAATTCTCATTAAATGATGAACAATTGCGTCCATATTTCCCTGAACAACGTGTCCTAAATGGGTTATTCGAAGTTGTTCATCGTATCTATGGTTTAACCGCCAAAGAACGCAATGATGTAGAAACATGGCATAAAGATGTGCG
This sequence comes from Providencia sp. PROV205, assembly GCF_028479505.1. Classification (NCBI taxonomy): domain Bacteria; kingdom Pseudomonadati; phylum Pseudomonadota; class Gammaproteobacteria; order Enterobacterales; family Morganellaceae; genus Providencia; species Providencia sp. PROV205. Next base: position 44,569 of record NZ_JAMPNU010000031.1, on the reverse strand, counting down.
TTTCTTCGAACTCTATGACGAAACCAACACTCTGCGTGGTAGCTTCTACCTAGACCTCTACGCCCGCGAACACAAACGCGGCGGTGCTTGGATGGATGACTGTGTTGGCCGCATGGTGCATAAAGACGGTTCATTACAAAATCCTGTAGCCTACTTAACCTGTAACTTCAATAAACCACTTGGCGATAAACCCGCACTGTTTACTCATAATGAAGTCACGACCTTATTCCACGAATTTGGTCACGGCTTACACCATATGTTAACGCAAATTGATGTTGCTGATGTTGCTGGGATTAACGGTGTACCATGGGATGCCGTCGAATTGCCAAGTCAGTTTATGGAAAACTGGTGCTGGGAGCCTGAAGCCCTCGAATTTATTTCTGGCCATTATGAGACAGGCGAACCATTACCAACAGAAATGCTCAATAGCATGTTAGCAGCAAAAAACTACCAATCAGCCATGTTTGTTCTGCGCCAGTTGGAGTTTGGCCTGTTTGATTTCACCTTGCATGCTGAATATGACCCAGCGAAAGGCGCGCAAGTCATGCCAACGTTATATGCAATTAAAGATAAAGTCGCTGTGGTCCCTTCACCAACATGGTCTCGCTTCCCACATGCTTTTAGCCATATTTTCGCAGGTGGCTATGCCGCTGGCTATTACAGCTACTTATGGGCAGATGTGCTTGCGGCAGATGCATACTCACGTTTCAGTGAAGAAGGCATCTTTAACCGCCAAACAGGCCAGTCTTTCCTCGACAATATCTTAAGTCGTGGTGGCTCAGAAGAGCCAATGGCACTGTTTGAGCGTTTCCGTGGTCGCAAACCAGAATTAGATGCCATGTTGAAGAGCTATGGTATTCATGGCTAATCGTATTGAGATCCAATTGATCTGTGAAGAGGGTGCCGATCCCGGCACTCTTTCTCAACTTTCTGAAAAATGGCAGCTTTCTCACACCCCTGATGCCGTTATGGCTGTTGTACTTACGCCTGAAAACTTACAACTACGTAAGCTAGATGAGCCTAAGTTAGGGGGGATCTTTGTCGACTTCGTCTCTGGGGCGATGGCCCATCGTCGTAAATTTGGTGGAGGCCGCGGTGAAGCTGTTGCCAAAGCTGTCGGGATCAAAAAAGATTACCTTCCCGATGTGATTGATGCCACTGCTGGCCTAGGGCGTGATGCCTTTGTTCTAGCCGCTCTCGGTTGCCATGTCCGTATGTTGGAGCGCCACCCTGTGGTTGCTGCCCTATTGGATGATGGTTTACAACGAGGCTACCAAGATGCAGAAATTGGCCCATGGTTACAAGAGCGAATGTCATTGATTCATGCATCCAGTATTACAGCACTGAGCGAGATAACCCACGCGCCTGATGTTATCTATCTTGACCCGATGTACCCTCATCGGCAAAAAAGTGCTTTAGTGAAGAAAGAAATGCGAGTATTTCAGTCATTAGTGGGAGCAGATGATGATGCAGATTCATTGTTAGCCCCTGCGATTGCTTTGGCTAAACGTAGAGTGGTTGTTAAGCGCCCTGATTACGCAGAGCCCCTTGCGGGACAAAAAGCGCCATCAGCGGTTACCACTAAAAACCATCGGTTTGATATCTATCCATGCATTAAAAGTAGCGAATAAACGTAACGGCGAAGGGCGTATGTACAGGTGAAATTATCAGTATGATACAGCCGCCCTTTCGCGTACGTTTTGAGGTCAGAGAATTACAACACACCCTGCCCAAGCATTGCATCAGCGACTTTTACAAAGCCTGCGATGTTAGCACCTTGAACATAGTTTGTTTGTTTCTCTTCGCCACCGAATTCCACACAGTGCTGGTGGATATCCAACATGATGTGGTGCAGACGAGCGTCAACTTTCTCTGCTTTCCAACCTAGGCGAGCCGCATTCTGTGCCATTTCTAGACCAGAGGTCGCAACACCACCTGCGTTAGCCGCTTTACCTGGTGCAAACAGCACTCCCGCTTCAAGGAACAGCTCCGTTGCAGGAATAGTTGTTGGCATATTAGCCCCTTCAGCCACCGCTTTAACACCATTTTTGATTAACACTTTTGCTGCATCCACATCCAGCTCATTTTGTGTTGCACATGGCAGAGCGATATCGACAGGCACATTCCATGGTTGCTGGCCTGCTAAGTAAGTCAAGCCAAACTCTTTTGCATACTCTTCAATGCGACCATAGTTGTTTTTGATCTCTTCCAAACGTGCGAGTTTTTCTGTTGTAAAACCATCTTCATCAACGACAGTACCGCTTGAATCAGATGCAGTAACCACTTTCGCACCTAGTTCCATACATTTTTCAATGGTGTACTGTGCAACGTTACCTGAACCAGAAACTGCGACACGCATTCCTTCAAAACCTAGGCCATGGCGTTTTAACATCGCATTGGTGAAATAAACCAAACCGTAACCAGTTGCTTCAGGGCGAATTAAACTGCCACCAAAGGACAATCCTTTACCAGTAAATACACAAGAAGTGTCATTAGACAGTTTTTTCATCATACCCGTCATAAAGCCCACTTCACGGCCACCCACACCAATATCCCCTGCTGGGACGTCAGTATTAGAACCAATATGGCGATAAAGCTCAGTCATCAATGCTTGGCAGAAACGCATCACTTCACCATGACTTTTACCTTTAGGATCAAAGTCAGAGCCACCTTTACCACCACCCATTGGTAATGTGGTCAGGGCATTTTTCAGTGTTTGTTCGAAGCCTAAGAATTTCAGAATGGATAAATTCACAGACGGATGAAAACGCATACCACCTTTGAATGGACCGATTGCAGAGCTAAATTGTACACGCCATGCGCGGTTGACTTGAACTTTACCTTGGTCGTCTACCCAACACACACGGAATTGAATTACACGCTCAGGTTCAACAAAACGTTCAAGTAATGCTTGGTCACGATACTTAGCATTTTGCTCTAAGAACGGCCAAAGGGAAGTGAATACTTCACGCACCGCTTGTAGAAATTCAGGTTGAGAAGGGTCTCTTTTTTGGACAGACTCCAAGAACGAAGATAGTGATTGTGTCATCTATGTCTTCCTTTTTAACATTGTAGTTGTTGTGATGTGCCTCACTCTTTCTTTTCATTATTTTTAGGAAATGTGAGGTTGATTTGCGTTTGCCTATTGAATATATCATTAGTTTGTATTCTAAATTCAAGGTTTTTTTTCACTCAATAGCAAAATAAATTGCTTGACCTGCCAATAACTCCCTCAAGATACATATTTTGAAACAAAAAAAACGCCTGCATAAGCAAGCGTTTTTAGTGAATAATATTTCAAATATAGTGATATGGATTATTCTTCATCATCATTTAGTGGCACAATCAACATATCCACATGAACGGTATTGATTAACTGGCGAGCAGAAGACATGAGCTTGCTCCAGAAATCTTGGTGGTGTCCACAGACGACTAAATCCATATTGTATTTTTTAATGGCATCGACCAGTACTTGGCCTAGGTCACCACTGCCACTGAGTGTTTCTTGAATTTCATAACCTGCACCCGCAGACAAATCCTTCAGAGCATTACGTGTTTCATCAGTAATACGTTGCTGCATGTCTCCAAGATTGACATCAATAAGACCGGTATAGAGGTCTGAATAGTTAACATCAACATGGATCATAGATACTTTGGCCCCGTAAGGTTTTGCCATAGAGACAGCCTTATCCAGTAATACTTTACTTTCAGGTGATAAATCTACCGCAACAAGAATATGTTTGTAAGCCATAAGTAAACTCCTTCCGAATGCTGATTATCTGGTGGTTATGCCTTCACCACATCTTTATGAATACTATACCTGCTAATTGTGATTATTAAGTGTTGCTTTGATCACATCTAAGCAGATTAACCTTAAAATCATCACTACATATAACATTTTATAAAACAATAACATCATTCATACAATATTAATATATTGCCCTAAAAAATTCGAGTTATGGGAAATATTTTAGCTTAGAAAAACAACAAAGTTGCACCGCAAACTGTGATACTAAAGTTCAACCATTCAGTTTTATTTTCTTCAATGAAAACAAAAAGTCATCACAAATTTGCGCTAACTGCACTTTTTTTAAACAGTAATTTATCCTACAATAAAATAACTGAGTATAAGTACAATTTTTCTGCTGTATTTCCTTTGCGACAATTGCTGTGAGCTTGAGCTAGGTTCTAAGGAGAGGATTATGTTCAGTATGATTGCATTGTTTTGGGCATTATGCATTTTGTGCATCTTAAATATGATGCGGTATTTTTCTTCCGTTCGTGTTTTATTGTCTATTTTAAGGGATTCAGACCCTCTGCTTTATCAATCCGTTGATGGTAATGGCTTTTTTACTACACACGGTCAACTGAACAAACAACTACGGTTAGTTCGATACATAAATAACAAACAGTACCTTGAACATTATGACCCTGAAGTTATTTTGCGTTGTGAGCGGATCCGCAAGCAATTCATGATGATAAGCAGGCTCAGCATTCTTGTTGTCGTGAGTTTAGTCTATTTATTGATAACGGGTTAATTGTAATTAGTGACTGACTAATGAAAAAATAGTGATGACCTTACGATCATCACTATTTTGTATATGTAGATTACTGTGTTCATGTAACTGTTAAAGGCTCCATACTCATGTATGAAGCCCAAATTAGTGCGACTAGATAAACAGCAGCGATAGCCAGTACAAACCACCCGATAACACAATGGACACTGGTAAAGTTAATAACCATGCTAACGCAATGCTTTTAATGGTTTTTGTTTGTACACCGCCACCATCGACAACCATCGTCCCCGCAACGGCAGAAGATAAAACCTGCGTTGTTGAAACGGGCATACCAGTATAACTTGCCACGCCGATAGACACCGCTGCAGTCACCTGAGCAGATACGCCTTGCGCATAAGTCATACCTTTCTTACCAATTTTCTCACCAATGGTCACAGCAACACGCTGCCAACCAAACATGGTGCCTAATGATAATGCTAAAGCAACCGCAATAATGATCCACAGAGGTGCATATTCAACGGTATACAGCAAATCATTACTGAGTTTTTTCAGTAAGCTGGCATCTTTCGAGCTTGTTTCTGGTAATTTCGCAACCGCATTAGCAGTATCAGAGATACACATCAGCAAACGGCGTGCGTGGTTACGTTGGTCTGGCGTCAGCTCTTCATAGCTTTGAATGCCATTTAGCATCGTTTGAGCTTGATTTAAAATAGCGCCAGTACGCGTGCTATCACAATGGAATTCGCCACCTGGTTCATCACTACTTTCTGCAACGACAGGCGCATTTTCTATTGCATGGTTTAACGCTGGTTTATGTGTTTCATAGTATTGTTGCAGGTGGACAACCGCATCATGCGTTTTTGCGATGTCATAACCGTTAGAATTCATATTCATAACGAAACCTGCTGGAGCAACACCAATTAGCACTAACATGATAAGACCGATGCCTTTCTGGCCATCGTTCGCACCATGGGAGAAACTTACCCCAACTGCTGACAAAATCAATGCAGTACGGGTCCAGAATGGTGGCTTACGCTTACCATCTTTTTTCTCACGTTCCGCTGGTGTTAAGTGAATGCGTCGACGTTTCTTTGTGCCACTCCAATAACGGCGCAAAAAGAAAATCATCAAACCGGCAATCACAAAACCGATAGCGGGAGACAAAATTAATGACATGAAAATACTGATCATTTTCGGTATATTCAAGGCATCAACGACAGACGAATCAGTCACAATCGCGTTGGTTAAACCCACCCCGATTATCGCCCCGATCAGCGTGTGCGAACTGGAAGCAGGAATACCGAAGTACCAAGTTCCAAGGTTCCAAATAATTGCAGCCAAGAGCAATGAAAAAACCATTGCAAGGCCGTGAGCTGAGCTCACATTAAGCAAGAGGTCTGTTGGTAAGAGATGGACAATTGCATATGCGACGCTCAACCCTCCCAGCAAGACACCAAAAAAGTTAAAAACCCCTGCCATGACAACTGCGAACTGAGCCCGCATTGCTCTGGTATAAATAACCGTAGCTACCGCGTTAGCGGTGTCATGGAAGCCATTTATAGCCTCATAGACCAGCACAAATAACAGTGCCAGAACTAATAATAGACCTGTATGAAATTCTAAACCTGTAAAAAGATGTAGCATAGACGTTAAGCCATTATATGTTGGACATGAACGCGGCGCATTATCAGTGACAAACGCTGGCGGTGGAAGCAAAATCTAACCTTTTTTTGATTTAACTACTCATCAAAAAAGTACCTCATGGCAATTACCCCATATTTTTCAATAAATTAAAGCAATCAAACTTATTCTGAATTTTTGAAACTTTTTAACGATATTTCCAGAAAATAATCGTTGTTTGCTTTTTTTAGACGAATTTCTCTAATTATAATACGTCCTGTATAGTTTTCATCAGTTCTTCCTCAAAGCTTTACATTACAATCCCGATGAGATGACGTAAAATATCCCGGTCATCAATGTAATTATGCTAAAAATCAAACATATATAGAGATACTTACTGTGAAAAATTTCGACGTTATTATTTTAGGTGCTGGCGCTGCGGGTTTATTTTGTGCCTCACACTCTGGCAAACGCGGTTTAAAGACGCTAGTAGTTGATAACGGGAAAAAATTAGGCAGAAAAATATTGATGTCCGGTGGTGGGCGCTGTAATTTCACTAATATGTACGCAGAACACAGCAATTACATTTCAACAAATCCACACTTTTGTAAGTCAGCACTTGCTCGCTATACACAGTGGGATTTTATCGCCTTAGTCGCTAAATATAATATTCCATACCATGAAAAAACCCTAGGGCAGCTTTTTTGTGATAATAGTGCACAAGATATCGTCGATATGCTGCAAAATGAGTGTAATTTACCGAATATAACAATAAAACTTCGCAGTGAAGTCACTGGTGTCGAAAAAACACCTGAGGGCTTTCTAGTCACGGTGAATGGGAGCCAAGTAAGTGCTCGCTCACTGGTTGTCGCAACGGGTGGGTTATCGATGCCAGGTCTTGGCGCCACACCATTTGGCTACCGCATCGCAGAACAATTTGGCCACTCGATTATTCCAACTCGTGCTGGCCTTGTCCCATTTACACTGCATAAGCCGCTTTTAGAAGCGCTGCAAGTCCTTTCAGGGATCTCGGTCGCGGCAAGCGTGACAGCTGCGGATGGGACGTTGTTTAAAGAAAATATTCTCTTTACCCATCGGGGCCTCTCTGGCCCTGCTATTTTGCAGATTTCTAGCTATTGGAACCCCGGAGAGTATGTGAGCATTAACTTACTTCCTAACCTTTCACTGAGCGACTTTTTAGCGGTAGAAAAGCAAAATCACCCAAATCAATCCTTAAAAAATACCCTTGCAAAATTATTGCCTAAACGACTAATTGAAATCATGCAAGCGCAAGGGCAAATCCCTGAGTGTGCCCTAAAGCAATTGAACCATCCGCAAATTGAAGCACTGCATAGCACGTTACATGCTTGGCAAGTTCAACCCAACGGGACAGAAGGCTACCGCACCGCAGAGGTGACTTTAGGGGGTGTTGATACCCATGAGATATCATCGAAAACAATGGGGTCACTGAAAACTGAGGGGCTATATTTTATTGGTGAAGTCGTCGATGTCACCGGCTGGTTAGGTGGTTATAACTTCCAATGGGCTTGGAGCTCTGCGGCAGCATGTGCAGAAAGCCTGCCTATTAACCCTAATTAATTTAAGGGAATTAATATTCGCGATGCCTTCTTGTTTGCATCCTTTTAACCGAATATCTCTTAATCCATTGAAAAATAATGGTTAATATTTAATTCCATAGAAATCATATAATTGCAGTTTTAATTATAAGATATATTATTTTGGTTAAAAATAATGCTTTACAAACGATAGTGATAACTATTATCATTATCATCACTTCCTCAATACGGTTACTTAGTCACCTATTGTAAGAAGTACGACATTGCTCACATTGCTTCCAGTGTTTACTTTAGCCAGCCTCGCGCTGGCTATTTTTTTATCTGCATCAACGGCTTAATTGGTTAAAATTCCCACATCATCATTTCCTATCCATTTTCTTAACTTATCTCAAACCTACTTATTCAAATTTTTTGGATCCTATGGTTAATGGCAGCTACTTTTCTCTTTTAGCAAAATGGTTAAACTGTCATCAATACATTTAGAGCGAGTTCAACCAAGGTTGGAATCCGTACAGGAGAGAACACGATGATCTATTTACGCAAAGCAAACGAACGTGGTCATGCAAACCATGGATGGCTCGACAGTTGGCATACCTTTTCATTCTCTAGCTACTATGACGAGCAATTTATGGGCTTTTCTGCGCTGAGAGTGATTAACGAAGACTTTATTGCTGCAGGCCAAGGGTTTGGAACACATCCCCATAAAGATATGGAGATATTGACCTATGTGCTCAATGGAGCTGTTGAACATAAAGACAGCATGGGCAATATGGAGCAAATCCCTGCGGGTGAATTCCAAATCATGAGTGCAGGTACGGGTATTCGTCATTCTGAATACAACCCAAGCAATGAAGAAGAGCTACATCTGTACCAAATTTGGATCATTCCTGAAAGAACAGGTATTGAGCCACGTTATGAGCAAAAACGGTTCGATTCCAAAGATGGCAAGCAATTGGTGCTATCACCGGATGCGCGTGATGGCGCATTGAAAGTTTATCAAGATATGGAACTGTGGCGCTGGGCATTGCCTGCTAATAAAACACACACTCATAGGATTGCGGATAAACGTGTCGTGTGGATCCAAGTCGTTAAAGGGGATGTTGAAGTGAATGGCCAAAAAGCAACCACCAGCGATGGTTTAGCCATTTGGCAGGAAACTGAACTCTCCATCAAAGCGAGTGAAGATAGCGAAATTCTATTGTTTGACTTACCAGCCGCAGAATAATCATTTTCACAACAAAAAAGGCTCTACCAACGTAGAGCCTTTCTGCTACTACCTACTCACAAAACCAATTACAGTTTTGGCCCTGCTTTCACCAGTGCCGCGCCTGCTGGAGTGTCCGTGTACTTATCAAAGTTGTTCACGAAACGTTCCGCTAAGTCTTGCGCTTTTTCATCCCACTGTGCTTTGTCTGCATAAGTATTACGTGGGTCAAGGATATTGGTATCCACACCCGGTAATGCTGTTGGGACTTCTAAATCGAATACCGGTAGTTTAATCATGTCTGCTTTTTCGATATCGCCACTTAAGATAGCATCGATGATGGCACGTGTATCTTTGATAGAAATACGTTTACCTGTACCATTCCAACCTGTATTCACTAAGTAAGCTTTCGCGCCCACTGCTTCCATACGCTTAACTAATACTTCAGCGTATTGTGTTGGGTGCAGTGATAAGAATGCAGCACCAAAACATGCAGAGAATGTTGGAGTCGGCTCCGTCACACCACGCTCTGTACCGGCTAATTTCGCAGTAAAGCCCGACAGGAAGTGGTACTGAGTTTGCTCAGGCGTTAAACGAGAAACAGGCGGTAACACACCAAATGCATCTGCGGTTAAGAAGATAACTTTTGTTGCATGGCCTGCTTTAGAAACAGGTTTTACAATGTTGTCAATGTGGTAGATTGGGTAAGAAACACGAGTGTTTTCTGTTTTTGAACCATCATTGAAATCGACTGAACCATCAGCCAATACCACCACGTTTTCCAATAACGCATCACGTTTGATAGCGCCATAGATGTCTGGCTCAGCTTCTTTAGATAGGTTGATCGTTTTTGCGTAGCAACCGCCTTCAAAGTTGAATACGCCGTCATCATCCCAACCGTGTTCATCGTCACCAATTAACTTACGTTTTGGATCGGTAGAAAGCGTGGTTTTACCTGTTCCAGATAAACCAAAGAAAATAGCTACATCGCCTTTCTCACCGACGTTAGCGGAACAGTGCATAGATGCAATGCCTTTTAATGGCAACAGGTAGTTCATCATAGAGAACATACCTTTCTTCATTTCGCCGCCGTACCAAGAGCCACCGATCAGTTGCATGCGTTCTGTTAAGTTGAACGCAACAAAGTTTTCTGAATTCAAACCTTGTGCTTTCCAATTCGGGTTAGTGCATTTCGCACCATTCATAACGATGAAATCAGGTTCAAAACCCACTAACTCTTCATCAGATGGGCGAATGAACATGTTTTTAACGAAATGCGCCTGCCATGCAACTTCAGTGATAAAACGTACTTTTAGACGCGTGTCAGCGTTCGCACCACAGAATGCATCAATGATAAACAAACGTTTACCTGACAGTTGTTCCGTCACTAAATGTTTGAGATCCGCCCAAACTTCTTGTGACATAGGTTTGTTGTCATTTTTACCTTTACCTTGGTCTGCCCACCAAACTGTATCGCGAGTCACGTCATCACGTACAATATATTTATCTTTTGGTGAACGGCCAGTAAAGATACCAGTATCAACCGCAACAGCACCTAAAGTGGTCACTGTTCCACGTTCATAACCTTCAAGTCCTGGCTTAGTTTCTTCCGTGAATAATAGCTCGTAACTTGGGTTATAAACCACTTCAGCTACATCATGAATACCGTACTTTTCAAGTTCCTTCAGGGTAATGCTTTTAGCGCTCATTATATTGCTCCTGGTAAACATAACTAATCTGCGGATGATCATAATTCTTTACGACTAATTAACAGCGATTGCTATCAAAGAATTGAAAATGTATAATTTTTTTTAATTCATAATGAGACTTAGAGCACGTAATAATGCTTTAAAATTATAAAAAAAAGGTGCAGAATTGCACCCTTGTCACATAATTAGGTTGCTAAATCGTATCAGTGAAGTTGCTGATTTAGCTCATTATTTAACCCTTGAAGATCAGATTCAATAAATACGTAGTGTGAGCCACAAAATTCACATTCCATATCAATTTTCCCATCTTTGTGCAAAATATCGATAACATCTTCCTTAGGTAAGGTGGCTAATGTACTTTCACAACGCTCCCTTGAACAAGTACAACGAAACTCGACAGATTGTGGGTCATATAGCGTGACATCTTCTTCATGATAAAGACGATGTAAAACCTCTTTCACATCCAATGTACTCAGTTCTTGGCCCTTAATCGTGGCCGTCAGTTGCACTAAGTGGTCAAAAAAGTCATGGCTTGTGTCATTTGCTGCTGGCAAAACTTGCAACAACATGCCACCTGCACTTGGTTTCCCATCCACTTCACCCACACGGATGAATAAACGGGTTGGTAATTGCTCTGATTGGCGGAAATAGGCATCAATGCTTTCTTCGATAGAATCCCCTTCGATCGCTACAATCCCTTGATAACGTTCACCTTGACTCGGTGTAATAGTAATCACTATAAAGCCGTTACCAACCATCTGTTTCAGGGTGCTACCTGCAACAACCGGGCCATCTACACGTGCAACACCACGCATCTGTTGTAAATTATTACCGTTGATAACCGCCAAATTAACAGGGCCATCACCTTGAATTTGGACAGTAATATCGCCATCGAACTTCAACGTTGCCGTTAATAAACTGGTTGCAACAAGCAACTCTCCTAGCAAACCTTTTACCGCTGTTGGGTAGTCATGGTTTTCTAAAATATGTTCAAAAGTTTCATCAACACTAATCATTTCTCCACGAACGGAATGTTGTTCAAATAAAAAACGGTGGAGTGAGTCTTGGTTTGCCATAATATCTCTCTATTGCTCTGACTGTTGCTCAGGCCGTCATTAAGACGACTCATGAGAATTTGTTTGTTTAAACTTTAACAGAGTACGCCGTTCTTTCTTATCTGGACGTCGCTCTGGATGTGGCATCGTAAGTGCGTTCATCTTACGTGCTTGTGCCATTTTCTCTCGTTGCTCAATACTTTCTACGGTTTCACTGTACAGGGACTGTGCTTCCGGTGCACCTTTGCGCTGGCTGCTGATCTGCATGATTTCAACCGTACGTTCATCATTACCTTGCCGAAGTTTAACGACCCCATGCAGCTCAACAATTTTCCCAGGCTTAGTTCTTTGCCCATTGTAATGGACTTTACCGCCTTCAATCATTTCACGGGCGACGGCACGCGTTTTATAGAATCGCGCAGCCCACAGCCATTTATCAAGGCGAACAGGTTCTATAGTGGATTGATTCATGGGGCCTCCTCGACATAAGTCTGAATCAAACTAAGAAGAGGCTCCCTCTATTTTCGGGATGATACTATCGACGATAGGGAGGGGGATTAGCCTCAAAGCATTTATCATAATATTCTGTGATATTACGCAAACGCTTCTTATTATTCAAAACACGTAGCACAATCAACGAACCATTTAACAGCGCACACACCAACAAAAACAGTATAAAAAGCGCACTACATATATACTGAGATACCACTTTTGCATTGGGTTCTTCATGCAACACAATCTGCAATGTGCCATTGGCATCTACGGATAAACGAGTAATAACCCCTTCAATATTGAACGGTGTATTGATCAGAAGATTTGATAACCTTTGCAGCTCTTGCCAGCGCTGTAATGGCGATTGCTCATTAAAAGAAATTCCCGGTATCGAATCGACTAAAGGCTTATTTTCATCACTAATTAATAAAACACCGCCAGGGGGCGGACTATTAATCTTGCGCACTTCTCTGTCTATTTCTGTACTGATAAAATCATATATGGTGTCTTCCACGATGTTTTCCAAGGCCTCAGCACTGCCTGCACGTAATAAAACATGAGCCCCTTTTAATTTCCCCGCGGACGCTTTTTTTACTAAAGTAGGCCAATCCTCTGTACTTCCTAGGTTAGTCAGCGCATTTTTTAGTTTTAGGCAGTTATCAGAATTATGGCACAGTTGCTCTGTTCCCATAATAATAGCTGAAAAATCAAAGATAATATTCATCCCTGATTTCATAATATCGCGCTGTAATCTTGGGTTAACGCCTACCGAGTTTTTATCTGGATGCAACTGGCTTTTGACGGTATCAAGCAATGTTATTGAGCGCTCAACAACTTCCGATTGAGGCTCGGTCAATAAACTAACATCATTCCAATAAATACCTGAGCAATCAAACGGCACAAATTGTGCTTGGTTTTCTTTATTCAAATTTGGAGGGCGGTAACACATCCCTTTCCCTTGGGCAACTAATGTATCCCCAATTTTTATTGGCCGAGAAACAAGATCATTAGGGCTATCAACCTTAATTTTCTCTGTGCCACCTAACCAAGCAAAACCGAGTTTTATCGGTAACCCCATCAGTTGATAGGCAAATATCAGAGTCATCGTTAACAATGCCCCAACTAACATCAATACATTCTTTTTGAACCGCTTGTATGGGTAATAACGTTCTTCTTCATGCAAAGAAAGGTACTTGCCGTGCTTAACTACCTCACCAGTCGTATAAAAATCAATATTAACAGCTTGATTCTCTTCGTATTTTAAATAATTTGCCCAATGACTGGGGTAGTACAAGTCAATACCTGCAATAGACGTATTCGTGGAATATTTTTTATCAAGCTCACCATAGAGTTCCCAGCGCTTTGGCTGACCGTGAATACATTGAATATCTTGATATTTTCGAGGAAACATCCTAGAGCGAAAGAGAACAAGTAACCCAATAACAAACGTAATCATGGTAATCACTAACCCCGATTCCTGTAATAACGGAATTGAAACGAGGGTTAAATAACCAAATAAAAAACTCAGGCAAATAATTGCGGCGCCAAGCCAACCTGTAGAATGGTGTAACCTATGCTCTTCAAGCGTCTCTTTACGAACTTTCAATCGCTCAATACTATGTTCACCACGTTCTTGAATCGCCGCATCAGACCATGTTGAGTCGCTTGGTACACCTGTTTGCCATTCACCACTGAAATCCTTCAACGAATGGCTGTTCATTGAAATGATCAAGGGTAAGTGGTCAGTTTCTACAATCTCCATGACATTTTGGCGTTGCAAAAAAGGTTCAAGCTGCGAAGGGAGCTGAACCTCAATGGTATCAATGAAATAGCGCCAGCTATTCCCCTGTTCTTGACGTAAGTTAAAACGCGTTAATGAATGACAAACCGTGGCAATTATTGAATTTTTTTTGATTTGCCATGGATATTGAGAAGTATTTATTGATATAGCAGCGCAATAATTCAAATACTGGGAGATGGTTTGGTAATCTGAATCAATCATTTTCCTAAATGATGGTGACGCAACAGAAGGTATTTGATAGACGCCAGAACGCCGCCCCCGCCTAAAAAATAGGAAGGAAGCCATTATAGTTAGGCTAATAACAATTATAGCCGTTATAATGACATGGTTCAGCATTGTTTCCCCAATGAAAAATGAATAAGAAAAGCATATCAGCCCTCACACTTCCTAAAAATAAGCCGATTCCTATTCTATTTGTGGTTTTTGTTTTAAATTACAACACCTTGTAAAAAATGTTTTATTTATTTACCCATATTATTTGTTTGAGCCGATTATACTAACAGCATTTTATCTACTCGATAATATCTATCATTTTATTTTGATATAGGTCATAGTTGTATGATGATTTCAAAATACAGACCGAGCTAGATAAACTGTGTCCTGTAAATCAATGAAATAGGCTTTTAGCAATAGATTTTACTCATCCTGTTCGGAAATCGTTATGACAGAGTTAAAAAAACCTAAAATCTTGAATATTCAAGATGTTGCTCAATCAAAATTATTCAGCATTCAATCAGTTGACCTCGAATTTAGCAATGGTGAAAAACGAGTCTATGAAAGAATGCGGCCCGCAAAACGCGAAGCGGTTCTTATCGTTCCTATCATGGGTGATAACCTCATTCTCATTCGCGAATACGCTGTCGGGATTGAAAGCTATGAATTAGGCTTTCCCAAAGGTGCTATCGACCCCGGTGAAATCGCCATTGAAGCAGCCCAGCGTGAACTCAAAGAAGAAATTGGTTATGGCGCTAATCACATTGTTCAGCTCGCCAAACTGACAATGTCACCCTCATACTTTTCGAGTAAAATGAATATTCTTATCGCTCAAGACTTATACAGCGAAAAACTCGAAGGAGATGAGCCTGAGCCTCTACAGCAAGAACTATGGCCAATATCTCGAATGATGGAATTACTAGAACACCCAGATTTCAACGAAGCTCGGAATATTAGCGCACTTTTCTATCTAGAACGTTACTTAAAAAGTATTAAGTAAAAATACGTTTTATTGTATCAGCGGAATGTTATTTCCATAACCCATCATATGTGTGGCTATGTAACCCACTGATATATTAGTTTTCTCTATAGAAAACACCCCATGTTTAAAATCAACAATGGGGTGCTAATGGTGAAAACTTAGCCAACAATAACGTTAAAATAACTCTTGGCTAACCCCACCTTCCGTAGAAATTGTCGTACCCACCTCTTGAACTGCATGTTCTTTCGGTTCAGTTCCTTCAATAAAATACTCACGGCGGGAAGAACCTAATTGACCTGTTCGGCTATCAATGGATACAGAAATAACCCCCTTAGGCGGCTTCATTGTTTTGACTGGCACCCCGGCCAAAATTGACTTCATAAAGTCGTCCCACATTGGTTGTGCGCTTTTCGCGCCAGCTTCACCGCGGCCTAATGTACGCCTATTATCATCAAAACCTATCCATGCAGAAGCAACAACATCTGGGCCATAACCAGAGAACCAAGCATCTTTCGAGCTATTCGTGGTTCCTGTTTTCCCACCAATATCACGCCGACCACCTAAGTCTCTCGCTGCACGCCAACCAGTACCAGACCAACCGGGCTCACCATAGATATTGGTCATCATCGCATCCCTAATTAAGAATGCGAGTGGGGTATTAATCACATGAGGTGCATATTGGTCAGCGGAGCTCCCATTTAGGTCAGCTGCCGTTGTTAGCTCCATTGTTGGCTCTTGTATCACCGTATTGTCGGACTGTGTCACTTCTTCGGTAGAATCATCATCAATACCTTTGCTCGCAATAGTGCGCTCGGTATCCCCATAAATCACAGGAATATCCGTGCAATCAGGGCATGCTATTTTAGGATTGGCTTCGAAAATAACCTCATCATTATGATTTTCGATCTTCGAAATATAGTATGGGTCAATCAAATACCCGCCATTGGCCATGACGGCATACCCACGAACCATTTGCATTGGTGTAAATGATGGTGCACCTAACGCTAATGCCTCTGTACGGTTAATATTTTCCGCTGGGAAGCCAAAACGTGTCAGATAATCAGCGGCATAATCCACGCCCATGGCTCTCATTGCTCGAACCATCACGACGTTTTTTGATTGACCTAAACCTTGGCGCAACCGAATCGGTCCATCATATCGAGGTGGTGAATTTTTAGGACGCCAATCAGAACCAGCGCCCGCATCCCAACGGCTAATCGGCACATCATTAAGTAATGATGACAAAGTCAGGCCTTTATCCATCGCGGCTGTATACAAGAAAGGTTTAATATTCGAACCCACTTGTCGCAATGATTGGGTGACCCGGTTGAATTCACTCATATTGAAGTCAAACCCACCAACAAGTGCAATAATTGCACCGTCATTTGGGTTTAAGGCAACAAATGCCGCATTCACATCAGGTACTTGCCCTAACCACCAGTTATCTTTAACTTTTCTAACCCAAATTTGCTCACCCACCTGCATGACTGCGTTTACAGCTCTTGGCGCGGCACCTTGTTGAGTATCTGAAATAAATTTACGCGCCCAACGCACTCCGGTCATCGTAATAGGGATTTGCGAACCATCAGCTAACATCACTTGTGCTTCTGAAGCGGTGGCAGATGTGACGACAGCTGGCATTAAAGGACCATAGGTAGGCATTTTTTTCAATTTTTCGACAATCTGCTCTGCTGTCCAAGCGGTTTCATTCTGTTTCCATAAAACCTCAGCAGGGCCGCGATAACCATGACGCGTATCGTAGTCGATCAAATTATTACGAACTGCCGTTGTGGCAGCTTCCTGATCTTTACGGATCACCGTAGTGTAGACTTTATATCCATCGGTATAGGCATCTTCGCCATATTTATCAAACAGGGTTTGACGCGCCATTTCAGCTAAATACGGTGCAGAAAAATCGATTTTCGGCGCATGATACGAAGCCACTATTTTTTCATTTTTTGCTTGTTCATACTGGTCTTGAGTAATGTACTTTTCCTCAAACATACGAGAAAGGACCACATTACGACGGCTTACCGCACGATCATAAGAGTACAGCGGGTTAAATGTAGAAGGTGCTTTTGGTAAACCCGCAATCATCGCAATTTCACTGAGGGTCAACTCATCCACTGTCTTACCAAAATAAACGTATGCAGCCGCCCCGACGCCATAAGCACGGTTACCTAAATAAATTTTATTCAGGTACAGCTCCATAATTTCATCTTTAGTAAAAAGCTGCTCAATGCGAATAGCCAAAAATGCCTCTTTAGCTTTACGCATCAAGGTTTTTTCAGGACTTAAATAAAAGTTTCTCGCGAGCTGCTGCGTGATCGTACTCGCCCCCTGGGAGGCGTGACCAGATGATGCCATTACGGTAACTGCACGGAAAATACCAATAGGATCAATCCCATGGTGGTCATAAAAACGGCTATCTTCAGTGGCGATAAACGCTTTTATCATTAAAGGAGGGATTTCGGCCAGCGGCAAAGGAATACGACGTTTTTCCCCATATTGGGCAATCAATTCGTTATCCGCACTGTATACCTGCATTGGAATTTGCAGACGAATGTCCTTCATTGTTGCTACATCAGGTAACTCACCTTCAACATATTTATACATGCCATAAATCGAGGCGGTTCCCAAAAAAATGCAACAGAAAACAAGAATAAAAAAATATTTTACGAACTTCACCGGAAAATTCCCATGCTCGACTAACAAGAGGGTTTAGATATCACTAACACACAGTATAAAGCTTATACAGCACAATAGAAAACGTAATTTATTTGTTAATGATAAGGAAAT
The DNA here is from genome assembly GCF_028479505.1 of Providencia sp. PROV205. Taxonomy (NCBI): domain Bacteria; kingdom Pseudomonadati; phylum Pseudomonadota; class Gammaproteobacteria; order Enterobacterales; family Morganellaceae; genus Providencia; species Providencia sp. PROV205. The sequence continues at coordinate 26,600 of NZ_JAMPNU010000031.1, read as the reverse complement.
TAATTATGTATACATCAAAATGGAACATTGGGATCGACCTATATCAAGATAGAATACAGCTAGTCGCTGCAAAGCGGCGCAGACAATATTGGCACTTATGTGAATGTTGGCAACAACAATTACCATTCGAGCTGACGGATAGTTCTAGCCATGAACAATATAAAATTTTACTGAATATTTTATTACAATGGCGTCAGAAATTACCTAAAAAGTGTTCTGTCTCCTTCGCATTACCCGCTGTTCGCACAATAAAACAACAAATTTCATTACCAAGTGAAATCAATTTACCACAGCCAGAACTCGGTTGGTATTTACAATCTCAAGCTGAAAAACGTTTTGCTATGCACGCCCAAGAGCTAGTTATCGACTATCGTGTCATCAAGCAACAAGTTTATTTTAATGGGGCTCGCCAGTCAGATATTACTTTTTGGCAAAACCTACTTACAGAAAGCGGGTTCAACCTGCTGGCTATTGATGTCGCCCCCATAGCTTTACGCTATGTGGCAAGAAATGCGGGTTTACCCGATGAATGTTGGGTTGTTCATTATCGTCAAGGTGAATGGCTTTGGTCAGGGCCAATTAGCCAGCCAGCGAATTATAACCATTTGCAAGATACCGATATCCCAACAATTTCTCATTTACTGCCCTTTCTTGATCAAGAAAACACCTCTCCCGCCTCACCTATCTACCTCATTACAGACCATCAGCATACTCATCGTACTGCTGAGGCAGCTCATCTCTGGGAATTACGCCAAGCTTTTCAACAGAGTAATATTAAATTACCCCAATTGCTGGGAGATTTTGTGATTGCGGCTGGTCTTGCTTTACGTCATGGAGATATTTAACTGATGGAACTATACCAAGTTAATTTTCTCCCTTGGCGCCAACGGCAAATAAAAAAGAAGATCCGAGCGTTTTTACTTTTTTGTTCTGTGATTTGCTGCTCGGTGATTACAGCATGTGTATTTTTATTTATTTTTCAACATATTGAGATAGAAGACCTAAAAAACAGAAAGCATAATAACCAACTGCAATACGAACAGATACAACAATTAACATTGCAAATCACAGATCAACAAACACAAATTAATCGTTTAATGAACCAAAAAAGAAAGATAGATAACATTATGGTAAATAACCAATTTTTACTTGGTCTCTTACAAAATCTTTCAACTATAACTCCCCCCAGAAGCTGGCTAACAAATCTACAGTTAATGAATAACAAAATAGAAATCAAAGCTAACAGCTATGACTTTCAAGATATCAACTCGCTCGGCCTACAACTTAAAAATCATCCTGGTTTGAGTGACATTCAATTGAAAAAAATCAGCCGAGTGAATCAGTTAAACCGTTTACATCTAACAGCCAAATATCAAGGGGGCCTCGATGAGTGAATCAACACATTCTTTTTGGTATCGCCCATTTTGGCAACAAACTCTACCTGTTTGGTTCTTAATTGCGCTTTGTATCTCAATGGGGTATTTTTTACACTGGAAGGAAAATCAAAATAAAATCATGGAATTAGATACTGAAAACCTGAATTTAATTGAAGCCATCGCAAAAGAAACAAAAATCATCTACCGCTCACCTTCATTACAACAGCTTGAAAAACAAGCTCAATTGTTAAAACAATCCGTTAATATTCAAGAAGCGCCTCTTGAATCCCTTGCGCAGTTAAATACCTTACTCTCACATTCATCTGTCACACTTAACCAGTTACAACCAACTGATATCAATACCTATTTCATGGAACTTCAGGGCACTTTCATTCCTATTTATCACGTTATAGAACAGCTTCTTACCCTTCCTCAAACACAAAAATGGCATTTCCATGATATAAAAATATATTTAAAACAAGGGATTATCGTTACCGCCATCTCATTTTCATTATTCAACAACTCTCTCGCTATCAAGGATGATAACCATAATGAATAGTTCACTAATTAACATTCCCAAAGTGATTGTTGTGGGGCTCTTCTTTCTATTTTCATTTTTAGTCTCTGCCGAAGAGATTCGAGATCCCTTTGCACCACTAACGCCACCTTTTACAACAGAAAATCACCTCAACTCAGAGACAGTAGTCGCACCAATAACACCAAATAAAACATCACTAACCGAAAAAATATTTAAATTAGTCTCAATCAATGTCGAAGAAGTTCATCATCTATTAAAGCATTCAGGTACTTCGTTATTATCAAAAAATGCATCTATCCATCACGATATCACGACAAACAGTCTCATTATTAAAGATAGTCCAGAGCGGTTAGCACTGATTGATGAGTGGATAAAACATAAAGATAAGCCGAATAAACAAGTGCAAATCACCGCACATATCATTAGTAGCAGCCGAACTGCATTACAAGAATTGGGTTTAGAGTGGGGAATGATGACAGGGGGAAATCTGACCACTAATCATTTAAATCGCTACAACCGTTACTCTTCAACATCAGGGCAATTTTCCTTCAACGTTCTTAGCCTTAGTGATGGTTTACTTGAAATGAAACTAAAAGCATTAGAAAAAGAAAATCTGCTTTCTATTATTGCAAGTCCTCGCTTAGTTGCTTCACATCAACAAGCCGCAAGTATTCAGCAAGGTACAGAGATCCCCTACGTCACCAGTAGTGAAAAGAAAACTCACGTACAATTTAAAGACGCTGTACTGGGGATGGATGTCACACCTTCCATTGCACGTGATGAAAAAATTGAGTTAATCCTTAAAATTAGCCATAACTCGCCTGATACGGCACTCACGAGCAGTCAACATCATCACTTGGCCATCAATAAGCAAGAAATCGCCACAACCGTCACCATCAAAAATAACGAAACCCTTATTCTTGGGGGGATTTTTCAGCAAAAACAAGAAAAAACAGAGATGGGGTTACCTTTTTTATCCCATATCCCTTTCTTAGGGGCATTATTTACAAATACGGCAGAGCATACAGATAAGCGTGTCCTTATTGTTTTTATAACACCAAAACTTATCAATATTTAATATGGGGAAAATAACACATATACTTCAACTAGTTGAATACGCAATAAGTCAAAGATGACAAAAAAAAATATTTTTTATGCCATAAACCTACCGGATAAATTTGACGCTGGCGTCGTTTTAGCATACAAGGTTATCCATTGAGTGTTCTAACTATCCGTAGATTAAAGAACAAGCTGTCAGTCGCTTATAAAACAGCCACAATTAATGTTGCTCTACACTTAACAGAAATAGCTAGCTAATACTAATAGCTAAAAACTGTTAAAAACCATGATAAACAAGGCATTAGACAACATAGACGGCTCAAATATCGAAACCTGTAATTTGAAATATGGCACTTTGCATGCTTAGTGCCATATTTATATAGTTGCAATTCAGGTTGATGTATTGAGATAATTTTCTTATCTGATCTCACATCATCACTTATGAGGTTTCAGTTTAGGTCCCGCCGCTAATCTGATTGGCGGGGCGGGTAATCATTAACGAATAATCGTAGTAATACCAAAAAACATGGCAGAGAAACGCAATATCTTTCTGGTTGGACCAATGGGTGCTGGCAAAAGTACTATTGGCCGTCAGTTGGCTCAACAGCTTAATATGGAGTTTTTCGACTCTGATCACGAGATAGAAAAACGCACTGGCGCGGATGTAGGCTGGGTATTCGACCTTGAAGGCGAAGAAGGCTTTCGCGATCGCGAAGAAAAAATCATCAATGAGCTTACAGAGAAACAAGGCATTGTATTAGCAACGGGCGGTGGCTCTGTTAAGTCCAAAGAGACTCGTAACCGCTTATCCGCTCGCGGTGTCGTTGTTTATCTTGAGACCACTATTGAGAAACAACTATCTCGTACACAACGTGACAAAAAACGTCCACTGCTACAAGTTGACGAACCCGCACGTGAGGTACTTGAGAAACTGGCTGACGAACGTAATCCTATGTATGAAGAAATTGCTGATATTACTATTCATACTGATGAGCAAAGCGCAAAAGTTGTTGCCAGCCAAATCATTGAACTATTAGAAAAAAACTAATTATTCATGGTGTTATTTTCAAAAATGAACTCAAGGTGGTAAAGCAAGATGGAAAAAGTCACCGTCACTCTAGGCGAACGTAGTTATCCAATCAATATTGCACCCGGCTTATATCAACAAACGGGGGCGTTTTGGCCATTAACTGCGGGTCAACGAGCAATGGTTGTGACAAATGAAACTCTTGCCCCTATTTATCTCGATAAGATAAAGAATGCCCTTGAATCTTCAGGCGTAAAAGTTGATACCATCATTTTACCCGATGGTGAACAATACAAATCATTATTCATTATGAATGATGTATTTACCGCATTACTTGAAAAACACCATAACCGTGACACCACCCTCATCGCTCTTGGTGGGGGCGTCATTGGCGACCTTACAGGCTTTGCTGCAGCAAGCTATCAGCGTGGCGTGCGTTTTATTCAAGTCCCTACAACCTTATTATCTCAAGTGGATTCTTCTGTCGGTGGTAAAACCGCCGTCAATCATCCATTAGGGAAAAATATGATCGGTGCATTTTATCAACCGGCTTCTGTTGTGGTTGATCTCAACTGCTTGAAAACACTTCCACCAAGAGAACTCGCCTCCGGCTTAGCTGAAGTCATTAAATACGGCATTATCCTCGATAGTGAGTTTTTTAGCTGGCTAGAAGAGAATATTGATGCTCTCCTCTCTCTTGATGACCAAGCGATGGCCTACTGTATTCGCCGTTGTTGTGAACTAAAAGCACAAGTCGTTGCTGCGGATGAAAAAGAAACTAGTGGGTTACGTGCACTATTAAACTTAGGTCATACTTTTGGGCACGCTATCGAGGCGCATATGGGTTATGGCGTCTGGTTACATGGTGAAGCTGTAGCCGCTGGTATGGTCATGGCAGCAAAAACAGCTGAATTGCTTGGTCAATTTACTCCTGAACAAACTCAGCGGGTAGTCACACTTTTAAAGCGTGCATCACTTCCCGTCAAAGGCCCTTCACAAATGAAGCCCGATGATTATCTTCCACATATGATGCGGGATAAAAAAGTGATGGGTGGAAAACTGCATTTAATTTTACCTACCACAATCGGCCATTCGGAAATGCGTTCAGATGTTGATACGCAAACTGTCATTGCGGCAATATCATCCTGTATGCCATAAAACGAAGAAAAAACCGAATATTTACTGACGTTTTAAAATGTTACTGGTAGATGTTCGCTAAAGTCGTTAAATTATACGGTATGCCTACACCTATAGACGAAACTCTGAAAAGCATATTATCAATACCACTTTGGCTAGCGTGGTATTACGAAAGGATATATGCTTTAAAAATAAGCAGCAATGTCCTGCTTGGTCGTTAAGAGGTTGTACTGATAAGAGACATTTTATCTCTACTATAGGCAAATTTTATTCGGGAGAGGAAAATGGACGAATTTAAACCAGATAACCAGCCTCAAGGTCAAAATGACCTTAGGCCAGATACATCAGATAGACCGACAGGGCGTTCACGCCAATCATCTGCTGCAAAACCTAAAATTGCACTCTCACGCCAACATATCATGATCGGCGTGGGTGTCTTAGTTTTATTGCTGCTCATTATTGCTATCAGCTCAGCGTTAAAAGCCCCTACAGAGCATGAAAAGCAACAAACAACGGGTGCAAATAATTCACAAAATATCGACTTATCGGGCTCCTCATCGTTGACAAACTCACAAGGTCAAACGCTATCAGGGCAACCACAAGAAATTACAGGTTCACAAATTACGCCAACGCCAACCCAAGGAGAGCCTCAAACTCAACCAAATGGTCTGGGAGAGCGAATCGAAATACCTGGCGATGTGGTTGATGCCTTAAATCAAGGCCAAGTTTCGGTACCAGGCACTAACCAGCCACAAAATACGACACCGTTAACGCCACCACCGGTTAAACCTGTCGAACAACAACCTGCCGTCAAACCAGTGGCGCCAGAAAAAACACCTGTAAAACCCGTTGAGCAAAAACATCCTGTGCAGACTAAACAGCCAGCGAAATCTACATCAACGGCGAGTAGCCAGGGTAGCAATATCATGTCTGCGCCAGCAGGTAGCTACACATTACAGCTTAGCAGCGCAAGCCGTTCTGATACACTGGAAGCTTTTGCAAAAGAAAACAAGCTGGCCAATTACAAAGTCTATAAAACGATACGTAATGGGCAAACCTGGTATGTTCTTATTCACGGGAATTATAGTTCAGTGACCGATGCCAAAAATGCAATAGGAACCTTACCTGCTGCAGTGCAAGCGAAAAAACCGTGGGTTAGAAATATGAAACAAGTCAAACAGGATCAAAAATAACAACGTTTTTCCCCGGGCGCATTATGTTGTCCTGACAGAGTATAAATGCAGTTACTCTAAACGATTGTAATAATAAGACGGCATGAAAAAAAAACGCGCTTTTTTAAAATGGGCTGGGGGTAAATACCCCCTTGTGGAAGAAATCAAAAAACACCTTCCACAAGGTGATTGCTTAATTGAACCATTTGTTGGTGCGGGGTCAGTGTTTTTAAACACCAGTTACGATTCCTACATACTGGCAGATATTAACAGTGACCTCATCAACCTCTATAATACAGTTAAAGATAATACTGATGCTTTCATTGAAGAAGCCCAGCAAATCTTCACACCTGAATATAATACTTCCGAACAATATTATTTAATGCGTGAAGCCTTTAACCAATCGACCGATACTGAGAAACGCAGTGTCCTTTTTTTATACTTAAACCGCCACTGCTATAATGGGTTATGCCGCTATAATTCTCGTGGTGAATTTAACGTTCCCTTCGGCCGCTATAAAAAACCCTATTTCCCGAAAGAAGAATTACTGTGGTTTGCTGAAAAATCACAAAATGCGACATTTATAACTCAGCATTATGGTGAAACGTTGCTCAATGCAAAAGAGGGGGCTGTTGTCTACTGTGACCCTCCTTACGCACCTTTATCAGATACAGCTAATTTTACGGCGTACCACACGAATTCCTTTAATTCGCTTGAACAACAAAACTTAGCTATTTTGGCACAAAAATTATCAACAGAAAGCAAAATCCCTGTCTTGATCTCAAATCATGATACCCCGATGACAAGAGAGTGGTATTATCAAGCTCAGTTACATATTGTAAAAGTACGTCGCACCATTAGTAGAAATATATTAAACCGGACAAAAGTTAATGAGTTACTGGCATTATATCCGGGTATACCTAATAGCCTTTCTCCTAGACAAACGGATAAGAAAAAAATGCAGCGCCCTGTACCTAGTGCTGAATGGCTCTCAGATAACGATTAATAATCGGAGACAATTATGAAAAACTTTCTCATTGCCCCATCTATTTTATCTGCTGACTTTGCCCGTTTAGGTGAAGATACTGCCAAAGTTCTGGCCGCTGGTGCCGATATCGTGCATTTTGACGTTATGGATAACCATTACGTGCCCAACTTGACGTTTGGGGCGCCTATCTGTAAAGCGCTGCGAGACTATGGAATTACCGCCCCCATCGATGTTCATTTAATGGTCAAACCGGTCGATAGGATCATCCCAGACTTCGCTAAAGCAGGGGCAACTCATATCAGTTTCCACCCAGAGGCCAGTGAACATGTTGATCGCTCATTACAATTAATTCGCGAAAATGGCTGTACTGCAGGGCTAGTATTTAATCCAGCAACTCCACTAAGCTACCTTGATTATGTCATGGATAAAGTTGACATGATCCTGCTAATGTCCGTCAATCCAGGCTTTGGTGGCCAATCCTTTATCCCACAAACTCTCAATAAATTGCGCCAAGTCCGTAAACTCATTGATGAAAGTGGCTATGATATCCGTTTGGAAGTCGATGGCGGGGTTAAAGTTAATAATATTGCAGAAATTGCAGCAGCAGGTGCCGATACTTTTGTTGCAGGTTCCGCAATCTTCGATCAACCAGACTATAAAACCGTCATTGATGCAATGCGTAGCGAATTACAAAAGGTATCTCAATGACTGACATGGTATTAGAGAATATCAAAGCAATAGCTTTCGATTTAGACGGCACTCTTGTAGACAGCGCAGATGGCTTAGCTGAAGCCATCGACAACATGCTAAAAGAACTTGGCTTTTCACCCGCAGGTAAAGAGCGTGTCTCTATTTGGGTTGGTAATGGCGTGGATGTTTTAGTTGAACGCGCGCTTTCTTGGGCTGGTGCCCAAATAACACCCGAGTTACAAAAAGCTGCGCGAGCTAGCTTCGATAAATTCTATGCCATTTCTGTCACAACTGGCAGCGAACTATTCCCTGAAGTGAAAGAAACCTTAGAGCAACTAGCAAAATATGGCCTCCCAATGGGCATTGTGACCAATAAGGCCACACCATTTATTGCACCGCTCTTGAAGAAATTAGGTATTGAACACTACTTTTCTCTTGTCTTGGGTAGCGATGACGTCAAAGCTTTGAAACCACATCCCGCTCCCCTCTACTTAACGATGGGAACATTCGGTTTACGTAAAGAAGAATTGCTTTTTGTCGGCGATTCTCGTAATGATATTATTGCAGCGAAAAACGCTGAATGCCCGTGTGTCGGTCTGACCTACGGTTATAACTATGGTGAATCTATTGCACTGAGTGAACCGAACTGTGTATTAACACATTTTTCTGATTTATTACCTGCAATTGGGTTATCTGAAATAAAATAAGCAAGGACATAACTAAATGAGCACTCCCACTGAAAATTTAAAGCACCCCCAAAAACCAATCGTATTCAGCGGCGCACAGCCTTCCGGTGAATTAACCATCGGTAACTATATGGGTGCATTACGTCAGTGGGTACAAATGCAAGATGACTACGATTGCATTTACTGTATCGTTGACCAGCACGCAATTACCGTTCGCCAAGACCCTATCGAACTGCGTAAAAGAACTCTCGATACACTCGCGCTTTATTTAGCCTGTGGCATTGACCCGAAAAAAAGTACCATTTTTGTACAGTCACATGTGCCGCAACATGCCCAATTGAGCTGGGCGCTTAACTGCTACACCTATTTCGGTGAATTGAGCCGTATGACTCAATTTAAAGATAAATCAGCGCGCCATGCAGAAAATATCAATGCCGGCCTATTTGACTACCCAGTATTAATGGCTGCGGATATTTTAATTTATCAAACAAATCAAGTGCCTGTTGGTATTGACCAGAAACAGCATCTTGAATTGAGCCGAGATATTGCTCAACGCTTCAATGCCATTTATGGTGATATTTTCACAGTACCCGATCCATTCATTCCAACTGGTGGTGGTGCTCGTGTTATGGCATTACAAGATCCAACCAAGAAAATGTCTAAGTCCGATGATAACCGTAACAACGTTATCGCCTTATTAGAAGACCCGAAATCTGTCGTGAAAAAAATCAAACGCGCAATGACTGACTCCGAAGAGCCACCGCGTATTCGTTATGATTTAGAAAATAAGCCGGGTGTTTCTAATTTATTAGACATTATGTCAGGCGTGACTGGCAAAAAAATTGCAGAACTTGAAACAGAATTTGAAGGGCAAATGTACGGTCATCTTAAAGGCGCTGTGGCTGAAGCCGTTTCCGGTATGTTGACCACACTGCAAACTCGTTACCATGAATTCCGTAATGATGAAGCGTTGCTCAACCAAATTATGGATGAAGGCGCAACGAAAGCAGCTGCACGTGCACAAGAAACCCTAGATAAAGTTTACGAAGCAATTGGTTTTGTTAAACGCCCACAACGCTAGCCAAATAAAAAGCGCTCACTCATCAATAGGTGAGCGCTTCCATTAATACATAATCAATTTTTTTCACAAACTCCTTCTATTTTTCTATCTGGAGTCCCCCCATCTTTATCTATTAAATACCTTATCTATTGATTTTAAATTATTTAATTAATAATAAGGGCACCCTATGTTATTCAAAAACAAACATGCTATTGTTCAAGGCGGCTCACGTGGTATTGGTGCGGCTATTGTGAAAAAACTCGCCAGAGACGGGGCCAATGTTACTTTCACCTATGCCTCATCAGATGAAAATGCAAAATTATTGATCACTGAAACAGCGCAATTTCCCGGTAAAGTCATGGCTATCAAAGCCAATAGTGCTAATGAGTATGAAATTACAGCAGCAATCAAACAGTCATTTGATAAGTTTGGATCTATTGATATTTTAATTAACAGTATTGGTATTCTTGAATTTGGTTCAGTAGAAACCCTCTCTCTAGAGTCATTTGATCGTTCCTATTCCCTAAATGTACGCAGCTTATTTATTGCCAGCCAATCCGCATTAGCGGTTATGAATGATAATGGACGAATAATTCACATTGGCAGTGTCAACTCAGAGCGAGTGCCATTTGAAGGCGGGTCTGCCTACGCGATGAGTAAATCAGCCATCATTGGCTTAACAAAAGGCATGGCTAGAGATGTGGCTTCAAGAGGGATAACGGTCAATAACGTTCAGCCAGGCCCCGTAAATACAGATATGAACCCAGAACAAGGCGAGTTTGCAGAGAGTCTGAAACAAATAATGGCCTTAAAACGCTACGCTAGTGCTGATGAAATTGCTGATTTTGTATTGTACTTAGCTAGCCCTGCTGCTGCTTATATCACGGGAGCAAATTTAAATATTGATGGTGGATTCACAGCTTAGTCTTCGCTTTTGCTTATAACAAAAAACGGGATACTTTTCCCGTTTTTCATTAACCAATGAGTTTAACTTTAATTATTGAAAATCTTTGTCGGTATATAACTGAGTTGCTTTTACACCTTCAATATTTTTCGCACCACCTAACATCATATTGATAGATAATTCTTTATTTAATTGCTGAATGACAGAATTAACCCCTTCTGCACCACCTAAATTTAATCCATAAAGAATAGGACGGCCTACAGCCACAACATCAGCACCACTCGCTAAAGCTTTAAATACATGTGAACCACGGCGTACACCACTGTCAAAAACAATAGGAACACGTTTATTCACTACTTTTGCAATTGACGGCAACACATCAAAAGATGCAGGACCACTGTCTAATTGACGACCACCATGATTAGACACCCAAATAGCATCCGCGCCAGCTTTTATCACAACATCAGCATCTTCAGGTGATTGAATACCTTTGACAATAACCGGTAAACCTGACAATTTTTTCACATATTGAATATCTGCTGGCGTAAATGCTTGTTTCGCTTGCGCATAAATTTCACTGATCCCAGCACCTTTACCTGTTTTCGAGCCATCGCTATTTTGCTGAGCAAATAGTTCTAAATTGGCAAAACCTAACGGAAACTGAAAATTATTACGAATATCATCTTCACGATATCCACCAACAGGTGAGTCCACCGTCAAAATGATCGCTTTAGCACCACTTTCTTTAGCCCGTTTCAACGTAAATTCATTGAAAGCCTCGTTTTTACTCATATACAGCTGAAAAAAGAATGGGTTATTTCCCGAAACTTCCGCAACTTCTTCAATAGTTTTATTGCCATAAGTACTGAGAGAAAAAATAGAACCTGCTTTAGCCATACCTTTTGCAGTCGCTATTTCACCCTCTTTATGAGCGAGACCTTGAGCCGCCATCGGCGCCTGAATAATCGGTGTTTTAAGTTTAATACCTAAAAAATCAGTTGATAAATCAATATCTGAAATTTCAATACCTTGCATCACACGTGGCATAATGTATTTTTTATCAAAATGCTGCGTATTTTTATTTAAATTCAGCTCATCTTCAGCACCACCACGGATGTAGCCAAAAGCGCCTTTTTCCATATTTTTTGCCACTTGGCTTTCTAGCTCATCCAAATTGACAATTTTAATTGGGCCTTCTTTATCGCTCGCTTTATATTCAGCAGCTTGAGCCGTCCCTAATGTTAAAGCAACAGCTAATAGTGTTGATGTCACAACGGTATTTTTTTTGAAATTCAACATGATTAATCCTTTACTTTCTTGTACTTATTACCACAAATTATTGTTTAATGGCTTCTGCCTGGATCTTGATAGTGACATTCTGAGTCATACCATCTTTCACTAAGAAATCGATACCCCACTGTGTACGATCAATAGTTGCTTCAAAATCACCACCACAAACATCCGCTTTAAAAATTGGGCTGAAGTAACAACCAAACTTTGTTGTTTTTAATTGAATAGGGTGTGATTCGCCTTTCATTGTCAGTACACCGTCAATAGAAACAGGCTTGTTATCAACGAAATTCCATTTAGACGACTTAAATTCAATCGTTGGGTACTTGGCAACATCTAACATATCTGCACTTTTGATATGATTGTCGAATGCAGGTAAACCTGTATTTAATGTTTCCGCAGGGATGATAACATTCACGCTACCTGTTTGTTTTTCCAGAGAATAAGTCATATCGCCCGTAATATTATGAAATCCACCGCTATTGGTTGAAGTATTAAAATGGTCAATATAGAACACCGCTTTCGTATGCGTTGGGTCTAATTTATAGTCAGCCGCTTGTGCGGTTCCAAAAACAAATAAAGATGCCAATAAAGGTAAAGCTAACTTTTTCATGTACGTTCCTTAAACTTTAAGTGCAAATAAACTGCCCTTATTCGTGATAAAGGCAGCCTTATTTCATTTCGTGAGTTAAATATCGTGAGTATTTCTTTAATTAACGCTCTGAATCTAATTGTTCATTATTTTTTAGAACTTCTTGTGCTTTGCTGTAGCTTTCAATTAATAATTGATAGGCAGGGAAGATTTGCGTGTAAGCCATTGCCCATTCAGCTGCATCTTCACGGTTCCAAGTCCCTTGTAATTCTGAAGCAACCGCAGCAGTATCCATCGGCACCACCCCCGCTTGAACAACTCGAGCCAAGGTAATTTCTTGCGCCATTTTGCTGTAAGTCCCTGATGCATCAATCACCACAAATACTTGGTAGCCATCCATCACCGCACTAATCGCAGGGAACGCCATACAAACACTGGTAATCGTTCCAGCAATAATCAGTTGTTTTTTACCTGTTGCTTTCACGGCCGCCACAAACTCTGGGTTATCCCATGCATTAATTTCACCGCGGCGTGCAATATATTGTGCATGTGGTGCATTTTGATGAATTTCTGGGATCAACGGACCGTTTGGGCCTTGAGGTACAGAAGCCGTTGTTATTACGGGGATTTTTGCAAGAGATGCCATTTTAGCCAGAACAGCGGCGCGAGCACGCAATTCCGTCATTGGCATATCACCTACAGTTTGAAATAAACCACTCTGATGATCGATTAATAACATCACCGCATCTTCTGGGTTAATAGCAGGACGTTGACCATTAAAATTAGCTGGACTACTCATGATGAAACCTCTCAATCGATAAAATATGAAACCTGTTTTTGATTTAAAAATAGAACGATAGCCGCTCCGTTTTTGTGTTATTTAGATTAATTCATCGATTTAAGGCTGAGTAGTCCAGTTTTTGATAAACACTGTTCTATAAATAGAATTATCAGTGCTTATTCTATTGTTCTATTACTGCAACAATGAAACCTATTTTTGCCACTACCCCCTCATTATTAACTCCTTTATTATTCAGTCATCAAAACAATTTAGGAGCAAAACCATGAAAAAAATTATTGGTATCTATCAATCTCCTCGCAGCCATTGGGTAGGAGACGGCTTCCCTGTCCGTTCAATGTTTAGCTATAACGATCATGGGAAATACCTTAATCCGTTTATTTTACTCGACAGAGCGGGGCCTTTTGATTTCCCAAGCTCAAATTCAGCAAACAGAGGCGTTGGTGAGCACCCACACCGTGGGTTTGAAACAGTCACGATTGTGTATGATGGCGAAGTGGCTCACCATGACTCTACGGGTGAAGGCGGTGTGATAGGCCCTGGTGATGTTCAGTGGATGACTGCGGCATCCGGTATTTTGCATCAAGAGTATCAGTCTGATACCTTCATGAAAAAAGGTGGCACACTTGATATGGTGCAACTGTGGGTCAATTTGCCAGCAAAAGACAAATTAGCGGCCCCCGGCTACCAGTTGTTAGAAAGCCAAAGCATACCAAAAGTTGCATTACCCAATGATGCAGGTACATTGCGAGTGATCGCTGGTGACTATTTGGGCAATATAGGTGCAGCAAAAACCTTTAGTCCATTAGATGTATGGGATTTACAGCTGAACAAAGGTAAAACTGTGGGTATCCCAACCAAAGCGGGGCGCCATGTTGGTTTAGTCATGTTACGCGGCTCAATGTTTGTTGATGGTCGTTCCGCTTTAAACGAAGGCGAGTTGATGATCCTCGACGATACAGACAGTAATATTCTGTTGGAAGCTACGGAAGACGCATTAGTACTGCTGCTCAGTGGCGATCCCATTGACGAGCCAGTTGTTGGCTACGGCCCTTTTGTGATGAATACTGTTCAAGAAATCAATGAAGCCATAAATGATTTCAACAGTGGGAAATTTGGGCGCATTCCTGAAACACAATAAATGACGAATATTTCCCTGATAGCCTAATGCGCTATCGGGGAAATTTATTTCACCGACGGTGAAATATTATCGGCCAAATAATTCAAGAGTAATTGAATTGATGGCAACAACCCTTTGCGTGATGGATATACAGCATGAATGATATCTTCAGGAAACTGCCATTTCGGTAATACCTCTACCAGACTCCCTGACCCAATGTCTTTTTCTACCACACCATAAGGCAGCCTTGCTATCCCGACACCTTTCAGTGCCGCATGGTATAACGTTAAGATATCGGTTGTCGCTAACTTGGGGGTAAAATGCTGCGTAAAACTAAGATCATCACTATTTTTAAGGGTTAACGTGTAATTTTGTGAGTGCTCCGTATTCGCTAACATTGGGTAATCCACCAGCTTTTCTGGTTCAGTAAGTTCACCCCGCTCTGTGAATAATTGTGGGCTAGCCACTAATATACGTCGTGAATACCCAAGTACCTTCATCATTAAGCCTGAATCATCCAATGGTAATGAGCGCACGCGAATAGCTAAATCCAACCCTTCACTGATCACATCAACAGGTCGGTTAACTGCTAAAATTTGAATGTCGATATCAGGATATTGCACCATAAAATTAACAAGTAATTCATTGAGATAAACTTGCAATAGCGCGACGGGGCACGATAATTTAATTATCCCTTTAGGGTGAGACTGAACAGAACATATCAATTCATGAGCAATTTCAGCTTCATCAACCACATTTTTACACTGCTGATAAAATACTTGCCCTACTTCTGTGACATGAAACTGGCGAGTAGAACGATAAATCAATGAAACATTTAACTTTTGTTCTAATTCTGCGATGCGACGACTTAATTTAGACTTAGGGATCCCTAGCGCCAGACCCGCTTGTGAAAAACCACCATATTCGACAACTTTCACAAAATAGTAGAGATCGTTTAAATCATATTGCATCTCACGCCCCTTAACATTCCCAATCGCAATATCACCATCTTACTAAAAACCCCAAAAAAGCGCTTTAAAAATGAATACGGCCAATTAAAGCCTGCAAACAAAACAAATAGTCTGGCAAGCAAAACAACTAATTCACGATAACAAAGCGAAATAAATTAAAGTGATGGATTCGCAATGGAGGTTTCGCATGTACCGCGCACTTTGGGAACAACTTTGTCCCTATCGCTTCACATTATTATTTGCACTTATTTTACAAGCTATTGCAGGCCTCTGTTCACTCATTCCATTAATAGCAATTAGCCAAGTTGCTGCCACACCCGTTCATCAATATTATGAGTGGGTCGTTATTGCGTCCATTGGTGGTGTAAGTTGGCTAATTTGCCAAACTCTTGCTTTGTATTTAACACATCAAACGGATAACCACCTCTGCTACCACGTTAGACTACAACTTCTTGATAAAATAGAAAAACTCCCACTAAATCACTTTGCCCAACACGGTAGAGACGGTTTTTTGCAAATTGCGGAGCGTGATGTGCGTGGGTTGCATCAATTAACCGCTCACGCCCCCGCAGATATCACAAAACTAATTATCGTCCCCACAGCAGCCACTCTTATTCTATTATGGCAAAATGTACTGCTCACCCTTTTTTGCTTAATGCCATTAATTGCCTCTATTTTTTTATTTAGACAAATGCGTTCTGTACGCTATCAGGCACTCTACACCTCACGTAACCAGGCAATGGGCTTCCTATATGAACAATACGCGGAACTCGCAGATAACCCGCTACAAGCTAGGCAATACCCCAACCAATCAATTCAAAAAAAAGCATCACAAGCTTTATCTCAATTTGAAATCGCCTTTCATCGATGGATAAGCAAAATAGGCGCCTTGAGCTCACTGACCCAAGTCGGTATCAGCAGCACATTGCTTTCATTATGGGTAATTGTAGGGGTTTCATTACTACCTGAGCCCGTACCTCTTGCTCAAGTGATTTTATTCATTTTATTAATTAGCAGTATCGCTGCACCTGTTGCAGCAATGGGGCATGGCGCAGACGCCTTAAACCTTGCTGTCAATGCATCAGAGCGTATTCACCAACTTCTCGCTGAACCAGATATGCATTACGGAGAAAAAGACGTTAGCACGTCCCAAGGTGAGCTCAAACTTGTTCAAGTTGACGTTAAAATAGGTAATAACCCAATATTATCGAATATTAACATCACCGTTGCTCCCAACGAATTTATGGCTATTGTCGGGGCATCAGGTGCGGGAAAAAGTACTTTATTACAGCTTATGGCTCGCTTTTTAGACCCAACAGTAGGAAATGTGCTCTTTAACTCGGTTCCATTACCACAGCTATCATTAACCAGTTTGAACCGTACGGTTTCCATCGTCATGCAAAACACCCCGCCCTTACCTTGTTCTGTTCGTGAAAATCTACAGTTGTTTGCCCCAAATGCCACTGAAGATGAAATGTACCGTTATCTTGATGCTCTCAACTTATTATCGCTTGTGAAACAACAATCTAAAGGGCTGGATGCCGTAATAGGACAAGATATGCAGCTGTCCGGTGGGGAAGCTCAACGCCTTGCCATTGCACGTGCGCTGCTATCACCAGCGCCTTTATTACTGCTTGATGAGCCAACATCCGCGCTTGACCCACAAAATGCACAACGGGTTCTGAATTTATTGCATACCGAGCCACGAACCTGTGTATTAATTACCCATGACTTAAGCGGCTTGGGCCTAGTAGATCGCGTATTACTGTTAGACAGAGGGAAATTAATCGCACAAGGCTCGCATCAACAACTTTCAATGCAGTCAGAACCCTATCAGCAACTTTTACGCGCTCTGGAGGATGACTGTGCTTAAGCGTTTACTGTACACAGTACGTAATGCCATATTTTGGATGGCGCTAAGCGCTGTTTTAGAAGGCGTTAGCGGGTTATTTTTATTTGTTGTTATTTTAGATTGGCACCTTCATACCACAGTACCATTAACGCTTTTCGCTCTTTCTAGTTTATCTGCATTAGCCGTAACATTTATCGCCACTCAAAAAGGCTATTTTGCTGGGGGATTAGTGATGCGTTATCTTGCTACGGCACTTATTCGCCATCTACCGCTTTCATTACAACCCATATCAAACAGTAATCAGCTAATTTCAGGGCCTGTTTCACAGGTTATGTCTGTGCCCGCACATTTATTACACCCAATTATCAGTGGGTTAGTAACACCCTGCACTATCGTAATTGGCGCTTTAATTTATCAAATTAGTTTTGGTGCCATTTTACTATTTATAATCAGTATTTTATTAATATCCTTACGTTTTTCCGCCACTAAAGTTGCCTTTTTTGAGCAAGCCGTTCATGAGTCAGAACAACAAGCAGTGAGTGCACTCAATCAATATGCCCTCCACCAGCCATTAATTCGTCGCTCAAGCGCTCACCATGAGCAACTGCACCCTAAACTTGCCTTAGCGTCCCAATATCAAACTCAAAAACAGCTACAACGAAGAAGTTTGCCATTTCACTTATTATTTTCATTGATGGTGCAAACTGCGTTTATTACGCTCTTTGGATTCGGTATTTATTTAGTTGATCATGCAAAGATGCCACTAAACATGTGGCTAGCAGGGTTAGTTTTATTAGCTCGCTTAATTGAACCTATGTGGCTGCTTTCTCATTTAGACCAATCAATTAGGCAGATGAAAAAAGCAGTTCAACAAATCGAGAAAGCCTTGCAGACTCCAGTGTTGGTGTTTCCTTATCGTACATCAGCGCCCACCATCAATAGCGTTAGCTGTGAACAATTATCATTTTACAGTGATAATAAAAAATGCATTCTGCAAAATATAAACCTTACTTTTAAGGAACATACGCTTACCGTCATTGTAGGCCCATCAGGAGCAGGGAAAAGTACATTATTAGGCTTGCTTGCTCGCTTACAAGACCCAACACAGGGCTGTGTGAATTATGGTAGTCAAAATATTAAAACCCTATCACAAGCAGTGTTGTGCGCTAGCCGGGGGATCTTATTACAAGACAGCCGTTTATTTTACGGTAGCGTACGCCAAAACTTGATACTTGATGATGATAATATTGATGACCGGGCTATCAGCACATTACTGACACAACTTAATTTTACAGCCAATCATGAGTTCTTAGAGAAAGAGGTTGGTGCCGGTGGTATGCAACTTTCTGGCGGCCAAAGGCAACGACTGTGTATTGCGAGGCTAATGCTACAGCACCCTGACATCATTTTAATGGATGAACCAACGGCAAGCCTTGATAACGTCAATACCGCCTCAGTGATTGACCTTATAACTCAAGCCAAACAGCAAACACGGGTCATCGTCACCCACCTGCCCAATCTTGCACGCCAAGCAGACTCTATTGTGTATATGGAGAACGGGAACGTGATCGCTCAGGGGACACATCCCGAATTAATGGCGAATATCCCGTGGTACCAACAGTTTATACAACAAACGCCTAAGACATAGGCATTCTTAGTATCGCACGTTATATTGCTAGCAAGCGATTATGGCTAAATACTCCCTTTGCTATAAGCGCACAATGGCTTTTCACTGGTGATTAACGCTTACCAAACAGACGGTGCTTAAACTCTTCAATGCGGTGGTTATCTAAACGGTTTTGCATGGTTAAGCTCCAACTTGCAGATAACCCTGCTGCGCTTAAAAGGCGCTGATATAACTCTTCATCATAAGGGGCGTGAAATGCAATCATAATGGCTTCTTGTACCGAGATATCACTATTGCGGCTCAATAATGTTAATGGCGCATTTTCACTAACATTGCCCGTTTTAATGACACGGTACAGCCAACCACAGCGCCCATTGTCTTGCATCATCTGTGCAAAATTTTCAATTCCTGTTAACCCATTGAGCTTATAACAAGGGGAACGAGGTTGCGTGACCTGAATGCGCGCATCACCCCAAGCAAAAATATCCCCAATAAATACGTTTTCTTCTGTCATACCCATCGTTGATATATTTTCTCCAAATGCGGAGGCAATAAATAAATCCGTTAAATCTGGATACGCATTAGCCCAAAAGTCATAATGGTCACGTGGATAATGGCAAAGAGCTCTATCAGGCCCGCCATGGAAGCGTTTTTCAGCTTGTTCGTCTCCCTCAAGCCCTAATTGCCCTAACATCAATAACCCATCGGCAGCTTGCTTATGAATAGCACTGTGCCCACAGGACTGTGTTGCTTGGACTTTACCGATAAAGACTTGGGGTAGGAATAACATGGGCGGCGCTCTCCACATAAATTGGTGACGGAACCTTCATCATAAAGAATGCCAATAGAGATAACAATCGGGTGGGGTATAAATAAAAAAGCGCAGCATTAACGCTACGCTTATGGTAAATAAATTATCTTATAAAATTATTTAGCTTTTGCTGCAAAACGTGCCGCAGCTTCATCCCAGTTCACAACTGACCAGAATGCTTTAATATAATCAGGGCGGCGGTTTTGGAATTTCAGATAATAAGCGTGTTCCCATACATCTAAACCGATGATTGGGTAACCAGATGCACCTGAAATAGCCTCACCCATTAATGGATTGTCTTGGTTCGCTGTTGAAACAACAGCTAATTTACCGTCATCTTTCAGAACCAGCCACGCCCAGCCAGAACCGAAACGGGTTGCAGCGGCTTTTTCAAACAGTTCTTTAAATGCATCAACGCTACCGAAATCACGTTCAATCGCAGCTTTCAGTTCGCCTTTTAATTCAGTATTTAATTTCAAACCTTTCCAGAACATGCTGTGATTTGAATGTCCACCCGCGTTATTACGGACAAACGTACGTTGATCAGCAGGGATTTGGTCTAATTTTTGGATCAGAACATCGATATCTAAACCCGCTAATTCAGGCAGTTTTTCTAACGCTGTATTGGTGTTAGTCACATAGGTTTGATGATGCTTAGTATGGTGGATTTCCATGGTTTGCTTGTCAAAGTGTGGTTCCAATGCATCATAAGCATAAGGTAAAGCAGGTAATGTATAACTCATATTATTGTCTCCAGTGACGTAAATACCGCTATGTTTCTCATTTTTACCACAAGGCTCATAGGGTAAACACTTGCGTAACTTCGCACCTTGTGAATTACTATCTATTATAGTTATTTTACTGTTAATGAAAATCATTATCAAACCCACAGTAAATATATGGATATTTATATTCGCTATGAGAGCTCGTTTATTCAGTAACTAATACCAATAACCCCACCTTTTATTTTTCTTTAAATCTACCTTTTGTTATATTTTTAGTCTTATATTTCAATTTGATATTTAGCATCAAATGATAATCCTGCAAATCTCATTACAATTAATACGTGATCTTCCGCGCAAAAGAAAAACAAATTTAAAATTCGTGCTTTAGTTAACCATTTTTTGACATAGTATTAACATCTGCAAGGAGATAATAATATGACTCAAATAACTAAACATCCCGTTCCTGCTGAAATTGCAAAAAATGCCCTGATAAACGAACAACAGTATAACGATGAGTACCAACGCTCGATTCAAGACCCTGAAGGATTTTGGGGCGAAAAAGGAAAAATCGTTGATTGGATTAAACCTTACACTCGTGTCAAGAACACCTCTTTCGACCCCGGCCATATTGATATCCGCTGGTTTGAAGACGGTACATTAAATTTAAGTGCTAACTGTTTAGATCGCCATCTGGCTGAAAAAGGTGACCAAACAGCGATTATTTGGGAAGGCGATGACCCTTTATCGTCAAAAAATGTTACTTACCGCGAACTGCACCATGATGTATGTCAGTTTGCTAATGTCCTGAAACAACAAGGTATTCGTAAAGGCGATGTTGTCGCCATTTACATGCCTATGGTTGTTGAAGCTGCTGTCGCGATGCTAGCCTGTGCCCGTATTGGCGCGATACATACGGTCATTTTTGCTGGTTTCTCCCCTGAAGCTGTCTCTGGTCGCGTTATTGACTGTAAAGCGAAGCTCATCATCACCGCAGATGAAGGCTTACGTGCTGGCCGTGCAATTCCATTAAAGAAAAATGTGGATGACGCACTCGCTAATCCGCAAGTCACTACGGTTTCTCATGTGATTGTTTACCAACGCACAGGTAACGCACCGAGCTGGGTAGAAGGCCGTGATCTCTGGTGGCACGACGTCATCAAAGGGGTCAGTGCAAACTGCCCTCCTGAAGAAATCAACGCAGAAGACCCGCTCTTTATCCTGTACACCTCGGGTTCTACAGGTAAGCCAAAAGGCGTTCTGCATACCACTGGCGGTTATTTAGTCTATGCCACACTGACATTCAAGTACACCTTCGACTACCATCCGGGTGAAGTCTATTGGTGTACTGCTGATGTCGGCTGGGTAACAGGCCATAGTTATTTGTTATATGGGCCATTATCCAATGGCGCTAAAACATTAATGTTCGAAGGGGTACCTAATTACCCATCAGTTAACCGAATGAGCCAGGTGGTTGATAAACACCAAGTCAATATCCTTTATACTGCGCCAACCGCCATCCGCGCATTAATGGCTGAAGGCGATAAAGCCATTGAAGGTACTGACCGCAGCTCATTACGAATTCTCGGCTCCGTGGGGGAACCCATTAACCCTGAAGCTTGGGAATGGTTCTATAAAAAAATTGGTAATAGCCGTTGTCCAGTGGTTGATACCTGGTGGCAAACGGAAACGGGTGGTTTCATGATCACACCGCTCCCGGGAGCAACTATGTTAAAACCGGGGTCTGCAACATTGCCATTCTTCGGTGTTCGCCCTGCGTTAGTTGATAACCTTGGTGAACCTATAGAAGGCGCCACAGAAGGCAATTTAGTTATTGTCGATTCATGGCCGGGTCAAGCCCGAACCTTATTTGGCGATCACGAACGCTTCGAGCAAACCTATTTCTCAACCTTTAAAGGCATGTACTTTAGCGGTGATGGTGCTCGTCGTGATGAAGATGGTTACTATTGGATTACCGGCCGTGTTGACGATGTACTGAATATTTCGGGCCACCGTCTAGGTACGGCAGAAATAGAATCCGCCCTCGTAGCACATCCGAAAGTGGCTGAAGCGGCTGTGGTCGGTATTCCTCATAATATTAAAGGCCAAGCAATCTACGCTTATGTCACATTAATATCTGGGGTTGAGCCATCACCAGAGCTATACACCGAAGTTCGTAATTGGGTTCGTAAAGAAATTGGCCCAATTGCTACACCAGATGTTCTTCACTGGACGGATTCACTACCCAAAACCCGTTCCGGTAAAATCATGCGTCGTATCCTACGTAAAATTGCATCAGGGGACACCAGTAATTTTGGAGATACCTCCACTCTGGCCGATCCAGGTGTTGTCGAAAAACTACTCGAAGAAAAACAGTCTATGAGTATGTCATAACGCTAAAAGGCCAACTCATTGAGGCGGCCTTACATACATCCCAACAAGATGGTTTACTCTAAATAATTCGAGGTGCAGTCAACAATGCTGCAGCTTGAAGTATGACGAGTATAACAGAGGAGAACTCTGATGAATGCTACTGCTTACGAAAAGGTAGAGGATAACCCTCGCTTTAAAGAACTGGTTAGGAAACGTAGTCGCTTTTCATGGTTGTTATCAATAATAACGCTCGTGCTGTATGTTGGATTTATTTTTCTTATCGCTTTTGACCCAAGCTGGCTAGGAACACCGATATCCGAAGGTTCATACATCACAAGAGGGATCCCTGTTGGTGTCGGCCTAATTGTCATTTCATTTGTACTCACTGGGCTTTACGTTATCCGAGCCAACGGTGAATACGACCGTTTAACCGCAGAAATTTTAAAAGAGGTAGAAAAATGAAAATATTGCTCTCACTCATTCTCTTTTTTACCTCATCAATGGCGTTTTCTGATGCATTGACAGGGGATGTTGAACGCCAGCCTGTGAATATTCAGGCAATTGTGATGTTCTTACTGTTTGTCGGCTTCACTTTGTATATTACCTACTGGGCGTCAAAAAGAACGCGTTCTCGCTCTGATTACTACACTGCGGGTGGGAAAATTACCGGTTTCCAAAACGGGATGGCTATCGCTGGCGACTTTATGTCTGCTGCCTCCTTCTTAGGGATCTCTGCTCTGGTTTATACTTCTGGCTATGATGGCCTGATTTATTCAATTGGCTTCTTAATTGGCTGGCCGATCATTCTATTCTTAATTGCCGAGCGCTTACGTAATTTAGGTCGTTATACCTTCGCTGATGTCGCTTCTTATCGATTAAAACAAAGACCCATTCGTATTCTATCTGCGGTTGGCTCTCTAGTTGTTGTTGCACTGTACCTTATCGCTCAAATGGTTGGCGCGGGTAAATTGATTGAATTGTTATTTGGTCTCAATTACCACGTCGCGGTTGTTATCGTGGGTATCTTGATGGTGCTATATGTCCTATTTGGTGGAATGTTAGCCACAACTTGGGTGCAAATTATTAAAGCCATCTTGTTATTAGCAGGTGCAACATTCATGGCCGTTATGGTTATGAAGCATGTTGGCTTTAATTTTAACACTCTGTTTAAAGAAGCGGTTGAAGTTCATAAAAATGGTATTGCCATTATGAGCCCGGGAGGACTGGTTTCCGACCCAATATCCGCCTTATCCCTTGGTCTTGCTTTGATGTTTGGTACTGCAGGTCTCCCTCACATAATTATGCGATTCTTCACAGTCAGTGATGCAAAAGAAGCACGTAAAAGTGTGTTCTATGCCACTGGCTTTATTGGTTATTTTTACATATTAACCTTTATTATTGGTTTTGGTGCCATCGTTCTAGTCAGTTCCAATCCTGCATTTAAAGATGCAACTGGAGCACTTATCGGTGGAACAAATATGGCAGCTGTTCACCTTGCAGATGCCGTCGGTGGTAACTTCTTCTTAGGCTTTATTTCTGCGGTTGCCTTTGCCACCATCCTTGCTGTTGTTGCCGGTTTAACACTAGCGGGTGCCTCTGCGGTTTCCCATGACTTGTATGCGATGGCAATGAAAAATGGTAAAGCAGATGAAAAAGATGAATTACGTGTCTCTAAAATTACCGTTGTTATCTTAGGTTTTGTTGCGATTGGTTTAGGTATTTTGTTTGAAAAACAAAATATTGCCTTCATGGTTGGTTTAGCCTTCTCTATCGCTGCCAGCTGTAATTTCCCGATCATTTTACTGTCGATGTACTGGCGTAAGCTGACAACTCGCGGTGCATTGGCTGGTGGATGGTTCGGTTTAATTACCGCAGTTGTCCTGATGATTTTAGGACCAACCATCTGGGTTAGCATTCTTCATCATGAAAAACCTATATATCCATATGAATATCCAGCACTTTTCTCCATGGCTGTTGCATTTATTGCTTCATGGTTATTCTCGGTGACGGATAATTCAGAACAAGGAAAAATGGAAAGAGAGCGCTTTAAAGAGCAATTTGTTCGTTCACAAATTGGACTAGGTATTGAACAGGGTAAATCACACTAAACCTAACTTTATTGCCACACCAAACGGCTCAGTATATCGAGCCGTTTTTTATTAATAGTTTATTTAAGCCTACACTAGTTTCACCATTAATTTTCTTAATTTTATCTAATAAATCAACAGGCTAAATGAACTCACATAAATGAAATGATAGTATAATTTGCCCCTATTACTCATAAGTTTTGTGTAAAAAAAATCCTTCTTTCTATGTAGAGAAAAGAAGGATATTAATAATATTAAAAAACTTATTTTTGTTTTCGTTATTCGATACTATCTTGCATAGTGTTGTCTTTCTACATCAGCCCAATTTTCTACTAGTGAATAAAACTCTGCTGAACTTGTTTTTCTTTCTTCTTGTAATTTTTTAAATTCTTGCTTGTTTTTCGGCGTGTAACGAGAAAGTAGCTGGTCTAATACAATATTTTTATCTGCGAATTGGGAACCCAGTTTTAATTTTTTATACAGCACTGCGGTAATAAACCCACTGATAGCGAGCATTCCAATGACAGTGGCAAAGCTATAGTCAATGCCAAGGGTATTTCTCAGCGCATTTAACAGTAAAAAAGGAACAAAAAACATCACTAATAAAGAAAGAATCGTTGCGCCATCTTGGCCATTATTAAACTCATTTTCTTTCTGTTTGTTTACAGAAATAATTTGGTCGAAAATTCGATGATTAGCGCTTTCTGATTTATTCATATGACCCACCTTTGCTATACAAATATTGTTTACACGAAATACCATCCATTAAAAGGTATAACTTGCTTAGCCGGCCTATCTTTCATATCGGGATGTAAGTTTCTTTCCTTTGAAAATTTCACTTATAAGCAAACTTCATCGGTAACATGATAGCTGGATATACCATTAACTACTTAACACAGTATAAATGTAAGAAATTGAAACATCAATTTAACAATTTTTATATAAAAAAATAAACAATCGAGCACTTATTTATTAAAAATAAACTAACAAAATAGTAAACTTACATATGAGTAAAATTGATTAATTTACTTTTATCTATTGATATTAATGAGTTTATTGTTCAAGAAATGACTTCTTTGGGTTACTTAATTAACACCATAAAAACCATTAAGATTATAAACATTACAGATCAGGTTAAGGCCAATTCTGTCAGATAGTTTCATTAAGTCATTATTTTTTTTAATAGATCATAAATTACCTATCATCCAGAGAGTCAAATCACACAGCAATTGTACTCGGAGAGATAAACTCACCTAACCCACCCCCTATTGCCCTTACTGTAAAGCTGAGTTTGATTTTATTGACTTACCTGCACTTAATTAAGAAATAAGTGAGCTGTTACTTACTACTTTGGCTCAAGCAGTTACATTCTCTGGAGTAATAGATAATTATCAACAAACTATATCCATTTGATTTTATTGACTTACCTGCACTTAATTAAAAAATACGTGAGCTATTACTTACTAATTTGGCTCAAGTGATGTCATTCTCTGCATTAATAGATAACTATCAACAAACTATATCCATTTAATTTTATTGACTTACTTTCTCTTAATTAAGAAATACGTGAGCTGTTACTTACTACTTTATATCCAGAATTTTCATTCACAGAGCCAATGCCACTAAGAGTCACCTATCGATTGCCTAACCTAACTCTCTCAACTCTTTTTACCCCACAGCCATCACTTATATCTCCGCGCGCTCTTCAACACGTGAGTT
>NZ_JAMPNU010000030.1:0-67673 GCF_028479505.1 Providencia sp. PROV205 | reverse complement strand
TTTCCTCTTTTTTATTTCTTTATTCCTGTATTTCTTACGCTATTCCTCCCCTTTTCATCTCTTTGGCTTATGGAAAGCCATTAATACACCTTTATCGATGGTCGTGGTGAATGAAAATTCTGGATATAAAGTAGTAAGTAACAACTCACAGGCTCTTTTGTGGAAAAGAGAATTTTAAGAATATCACGTGAGTGTTGTGAACTGGGTGTTTTGCCATCACGGTGATGAATGACATCATTTGAGCCAAAGTAGTAAGTAACAACTCACTTGTTGAGATGGGACGGCGGCTGCTGACGATGGAGGTGGGGTGACGGGAGTTAGGAGGGGTAATGGAGGATAACTGGTTGTATTGGTGTGATGAATGGATGTTTTAGATGCAAAGTAGTGAGTAACAACTCACGTGTTTCTTAATTAAGTACAGGTAAGTCAATAAAATTAAATGGATATGGTTTTTTGATAATTATCTATTACTCCAGAGAATGTAATTACTTGAGTCAAAGTGGTAAGTAACAGCTCACGTGTTGAAGAGCGTGCGGAGACAAGTGATGGCTGTGGGGTAAAAAGAGCTAAGAGAGAGTTAGGCTAGGTAATCGATAGGTGACTCTTAGTGGCATTGGCTCTGTGAATGAAAACTTTGGATATAAAGTAGTGAGTAACAACTCACTTACTTCTTAATTAAGCGAAGTAAAGCTAATGAAATCAAATAGATATAGTTTATTGATAATTATCTATTACTCCAGAGAATGTAATCACTTGAGCTAAAGTAGTAAGTAACAGCTCACATTTTTTAGTAGCAGAGGAATAGAGGGAGATAATATGGGAGAAAAATAGATAGGAGGATTGTATTTACCCCGGTTTATTTAGGTGGTGAATCCGATAGAAGGGAACAAAGTAGCAAGTAATTAACATGTTTATCATTTCAAAAGAAGAGTAAAAGAAGAACAGAACATTTCTGTGTAAAATTTAAAGACCTTATAGTTAAGATGGTGATTATGCTAAATTTGATAAGCTATAACTACTCAAATTTGATATACTGCACACAGTAATTAATCAAAAATTATAAGATTTTCATTATTTCTCTGTGATATAGGGACTTCAAATTTGGCCAAAAGAACCTATTCTGTTCGGTATATTGCAGGTGAGCCCGCTAAACGTATTCAGCCCATGCCTGTACATATGTTAGGTGAATCACTTCCAATAGGTTTACCTCTATTCGCTGCGGGTGAAACCCTAGATGTGGTTACATGGAATATTTACAAACAGCAACGGCCAAATTGGAAGCACACTCTTAATGAGTTAGTAAAAGATAGAAAACTTATTTTGTTGCAAGAGGCTCAAATGTCACCTGAGCTAATATCTTTTGCTGCATCACACAAATTAATTGCTGATCAAGTACCTGCATTACCTTTTTCACCTCATCCAGCTGGAGTGATGACACTTGCGGCTTCACATCCGATATATTGCTGTCCTTTAAGAGAAAAAGAACCACTTTTACGACTGGCTAAATCTGCGCTGATTACAGTATACCCGTTACCAGATGGGAAGCACTTGATGGTCGCAAATGTTCATGCAATTAACTTCAGTTTTGGTGTGGATGTATATACGCGGCAACTAAATAAATTGGGTGTTCATATTGCTAAACATGTGGGGCCAGTGATCCTTGCGGGTGATTTTAATGCATGGAGTAGGCAACGGGTAAATGCACTAAAACGATTTATTCGTAGTGTGGGTCTAAAAGAAATAGTATTTAGTGATGATTACCGCACTAAGGCTTTTGGCCGTCCTTTGGATTACGTGTTTTATCGTGGATTGAAAGTTAAAAATAGCACTGTACTACCGACAGATGCATCTGATCATAACCCTATTATGACCAAATTTACGCTTTCTAAGTAATTAAGATTATCTCCCTTATTTTCCCTCGCATTTAATTGTAGATTTGATGAGCTATTTTTATTGGGGACATCAGATTGAAATCATCGTTTTTATACATCCTTTTCTTTTTTGCACAAATAGCTAATGGATCTAGCTTATTGTTGGCAAAACATGCGGAACAGTTACCTCGTTTAGTTATTTATGACCCGTCTTATCGACAAATTTCTTATCCAAATGGTGATGTGCCCGAACACTACGGTGTCTGCTCTGATGTAGTTATACGAAGCTACCGAAAAATGGGGGTTGATTTACAAAAATTAGTACATGAAGACATGAAAGCAAACTTTCGCCAATATCCCAGCCAACGTATATGGGGATTACGTAAGCCAGATACAAATATTGATCATCGTCGCGTTCCTAATTTAGAGGCTTTTTTTTCGCGAAAAGGGAAAAATAAGTCTATCTCAAAGAATGCCAGTGATTATATTCCTGGTGATATTGTCTCTTGGCGTTTGGGTAATGGTCGGCCACATATCGGTGTTGTAACTTCGATAAAGTCATCAAGTACACAAAATTATTTAGTTATGCACAATATTGGATATGGCCAAGTAGCTGAGGATATTTTATTTCGTTGGGATATTGTTGGGCATTATTCTTATTAAGTGGGATAATTTTTATATAATATAATTACTATGGTTATAATATTTTAAATTAACTTCTTTGTGGGTTTTTATATATTTAAGTAATTAGTTTAATTTGTTGTTTTTTTGATTATATGCTAATTATTGTATTAGCATTAATTTTGCATGAACTATATTTATAAATGAATGGTTAAACATATAAAGTATAAAACATAAATAAATGGCGGTTAATTCTATGAAAAATATAGTTATTGTTGGTGGTGGGACAGGCGGGACGATGCTAGCAAATACACTTGCTAGAAAATTGAGTAAAGAAATTTTTTCAAAGAAAATAAAAATAACATTAATTACTGATAATCCAATCCATTATTATAAACCTGCATTTATGTATGTTGCTTTTAATTTATTTTTTAAGGATGAACTGAGTCGCCCTGAAAGAGAGCTGTTAAGGCCTGAAATAGAGTTAGCCATTGATAAAATAGAATACTTTGATTTTAAAAATAAAGAGCTAAACTCAACACATGGAAAAAAATATAATTATGATTTTCTTGTGATAGCGACAGGTTGCGTACCTAAACCTGAGCGTATTGAAGGTTTAAAAGATATCGGTAACCACTTTTATGCTTATGAAGCATCAAGGAAGCTAGCTGACCAACTTGCTAAGATTGAAAAAGGTCGAATTTTTATTACAGTATCATTCCCTGAAACACCGAATGTGCCCCATCAGTGTGGTATTGCGCCGATGGAAACAACTTTAATGATTGATGAGTTTTTACGTAAACGTCGAGTTAGGGATAATATTGAAATCGTTTATACTTATCCAACAGTTTCACAATTATTGCGTAACTGTTTATTTATGCAACAACCTGTTTGTGAAGTTATTCCCGAGGTATTTACTGCTAAAAATATTAAAGCGCAGAGAGGGTTTACTTTAGATAAAGTTGATCCAGATAAAAAAATAGCTTATTCGAAAGAAGGTGATGAGCAAAATTTCGACTTACTGATTAGCACTCCACCGATTACCGCGGTTGAGGCAGTTATTAATACCGGATTAAGTGAGCATAATAATGGTGAAGGTTGGTTACCTACCGACCATGAAACTATGCAAGTTTATGGTGTTGATGGCGTTTATGTTATAGGTGATACCGTTGATTTACCAATCAGTAAAGCGGGAGGAAGCTGTCATAATCAGGCTGCTATTATAGCTGATAATATATGCGGAGAATTAATTTATGGTTATCCCGCAGCTATCTATGATGGGCGAGTTCAAGCTGTTGCTCAAATGGGATTAACTGCAGGGATGCCTTTACAATACGATTATAAACACGATGTTATTCCTACGCCTCCGACTAAATTAGGGGGATTACTAAGAAATGGCTTTAATAGAGGTATTTATTGGGCTGCTATTCGTGGCTTAGTTTAAGGAGGAAATCAAAATGTCTAATAATGAAAATCAAAGTAAACTAATTGAACTTCTTAATTCTGAGTCGGGTGATCATTTCGCAGACAAATTAGCACCGCTATTACAACTGAACCGTTTAGATAATATTGTTGATTTACTTTCTCTAATTTCTGACCTTATTGATATTACTGATAATAGCACAGTAGAAAAACTGGCGAACTCATTTGAGGATACTCTAGCGCCAGTCTGGGAATTCGGCACTGCATATAATATGGCTAAAATGGAGGAAATATATAATAGTAAAAATCCAAATTTTCGTTCGGTGTATGCTTTATTAAAAGATCCAAATACATTACGTGGAATTAGTACCGTTTTACGAACCTTGCAAATAATGGGTTCTCGATTGTCTTCCCCTCAAGAGGGGTAATATTTCGGAGGTGGTATGATATTAGATAGACTGTATTCTTTTGATACGCGTGTGATACATAATTACTATGATGCAGCCGAAAATTTAGGATCACTAGCTTCACCAATTTATCAAACGTCAACTTACGTATTTGATAGTGTTGAAGAAGGTGCCGCTTGTTTTAGCGGTGAATCGAACGGTTATATTTATACTCGAATAAATAACCCAACATTAAATTTGTTGGAAAAGCGGCTTGCTGATTTAGAAGAGGGGGACGCCGCAATTGCATTCTCTTCAGGGATGGGAGCAATAACATCGACTCTTTGGACATTACTGAACCCAGGTGATGAGCTGTTAGTTGACATGACGGTTTATGGCTGTACATATGCATTCTTTCACCATGGGTTAGCTCGATTTGGTATCAAAGTTCGTCACATTGATATGAGTGATCCAAATAATGTCGCACAGGCGCTCACTGAAAAAACAAGGATGATATTTTTCGAATCGCCTGCAAACCCAAACATGCGTTTAGTTGATATTAGCGCTGTGAGCCATATCGTTCGTCAATATAATCTTGCAAATAACCAAGAGATATTGGTGACCGTTGATAATACCTATTGCACTCCTTACATTCAAAAACCTCTTGAACTTGGGGCGGACATCGTCGTTCATTCATTGACTAAATATATGAATGGACATGGTGATGTGATGGCTGGGGCGGTTATTACATCTGAGGCGTTAGCTAAGCAAATCAGGTTGGTTGGACTGAAAGATATGACTGGAGCATGCCTATCCCCTCATGATGCAAACCTCATATTACGTGGAATGAAAACACTACCAATCAGAATGGAGAGGCTGGTTGAGAGTGCACAGAAAGTTGCAGAATATTTAGCCTCGCTATCTGAAGTTTCTCAAGTGATGTATCCGGGTTTACCGAGTTTTCCTCAATACTCATTAGCTCAAAGGCAGATGAAGCTACCCGGGGGCATGATTGCTTTTGAACTTAAAGGGGGACTTGAGGCGGGCAAGCAGTTTTTAAACCGCCTACAGTTATTTTCTTGTGCGGTTAGTCTTGGTGATTGTGAGTCATTGGCTCAACACCCAGCGAGTATGACCCATTCGACTTACACTGCTGAGGAACGGAAACAGTATGGGATTAGTGATGGGCTTATTCGTTTATCAGTCGGATTAGAAAGTGTTGATGATTTGATTGCGGATATTAAGCAAGCGCTCAGTTGATAACAAAAGGCCCTATATCATATAAAATATAGGGCCTTTATTTATTTTGTGGATGCGTTAATTAGTTAAGATTTTTGAAATTTACGCATAATGAAGAAGGTCACACTCAATATCGCGACCCAAGCAAACCCAACTAAAAGTGCAACTTGTGTGTCTTTAAAGAAGCCAAGTAGTGCGATGACAAAGACCATAAATGCAATAGTAACCGCAGGGCCAATTGGCCAAAATGGGACTGGGAATTTCAGGTTTTTAACTTCTTCAGGACTCATTTGGCGACGCATGGCGACTTGAGAAAGCAGGATCATTAACCACACCCAAACCGTTGCAAAGGTTGCGATTGACGCAATAATCACAAAGATTTTTTCTGGAAGTAGGTAGTTCAAATACACACCGAGTAACATAATAACGGACATTACTAATACAGTGACCCATGGTACACCGCTTTTCGTCAACTTAGTAAAGACTTTTGGAGCTTGTCCATCTTGCGCCATTCCGTACATCATGCGCCCTGCACCAAAAATATCACTATTAATCGCTGAGATTGCCGCAGTGATGACCACGATATTTAAGATATTTGCCGCTGATTGAATGCCTAAACTATCAAAAATTTGGACGAATGGACTGCCATTTTGACCGACTTGATTCCACGGATAGATACACATCAAAATGAATAATGTTAACCCATAGAATAATAAAATACGGATTGGAACGGCATTAATTGCTTTTGGAATGGTTTTTTCTGGGTTTTGCGCTTCACTGGCAGTAATACCAATCACTTCAATACCGCCAAATGCGAACATGACTATGGCTAAAGAGGCAATAACGCCTTCAATGCCATTTGGCATAAAGCCACCGTGCTCCCATAGATTTTGGATACCCACCGCATGGTCAGTTTCTTGGCCGAAACCGTAGAACATTAAGAAAGTACCACCAACAATCATTGCGATGATGGCCGAGACTTTCACGATAGACAGCCAAAATTCCATTTCACCGAAAATTTTGACGTGACATAAATTGAGTGCGCTAATAAATAGCACGATACTTAATACCCACACCCATTGGTCGACATGTGGGAACCAGAACCCCATGTACATCCCGAAAGCGGTAATATCGGCCAAGCAAACGACCAGCATTTCAAATACGTAGTTCCAGCCAGTTAAAAAACCAGCGAGGGGGCCCATGTAATGGCTAGCGTAGTGAGAAAACGAACCGGGTACAGGATGATGCACTGCCATCTCGCCTAAGGCTCGCATAACCATAAATACAGCAGCACCACCGACCATATAAGCGAGGAGAACTGCAGGCCCTGCCGCTTGAATTGCGGAAGCAGAACCATAAAATAAGCCGGTACCAATCGCTGAGCCTAAAGCCATAAAGCGAATGTGCCGAACACTCAGTCCCTTTCTGAGTTGATTTTGTTCACTACTTTGCATGTCTTTTCCTGTCTTTTTCTTCGTTCGATATATTGTTCCGAATAGGCTTTCGGTATTGTTTATTAAGTCGGACGTACTTTATTGAACCCTAAGGTGGCTACATTATCACAAACTTCCTTGTTCGTGAGATAGATATCTGCAATATAATGCGTGCTCAGCTAACTATTTTAGGAGTGATATGAAATACCCAATTAATGAAATCTTCCAAACCATTCAGGGAGAGGGGGTTTTTACTGGTGTTCCTGCGGTGTTTATTCGTTTGCAGGGCTGCCCAGTTGGATGTAGTTGGTGTGATACCAAACAAACATGGGAAATAGAACAAGACAAAGAATCTACCCTAGGGGATATCGCACTTAAAACGATTGATTCAGATGCATGGGCGATGTCAGATAGTGAGGCATTGATTCAGTTAATGAAAGAAAAACACTTCAGCGCACAGCATATTGTTATTACAGGCGGAGAGCCTTGTATTTATGATTTACAGCCACTGACTGAGGCATTAGAACAGCATGGATATCAATGCCAAATTGAAACTAGCGGCACATATCCTATTCAATGCACAAATAAAACATGGGTTACGGTATCGCCAAAAGTGGGTATGAAAGGCGGGTTACAGGTGATTAGCCAAGCAGTAAACCGCGCTAATGAAATTAAACATCCTGTTGCTCGCGAAAAAGATATTGAGGCACTTGAGAAAATTTTAGCATTACGTACTGTCGAAATGCCGCCAGTAGTGGCATTACAGCCAATCAGCCAAAAGACGGCGGCAACAAAATTGTGTATTGAAACTTGCATTCAACGCAACTGGCGTTTATCGATTCAAACACATAAGTATTTGGATATTCAATAATAAAAAATAGCGATAAATTTTAGTAACCCCCAATAGTTGAAAAACACTCATTGGGGGCCTTTAAATTACCTAAATGGTTGGTTTAGTGGTACTTCAGGATCTGGCTCGTGAGTAATACGGTTGCGTAAGTCACGACGAATAATTTCAATAGACCAAAACCAAATTAAATGGCCAAATATTTCTGACACATTCTCATACCATGGCAGGTCGAAAAGTGGAGGGGTGAGCCCCATAAGAGGGAATGAAATCATATGGACAAATAATTGCGCCAGTGCACCCGCTAACAACCCTTGCCATAACTTAATTTTAGGAAATACTTCAGCAACGATGCAATACCCGACAGCAAACACGATAGAAAATATGATGTGAGTAACGCCCACAGAGTTAAAAACGTGCCCAGCAAAGGTGTACACTGCAGAGTTAGGATCAGCAATTCCTAACCAATCCCTTAAGAAAATATAAGGTGGGTTGAGGAAGTTACGTGAGCAGTCAATTTGTTCCGCTGCACGGATCAGTGTTTCTGGCGAACAAGCTGCGTTGAACATATCCGTTGGGCTTCTTGGCGGTAATGGGACTTCAGCCCCCCATTTGACAAACGAAGAGACGATACCTGCGATTAGACCAATAAATGCTGCCAGTCCATAACGCCTTCTGGATTTTGGTGTTTGTTGAAATAAATGCATTTCCCCTGCCTTATTAAAAGTAAATAATGGTAAATAATAGATCAGGTTATAATTTAATGCACTATGTCAAATTAAAGTTTTTATATCCTTAATGTTAAAAGGGGAAATGTCAGTCACTGATTTATTTCTTGCCTTAGCCTCGTCCTTGATAACGTATGTTTTTTTAGAATTTCGATCATTAAAGGTAATTAGGCAGCTTTCTATGCAGAGTTAGGCGTTGATATTGGTTTGGTCATGAGTCGAAGGTAAAGGATATAGGGATTTACCCCTCATTTATATTCAAAACCTATTAGGCTTGCCGCTAAGTCAGCGGCCTGAGGAGCGTGTATCCCTATATTATATGACTTTTTTAGCGCTTGTACTTTTAAGCTTCTCCGCGATAGACGCAACCTGCATTGCAGGTTTCTTTTACGGTAACCGCACTTAATAAGGGTAGTAAAGGTTTAGTTTGTTGCCAAATCCACTGGGCTAATACCTCACTGGTTGGGTTTTCTAACCCTTCGATATCATTTAAATAATGATGGTCTAAGCGTTCCCAGATAGGCTTAAAAGCGGCTTTTACATCAGAAAAATCAATAATCCAACCACTATGGGAGTCAACTTCACCTGTGATTTCTAAACGCACCATGAAAGAATGCCCATGGAGGCGACCACACTTATGACCCTCTGGGACGTGAGGAAGTTTGTGGGCGGCTTCGAAAGTGAAATCTTTATAGATTGTTGTACTCATATGTGGCTCCTTGTTGTGAATAAACAGCGCATTGTACTGCATTTTTAGGTGAAAATATCTTTAATTACTAAAATAGCGTTAACCGCTTTTATCAATATGATCCATCAGTTAATTGCTTTAGGCTTTTTAGTTATTAATTATGGCTATCGTTTCTTATCCCATTATCTATGGTTGTTATAACCTAACTGCATACCCTATATGTTTCAGGTACTGCGGTATTTTTTGCTTTATTACCTTAATTATTTGGGGGAATGAGCAGGTGTTAGGTTGTCGGTCTTTTTTGGGTAATGACATGGCATCGTTTTTTTAAATCAAAGATGAATAACGCTGGGGTTACAAGATAATGACAAAAAAACAGCCGCCATTAGCGGCGCTGCCAATATCTGTTGAGCAATTAGCACGTTTACAGACGGCCGTTGATGATTTTTCATCCCATCAACTCGCATGGCTTTCTGGTTATTTGTGGGGAGTGGTAAATCAAAATACGCAAGTTGATGCATCTGTCAGTGCGCCTGTGGTTACCCAAGATACGGTCACAATCATCTCTGCATCACAGACAGGAAATGCACGCCGCCTATCAGAGCAGCTTAGAGAGCGTTTAGTCGGTGAAAAAATTAGTGTGAACTTAGTGAATGCAGGGGATTATAAATTCAAACAAATCAACCAAGAGAAAGTGTTGGTTGTTGTAGCGTCAACCCAAGGTGAAGGGGAGCCAGCCGAAGAAGCGGTTGCATTGTACAAATACCTTCATTCTAAAAAAGCGCCTAATTTATCACAAACCAGCTATGCGGTTTTCGCGCTGGGAGATTCCTCTTACGAAAAATTTTGCCAAGCGGGTAAAGATTTTGATTCTCAGCTTGCATTATTAGGGGCGATATCATTAACGGAACGAATTGATGCAGATGTTGAATACCAAGCGGTTGCAGATGAGTGGGTTGAAAACCTCACACAGATTTTAAAAGCTCGCGTTCCTACTCAAAGTGATAGCCAATTATTGGCGACTCAAACAGGAAGTGTGAATGAAATTCATTCATCACCTTATAGTAAAACCGCACCATTAACTGCGTCGCTACTGAGTAATCAAAAGATCACCAGTCGCGACTCGCAAAAAGATGTTCGCCATATTGAAATTGACCTCGGTGACTCTGGTTTACGTTATCAACCGGGTGATGCGCTAGGAGTTTGGTTCGATAATGACCCTGCTTTAGTTGATGAGTTGGTGGCTTTATTGTGGCTACAAGGTGATGAAGAGGTCTTTATTGGCTCACAGCGGCATTCATTACGTGATGCGCTGATTTATCAATTAGAACTGACACAAAATACCCCAGTAATTGTCGAAAAATACGCTCAGCTATCAAAAGATGATGCACTATTGTCATTAATTAGTGATAAGCAAGCTATTTTGCACTACGCGCAAAATACGCCAATTGTCGATATGGTACGCCAAGCAGCATCTCAGCCTACTGCCCAAGAATTTGTTGAACTACTGCGCCCGTTAACCCCTCGTTTGTACTCGATTTCTTCTTCACAATCAGAGGTGGAAAATGAAGTTCACGCAACGGTTGGCGTTGTCCGCTATGAGATTGATGGTAAGGCTCGCACTGGCGGTGCTTCAGGTTTCTTAGCGGATCGCTTAAATGAGGATGATGAACTCCGTATATTCATTGAGCACAATGATAACTTCCGTCTGCCACAAGACCCAAATACGCCAGTGATCATGATTGGCCCAGGAACAGGGATAGCGCCATTTCGTGCTTTCTTACAGCAGCGTGACAATGACGGTGCGACAGGGAAAAACTGGTTATTTTTTGGTAATCCACACTTTGTTGATGACTTTCTCTACCAAGTGGAATGGCAGCGTTATGTCAAAGACGGTTTACTAACCCATATTTCATTAGCGTGGTCTCGCGACCAACAAGAAAAAATCTATGTACAAGATAAACTTTGCGAACAAGGCGAGGAAGTATGGCAATGGTTACAAGAAGGTGCGCACATCTATGTGTGTGGTGATGCAAACCGCATGGCCAAAGATGTCGAACAGGTATTATTAGATATCGTCAGTCAATACGGGAACATGGACAGTGAAGAAGCTGATGAATTTTTAAGTGAGCTGCGCGTAATGCGCCGTTATCAGAGGGATGTTTATTAATGAGCAATGAACAACAACAAAAGCCCTTAATTGTCGAAGGTAAACTCGCAGACAGTGAACGCATGAAGCAAGACAGCGATTACTTGCGTGGAACCATTAAGGACGACTTAAAAAATGGGTTAACGGGCGGTTTTGAGGGGGATAATTTCCTGTTGATACGCTTTCACGGCATGTATCAACAAGATGACCGTGATATTCGTTCTGAGCGTGCGGAACAAAAACTCGAGCCTCGCCATGCAATGATGCTGCGCTGTCGTTTACCAGGCGGCATTATCACCCCCAAGCAATGGCTTGATATTGATAAGTTTGCCACAGAGCACACGCTGTATGGCAGCGTGCGCATTACGAATCGGCAAACATTTCAGTTCCATGGCATCTTAAAAGGGGATGTAAAGCCTGCCCATCAGATGCTAAGTCACGTTGGTTTAGATGCCCTTGCAACGGCGAATGACGTTAACCGTAACGTGTTATGTACCTCTAACCCAGTGCAGTCTGAATTGCACCAACAAGCTTATGAATGGGCAAAGAAAATATCTGAACACTTACTACCACGCACTAGTGCTTACGCGGAAATTTGGTTAGATAAAGAAAAGATAGTGACAACGGATGAAGAGCCTATTTTAGGGCAAACTTATCTGCCAAGAAAGTTTAAAACCACTGTTGTGATCCCACCATTAAATGATGTGGATTTGCATGCAAATGATATGAACTTTGTCGCGATTGCCCAAAATGGGGAATTGATCGGTTTTAACGTGCTGGTGGGTGGCGGCCTTGCAATGACACATGGTGATACAGCGACGTTTCCTCGCTTAGCCAGTGAGTTTGGTTTTATTCCATTAGACAAAACATTAGCCATTGCAGAAGCGATAGTGACTACCCAACGGGATTGGGGAAATCGTACTGAACGTAAAAATGCGAAAACCAAATATACTCTTGAGCGTGTGGGTATCGACACCTTCAAAGCTGAAGTCGAAAGGCGCTCAGGCGTAGTTTTCGAACCTATTCGTCCATATGAATTTACTGAACGCGGTGACAAGATTGGTTGGCTTAAAGGAATTGACAATCGCTGGCACCTAACATTGTTTATTGAAAATGGTCGATTAATTGATTTAGAAAATAAGCCATTAAAAACGGGTGTGGCTGAAATTGCGCGTATTCATCAAGGTGATTTTCGTTTAACCGCAAACCAAAATTTAATTGTTGCGGGTGTACCCGAAAGTGAAAAAGCGGCGATTGAAGCGATTGCCAGAGCTCATGGGTTAATGAGTGATGAAATTACAGCGCAACGTGAAAATTCCATGGCTTGTGTCTCATTTCCAACTTGCCCACTTGCGATGGCAGAAGCGGAACGTTTTTTACCTGAATTTATTAGTCAGGTAGAAAATATTATGGCCGCTCATCAAGTCGCCAATGAACATATCGTTCTACGGATAACGGGTTGCCCTAATGGCTGTGGACGAGCGATGCTGGCGGAAGTAGGGCTGGTCGGTAAAGCGATTGATAGATATAACTTACATTTAGGTGGAAATCGCATTGGCACCCGTATTCCACGCATGTACCGTGAAAACATCACTAGTACAGAGATTTTAGCTATTTTGGATGAGTTAATCGGTGATTGGGCGAAAAAACGTCTACCTAATGAAGGATTTGGCGATTTTGTTATTCGCACCAATGTTGTTAAGCCCGTATTAAATTCTGCTGTTGATTTTTATGAGGTTAAGGAGGCAGTATGAGCCGACTTGAACTAGCAACGCTTATCGAACTCGATAAGCCTCAACAAATCGCTTATCTCGCTGAGTTTAATTCCCAGTTAGAAGCGATGAATGCATTACAGCGGGTTGAGTGGGCGGTTGAATACTTACCAGCAGAGTTTGTGTTGTCTTCCAGCTTTGGTATCCAAGCGGCACTAACATTGCATATGGTGACGCAAATTGTGCCAAATATCCCAGTTATTTTAACGGATACCGGTTATTTGTTCCCAGAGACCTATCAATTTATTGAGGCGTTAACAGATAAGTTGAATTTAAATTTACAGGTGTATCGCGCAAAGCAGTCACCTGCTTGGCAAGAAGCACTGTATGGCCAACTTTGGACACAAGGGCTTGATGGTATTGAGCGTTATAACCAATTGAATAAAGTTGAACCGATGGCGCGTGCGTTACATGAATTACAAGCACAAACCTGGTTTTCTGGTTTACGGCGAGAACAATCTGCGAGCCGCGCAAATTTGTCTGTGTTAGGGATCGGAAAAGGGATTTTTAAAGTTTTACCAGTGATTGATTGGAATAATAAGCAAGTTTATGAATATCTAACAAAATATGATTTACCTTATCACCCCCTGTGGGAACAAGGGTATTTATCAGTTGGTGATACCCATACAACTCGTAAATGGGAAGAGGGGATGAATGAAGAAGATACGCGTTTTTTTGGATTAAAGAGGGAGTGTGGGCTGCATGAAAACTAAATATTCGTCATAATTCAATCCGCAGCGTTGTTGTCTACATGCAACTCGAATTATTTAGGGTATTGAATATAAGCAAATAATAACTAAATAAATAAAATATTTGTTTAATTACAAAGGAATACTTTTGTATTTAAAAAAGTATTTCAAGCTAATTATTAAATTAAATCAGTAATTAGTTAACTTGTTAAATTTAATCTAAGTTTTGTTTTTTATTTGTATTTATCGATTTTCTATCAGGGTTGTGATGATTATTTGGCTTATTCCTTTCAGTTACAAGAAAGAGCTTTTTGTCATTTCAAACCTGTTGATTGAAGCCATATAGTCAATTGTCTATTTCTTATAATAAGTTTATATAACGATGGGTGAGCAAGATGGATTATTTACCATTATTTGTCGATGTCCGCACGCGCAAGGTCGTGTTAATTGGCGGCGGTGTGGTCGCAGCACGAAAAGCAGAGTTGCTAATAAAAGCACAAGCGAATTTAGTGGTCATCTCACCGACGTTATGTACTCAGTTACAAACTGAATATCAACAAAATAAATTTATTTGGTTAGCAGAAGATTATCAATCCATTCATTTAGATGATGCATTTCTGGTTATTGCTGCAACGGATGATGCATTATTGAATGAAACGGTTTTCTACGATGCTAATGAACGAAAAATATTCGTTAACGTAGTCGATGACCAGCCATTATGTTCATTTATTGTCCCTTCCATTATTGACCGTTCCCCGGTGATTGTGGCGATCTCTTCAGGGGGAACCGCACCCGTATTAGCACGTTTACTCAGAGAAAAATTGGAAACGATGTTGCCAACCTCTTTGGGGAAAATGGCGGATATAGCTGGTCGCTGGCGTCATAAAGTTAAAGAAACGCTAACTAATATGCGTGAAAGAAAACGTTTCTGGGAAAAAAGTTTTAGTGGTCGTTTTGCCTCTTTAGTTGAAAAAGGGCAATTCAGCGAAGCTGAACAACAGCTGGAGCGACAGCTGTATGAGCCAGATAACCACGGTGAATTAACCCTAGTTGGTGCTGGGCCGGGGGATGCGGGGCTGCTTACATTAAAAGGACTGCGCGTTTTACAAAGTGCAGAAGTGGTTTTATATGACCATCTGGTGAGTGAGGAAATTCTCGAGTTAGTTCGCCGTGATGCAGACAAGATTTGTGTAGGTAAACGCGCAGGGGCCCACAGTGTTTCCCAAGAAGAAACCAATGCGCTGATCGTGAAATTTGCTCAACAAGGTAAAAAAGTCGTGCGCCTTAAAGGGGGGGATCCTTTCATTTTTGGGCGAGGGGGAGAAGAGCTACAAGTTGCAGCGCAAGCGGGGATCCCATTTCAAGTGGTTCCGGGTGTGACCGCGGCAATTGGTGCAGCCGCTTACGCGGGGGTTCCGCTGACTCACCGTGAACACTCACAAAGCATTACCTTTATTACGGGCCATTGCCGTGAAAATGGAACGGATCTCGATTGGCAGGCGCTTTCCCGAGGAAATCAAACCTTAGCTATCTATATGGGCACAGTGAAGGCCGCAAAAATCAGCGAGCAATTAATCCAATTCGGCCGAGCGAAAAATACCCCGGTAGCGGTTATCGGCTGTGGTACAAGGCGTGAACAAAAAGTAGTAACCGGAAAACTCGATGAGCTTGAAGTATTAGCACAGCAGGCACCCGCGCCTGCTTTGATAGTGGTTGGTGAAGTAGCTGCATTGCACCAACAACTCGCGTGGTTTGGTTCTCAAACTGAAGACATAAGATGGCGCAGTGCCGTATTGGAACTGGCTTAAGTAAGGGGCTATCGTGAACGACAAAAAATTGACTCATTTACAGCAGTTAGAGGCAGAAAGTATTCATATCATTCGTGAAGTTGCCGCCGAATTTGCTAACCCAGTGATGCTGTATTCTATTGGTAAAGATTCTTCTGTGATGCTGCATTTAGCACGCAAGGCATTTTATCCAGGAAAGCTCCCATTTCCTCTCTTACATGTTGATACAGGATGGAAATTTCGTGAAATGTACGAGTTTCGCGATGCAACTGCAGAAAAATACGGTTTTGAGCTCCTTGTTCATCGTAACCCTGAAGGGGAAAAATTAGGGATCAACCCGTTTGTGCATGGCAGCGCTAAGCACACGGATATTATGAAAACGGAAGGCTTAAAGCAGGCTTTGGATAAGTACGGTTTTGATGCCGCATTTGGTGGTGCTCGTCGTGATGAAGAAAAATCACGTGCAAAAGAGCGGATCTACTCTTTTCGTGACCGATCTCATCGTTGGGATCCTAAAAACCAACGGCCTGAGCTATGGCATAACTACAATGGGCAGGTCAATAAAGGGGAAAGTATCCGTGTTTTCCCGCTATCAAATTGGACTGAACTTGATATCTGGCAATATATCTATTTGGAAAATATCGACATTGTTCCCCTGTACTTTGCAAAAGAACGACCAGTTATTCAGCGGGATGGGACTTTATTAATGGTGGATGATAACCGTATTGACCTACAACCTGGCGAAGTGGTTAGCCAGCAAAAAGTGCGTTTTAGAACATTAGGTTGTTGGCCATTGACGGGAGCTGTGCCATCTGAATCACAAACACTGCCTGAGATCATAGAAGAAATGTTGATTTCTACGACGAGTGAACGGCAGGGGAGGCTGATTGATAGCGACCAATCCGCTTCGATGGAGTTGAAAAAGCGCCAAGGTTATTTTTAGTGGGCAAGGTTAATACGCAAAGTCAGGAGAAAAATCATGGCACAAGCCGTTTATAATGAATCAATCGCTCATCAAATTGAACAGCAAGGTGGTGTAGAGCCTTATTTATTGGCGCAGCAACAAAAAGGATTATTGCGTTTTTTAACCTGTGGCAATGTGGATGATGGTAAAAGTACCTTAATCGGCCGTTTACTGCATGATACTCGCCAAATATACCA
Organism: Providencia sp. PROV205; assembly: GCF_028479505.1. Lineage (NCBI taxonomy): Bacteria > Pseudomonadati > Pseudomonadota > Gammaproteobacteria > Enterobacterales > Morganellaceae > Providencia > Providencia sp. PROV205. The sequence goes on along the minus strand of NZ_JAMPNU010000030.1, from coordinate 50,880 downwards.
AGATCAGCTGTCAACCTTGCAAAGTGACAGTAAGCGGATAGGGACTCAAGGGGAAAAGCTTGACCTTGCTTTGCTGGTGGATGGCCTTGCTGCTGAACGTGAGCAGGGGATCACCATCGATGTGGCTTATCGTTATTTTTCAACAGAAAAACGCAAATTTATTATTGCGGACACCCCCGGTCATGAGCAATATACGCGCAATATGGCGACAGGGGCATCAACTTGCTCACTTTCTATTTTGTTGATCGATGCTCGAAAAGGAGTACAGGAACAAACACGTCGCCATAGTTTTATTAGTACATTGCTTGGGATCCGCCATCTTATTGTTGCCGTCAATAAAATGGATCTAGTGGATTACAGTGAAGCCATTTTTGAAAAAATAAAGCAGGATTACCAAAAGTTTGCGATGGAATTGCCGGTTGATTTAAAGGTATGGTTTGTACCTATCTCAGCCCTTGATGGCGATAACATTGTGAATGCTAGCGATAATTTTAAGTGGTATCAAGGTGATACGCTATTATCGATATTGGAAAATGTTCAAGTGGAACAAAAAGCCTCGGAGCAAGCTTTGCGTTTCCCTGTGCAATATGTGAACCGCCCAAATTTAGACTTTCGTGGATACAGCGGAACATTATCATCAGGGATTGTCGAAGTGGGGCAAAAGGTCAAAGTATTACCCTCTGGTGCGACCTCAGCAATCAAAGAAATTGTGACATTTTCAGGGTTACAAGATTTTGCAGTCCCGGGGGAAGCGATTACATTAGTGCTTGAAGATGAAATTGATATCAGTCGTGGCGACTTGATTGTTGCACAAGATGAAACCTTACAAAGCACACAGCATGCATCTGTCGATGTGGTATGGATGTCTGAACAGCCGTTAGTTCAAGGGCAACAACTTGATATTAAAATTGCGGGAAAACGCAGCCGGGCAAAAGTAGAAAATATTCAATATCAAGTAGATATCAATAATTTAACACAGAAAGTGGCTACGGAACTACCGTTGAATGGCATTGGTTTAGTGGAATTTTCCTTTGATGAACCATTGTTACTGGAAAACTATCAACGCAATGCAGACACTGGCGGAATGATTTTTATTGATAGGCTCACAAATGTGACTGTCGGGGCGGGTTTAGTCCGCGAAACACAAGCCCCTGTCTTTGAAAAAAACAGTGATTTTAGTGAATTTGAAATTGAGCTAAATAAATTAGTTCGCCGCCATTTCCCTCATTGGGGTGCACGCGATGTATTAGGTGGGAAATAATACGGATGACAAAAGAAAACCATATTGTTTGGCACCAACACGCAGTAACTCGCCAGCTACGTGAGAGTAATAATGGCCACAAAGGTGCTGTGTTGTGGTTCACCGGGTTATCAGGTTCAGGAAAATCAACATTAGCGGGAGCAATAGAGCACCAACTTACGTCAATGGGAATGAAAACCTATTTGTTGGATGGCGATAATATCCGCCATGGTTTATGCCGTGATTTAGGATTTAATGAGGCTGATAGACAAGAAAATATCCGTCGAGTGGGTGAGGTGGCGAAGTTAATGGTCGATGCAGGGCTGATTGTTGCGACCGCCTTTATTTCACCTTTTCAAGCGGATAGGCAGAAAGTCCGTGACTTGTTTGAACCCGATCAATTTTTTGAGTTGTACGTGGATACACCCGTAAGTATTTGTGAACAGCGAGACCCTAAAGGGTTATATCAACAAGCGCGGGAAGGGAAAATTAAGCAATTCACAGGAATTGACTCCCCTTATGAAGAACCGCAACACCCAGAGCTACATCTGGATGGGCAACAACTGATTTCTGATTCCCTTTCCCAAATTATTGCGCTTTTATTGCGCAATCATGTCATTCAGCTAGATTATTAATACAGCTCAAATACCCCCTTTATTTTATCCGATGGTAAAATAAGGTGGTATTTTGCGGATTCAAACCCGACTTAATCTGACTTTTTATCACAATTTCAGTATCACAGTAGCGTCAATCGTTGAGTTATGGGATGATTAGCAAATCATTTCAGGGGGCAAAATGGGTAAATTAACGCTACTATTAATTGCGATATTAGCTTGGTTACAGTATTCCTTATGGTTAGGCAAAAATGGCATACATGACTACGTACAAGTCAAAGATGATGTCGCTGCTCAGGAAATTGTAAATTCGCGCTTAAAAATGCGTAATGAACAGCTATTCGCTGAAATCAATGACTTAAATGATGGTCAAGATGCGATTGAAGAACGAGCTCGAACGGAGCTTGGGATGATCAAACCTGGAGAGTCATTTTATCGAATGGTTAAAGAAAGTAATAACCAGAAATAGACACAATAAAATGATATCAAAATAGTGTACCCATTAGCCTGATAATTTCTGATGTAAGAATTCAACAATGACAAATCCAAACCATGCCCCACAAAGCAATCTCCCGCAAATTGTTGCACTGATCCCTGCAGCAGGGATAGGTAGCCGTATGAATGCAGAGTGCCCAAAACAATACTTGCAGGTTGCAGGTAAAACGATCATTGAGCACACCATAAACGCATTGCTTGAAAATGATAAAGTGCAAGAGATTGTGGTTGCTTTGAGTGCGGAAGACGATTATTTTCAGCAGCTTGCAATTGCTAATGACCCTCGAGTGACGACGGTCATTGGTGGCAAAGAGCGTGCCGATTCAGTATTAGCAGGTCTGGATTTTTTAATCACTAACCCCAACTTTTCAGATTGCTGGGTATTAGTGCATGATGCGGCACGTCCTTGCCTCCATCAATCAGATTTAAATGAAATTATTCAATTAGCAGCGGAACAAAATTGTTGTGGTGGGATCCTCGCTGCCCCCGTACGCGATACCATGAAACGCAGCTCAACAGCGAGTCAATTAATTGACCACACAGTTGAACGTGAAGCGCTATGGCATGCGCTCACACCACAATTTTTTCCGTTAGCATTATTACGGGACTGTCTAAGTAAAGCCTTGAAAGAAAACGCGGTGATTACTGATGAAGCTTCTGCGCTAGAGTATTGCGGCCACCAACCGGTGTTAGTGGCTGGCCGCGCTGATAATTTAAAAGTGACGCGCCCAGAAGACCTCACTTTAGCGGAATTTTATCTTTCAAGAATGAATAACTAAGGAAAAAAAATGAGAATCGGACACGGTTTTGACGTACATAAATTTGGTGGTGAAGGCCCTATCATCATTGGTGGCGTGCGTATCCCTTATGAACAAGGTTTACTCGCGCACTCTGACGGTGATGTGGTATTGCATGCGTTAACTGATGCAATTCTTGGTGCTGCAGCATTAGGGGATATTGGTAAATTATTCCCCGATACTGATCCTGCCTATAAAGGGGCAGATAGCCGAGTCTTATTGAGAGATGCGTTTTGCCATGTACGTGCCAAAGGGTATCGCATTGGTAATATTGATATTACCATCATGGCTCAGGCACCAAAAATGTTGCCACACATCGCTCAAATGCGTGTGAATATCGCCGAAGATCTTGAGTGCCATATGGATGATGTCAATGCGAAAGCGACCACGACAGAACAATTAGGTTTTGTGGGGCGTAAAGAAGGCATTGCCTGTGCTGCGGTTGTTCTTTTAATAAAAGATAATAGTAATGAAAGTAATGAATGTTCAGTACCTGCATGGTAAGCCATTGTCTTCTGGCACATTAAAAAGTGTTCCAGAAGATTTTATCGTCAAAGAAGATTTAGGTTTTGAGCTAGATGGTGAAGGCGAACATGTTATGGTTCGCGTGGAAAAAACAGGCTGCAATACGGTATTTGTTGCCGAACAACTCGCCAAATTTGCTAAAATTTCAGCCAGAGCAGTCAGTTACGCAGGTTTAAAAGATAGACACGCAGTGACGGAGCAATGGTTCTGTCTGCAAATGCCAGGTAAAGAAACGCCTGTTTTTTCAACTTGGCAGCTAGAAGGCTGCCGAATACTGGCAGTCACCAGGCAAAAACGTAAATTACGTATTGGTTCCTTGAAAGGAAACCAGTTTGAAATAACCTTGCGTGATATTTCGGATGCGAAAGACGTTGAACAACGTTTACACAAAGTCGCATTATCAGGTGTGCCTAATTACTTCGGTGAACAACGTTTTGGACGCGATGGCCAAAATTTATCGCAAGCGTTGCGTTGGGCAAACCAAGAAATCAACGTGCGTGAACGCAACAAGCGTAGCTTTTATCTTTCTGCTGCTCGTAGTGCAATGTTTAACCATGTAGCAAGCGAACGAATTGCAAATAATACCGCCCAACACGTGATGTTAGGTGATGCATTGCAATTAACGGGCAGAGGGAGTTGGTTTGTCGCAACACAAGATGAATTTGCTACATTACAACCTCGCTTGGAGTCCAACGAATTAAGTATTACTGCGCCATTACCCGGTGATGGGGAATTGGGTACTCAGGATGAAGCTCTGGCATTTGAAACTCAGTGTTTAGCGGATTACCAGCCCTTTATCTCTTTAATGCAGCGTGAACGAGTTTCTTCAGCTAGAAGGGCTATCGTTGTTAAACCCCAAAACTTACAGTGGGAATGGCTGGACGACTCGACGGTAAAACTGAATTTTTTCTTAAACTCAGGTTGTTTTGCAACCAGTGTTGTGAGAGAAATTATTAATCAAAATGGGCAGGATAATGTCGATGCTAAAGATTTTATTGAGTAATGACGACGGGGTAAATGCGCCGGGAATTCAAACCCTTGCAGCGGCGCTACGCCAATATTATCATGTTCAGGTGATTGCGCCTGATCGCAATCGTAGTGGGGCTTCGAACGCATTAACATTAGATAAACCACTTAAAATTCAAACACTAAGTAATGGTGACCTTGCTGTACAGGAAGGCACACCAACAGATTGCGTCTATATTGGGGTGAATAAAGTGGTGCGCCCACGTCCTGATATTGTTGTATCTGGTATCAACTGTGGCCCTAATTTAGGGGATGATGTTATTTACTCAGGCACGGTTGCAGCGGCAACAGAAGGCCGCCATTTAGGTTTACCTTCAATTGCGGTATCGTTAGATGGGGAAACGCATTATGAAAGTGCCGCTAAAGTGACATGCGAGATCCTTGCACTCTTACAGAAAAACCCATTGCGAGCTGGGAACATTTTAAATATAAATGTACCTGATATCCCGTACGAAGAAATTAAAGGTATCAAAGTCACTCGCTGTGGTAGCCGCCATGCCGCTTCTGAGGTATATAGCTTAGAGGACCCGAAAGGGAATACATTGTATTGGTTAGGTCCCGTTGGGGAAATTCGTGATGCCAGTCCTGGAACGGATTTTGAAGCAGTGCAAAATGGGTATGTTTCAATCACCCCATTACAAGTTGACCTAACCGCTTATAAAGCACACTCATTAGTGGAAGAGTGGCTAGAAAAATCAGGAGTGTCAGTAAAATGAATACAGGGCTCATGAAAGAACTTTTGGCTCAATTACGCCAACAGGGAATTCACGATGAGCGCCTATTAGATGCCATTTCACTCGTTCCTCGGGAACGGTTTGTGGATGAAGCGCTCTCCCATAAAGCCTATGACAATATCCCATTACCTATTGGTCATGGGCAAACTATTTCTCAGCCGTATATTGTAGCTAAAATGACGGCGCTATTGGCTTTAGCACCGGATGATCACGTTCTCGAGATAGGGACAGGCTCAGGGTATCAAACAGCAGTATTGGCACACTTGGTTAAGCATGTTTTTTCTGTTGAGCGGGTGAAAAGTTTGCAATGGGCTGCAAAGCGGCGCTTGAAACAGCTTGATTTACATAATGTTTCAACTCGTCATGGAGACGGCTGGGAAGGTTGGCAGTCAAAAGGACCTTTTGATGCCATTATCGTTACTGCGGCGCCAACAGAAATACCGGCTTTACTATTAGGGCAATTAAAAGATGGTGGTCGAATGGTTTTACCTGTCGGTGATAAAGAACAAGCTCTGAAGCTAATTACTCGACGTGGTAATGATTACCATACTAATGTTATTGAAAAAGTCCGTTTTGTTCCATTGATTGCCGGCGACCTCCTTTAACCTATTTGCAATGGTATTTAATCAAAGTCTGGTTATTTTTATAATCGATTTAAATAAAATATCATTGCAAAGGTTCTATTAACTCAAATAGCAGTAAAACTATTCCAAATATGATACTTTACCCAGCTGAATTTGTGGGAATAGCTTAAACTGTTAGTCATTTTCTCAAATTGTTATATTTTTAATATATTTAACTTGTTCACTATTTTGTATTTCTGCTTTAATAAGTGAAATATTTTATGATAACTCTATTGCTGACATTATTTTGAATTGTCACGTCAGATTTTTCTTCACGGGAGAAGAAGCATGAAAATTGTTAGCCCTATAAGCAGAATTCGATGGGCCGTCATCTTTTCATTTAGCGGAGCGCTATTGGCAGGTTGTTCTACACCGTATCATACAGCGGCACCTATTTCGAGTGTGAATGATAGCCAGTCTAGCCAGCAAACGGTGCAAAGGACGACACCGGCCTCGTCACCAAATACGGGGATGAGCACGGCAATGCCATCGTCTCGTCCTAATTTATCAAGTAATACAAATACTCAGCCTGTAAGTCGTAGCTCAGGGCCTGTAACAACTAATGGTGAAGGGCGCATTGTATACAACCGTGATTATGGCAGTATTCCAAAAGGCAGTTATAACGGTAATAGCTATACGGTTCAGCGTGGTGACACGTTATTCTATATCGCATACTTAACAGGTAATGATTTCCGTGAGTTAGCATCGCGAAACAATATTCCAGAGCCCTACAGTCTCAATGTCGGGCAGGTTATTAATATTGGTAACACAAATGTGAACTCGAACACTCAATTAGCGGCAAATTCATCAAATAGTCATCAGCAAGCGGTTGATCTTCGAACAACTAATGAGTATCCTGCAAACAGTGGTGGTCAAAATTCAGGTAAGATGTTGCCTAATAATAAGAAACCTGCAACGCAGGCTTCAACGACGACAACAGCCTCGACAACAACCGCTTCTACCGCAGTCAGTAGTACGAATAATTCGTCAATAAAATGGCGTTGGCCAGCCGAAGGGAAAATGATTGAAGGTTTCTCTGATGCTCAAGGTGGGAACAAAGGGGTAGATATCGCCGGTTCTCGAGGCCAAGCTGTGCTTGCTGCTGCGCCAGGAAAAGTCGTTTACGCGGGTAATGCTTTGCGTGGATATGGAAATCTAATAATTATAAAACATAACGATGACTATCTAAGTGCTTATGCTCACAACGATACATTGCTTGTGCGTGATCAGCAGGACGTCACTGCGGGTCAAAAAATAGCCACTATGGGTAGTACTGGAACTAGTTCGGTTAGACTACACTTTGAAATTCGTTACAAGGGAAAATCAGTAAACCCGTTGCGTTATTTACCGCAACGATAAACTGGGCAGAGTGCTTTGACATTCTGTCCGCATTATCTAGGGTAGGAGTCACTGATGAGCCAAAGTTCGCTGAAAGTTAACGAGTTATATAATGACCTCGACGAAAGTAATTTAAATGACACTTTTGACGAGAGTCAGTTTAAAGAAGAGGATCTGGTTACTGAGCTAGATGACGAAATGGATTTACTCCAGAACACAAATCAACGTGTTCTGGATGCCACTCAAATTTATCTTAGTGAGATTGGGTTCTCACCACTCCTTACAGCAGAAGAAGAAGTTTTCTATGCAAGACGTGCATTGCGGGGTGATATCGCATCACGGCAGCGCATGATAGAAAGCAACCTTCGTCTCGTTGTAAAAATATCACGTCGTTATAATAATCGAGGTCTCGCATTACTCGATTTGATAGAAGAAGGAAATCTTGGGTTGATTCGTGCTGTTGAAAAGTTTGATCCTGAAAAAGGGTTCCGCTTCTCGACGTATGCAACGTGGTGGATCCGTCAAACGATCGAACGCGCGATCATGAACCAAACTCGAACTATTCGCCTTCCTATTCATATCGTTAAAGAACTCAATATTTACCTTCGTACTGCACGTGAATTAGCCCAGAAGTTGGACCATGAGCCAAGCCCTGAAGAGATCGCTGAGCAGCTAGATAAACCTGTCGAAGATGTCAGTAGGATGTTACGTTTAAATGAACGTATCACATCTGTTGATACGCCAATTGCAGGGGACTCAGAGAAATCTTTGCTTGAGGTATTGTCTGATGATAATGATTCAGGTCCAGAAAATACAATTCAAGATAATGACTTAAAAGATAATATTGTTAAGTGGTTATATGAATTGAACCCAAAACAAAGGGAGGTTTTAGCACGACGTTTTGGGCTTTTAGGCTATGAAGCTGAAACTCTGGAAGAAGTTGGCCGTGAAATTGGGTTAACAAGAGAACGTGTTCGTCAGATCCAAGTAGAAGGTTTAAAGCGATTAAAAGATATTTTACATGGCGAAGAGCTGACTCTGGAGTCGCTATTTAATATGTAGGGTGTTGATTCGGTAGTTAAAGCCCCTATAAGCTAAGGTTTATAGGGGCTTTTTATATGTAAATAATAGAGAACAAGCTTAGTTAATGGGGACACCACTATGAAATTTAAAATCATCGTCAGGTGTCGAAATTAATTCAGCTTCAATAATACCAAAATAATTAACTCGCTCAGTAATATCTTGTTTACTAATTAATTGTGCTAAGTGCAAATAATCTTGATAGTGGCGAGCTTCTGAGCGTAATAATGAAATATAAAAATTTGCTAGCTGCTCATCAAGAAATGGGGCGAGTTTAGCAAAGCGTTCACAAGAACGCGCTTCGATATAAGCTCCAATTATTAGCTTATCAACTAAAGTTTTTGGATCGTGCGGGTCGATATGGCTCAACAACCCTTTGGCGTAACGGCTTGCAGTGACGCCATCATAGGGGATGTTACGTTCATGCATGATCTCTAGAACTTGGTAAAAATGATGAAGTTCTTCTTTGATAAGCAAGACCATTTTATCAATTAAGTCTTGGCTATAAGGTGATTGTTTTTTTGCCAATATCTGCTTAGAAACCTGATTTTTGTTTCTTAATGTATGGATGTCACCAACCCTATCATAAGCAAATGATTCATAAGGTTTAAACCATTCGAGTAGGACTGCCGCACTTTCTTTATCAACGGCATATTTGCGAATTAAAAACATCGCACTTTGCGCGGCTTTTAATTCACATAACAAATGGTCTTTTAAGATAATGGGCAAGTTTTCAGGCAAACTCGCTTTTTTTACCCACGCATCAGGCGTTTCACATTGCAGAAACTGCCTGATTGGTGTGAGTAATTGCGCATACTCATCCATGTTAGTTATCCATATCCTTTAACCGATAAATCCAATCTAGGGCTTGGCGCGGAGTGAGTTTATCAGGATCAATTTCAGCGAGAGCAGTTAATACTGGTGATGGCTCGACATCTTCTGTGGTTAAAAAGCTAAGCTGGGCGCTATCCACATGGCTCGCATTGGCATTGTTTGAGATAACTTCGAGTTCTTTAAGTTTTTGTTTTGCCCGTTTAATCACTTCCTTTGGTACACCGGCAAGAGAAGCGACAGCAAGGCCATAGCTTTTGCTGGCGGCACCGTCTTGAACGTTATGCATAAAAGCAATGGTATCACCGTGTTCAATAGCATCGAGATGGATATTGACCGCGCCTTCGAGTTTTTCAGGCAGTGTTGTTAATTCAAAATAATGCGTTGCAAATAATGTCATTGCCTTGATTTTATTTACTAAATTCTCAGCACAAGCCCAAGCAAGAGAAAGACCGTCATAGGTTGAAGTCCCGCGACCAATTTCATCCATCAGTACTAAGCTATGCTCTGTCGCATTATGAAGAATATTAGCGGTTTCTGTCATTTCGACCATGAATGTTGAACGGCCAGATGCAAGGTCATCCGAGGCACCGACACGGGTGAAAATGCGATCGACTGGGCCTATCACCGCTTTGCTGGCAGGGACGAAACTACCGATATATGCTAACAGGGTAATCAATGCTGTTTGGCGCATATAGGTACTTTTACCGCCCATGTTTGGACCAGTAATAATTAATAAACGACGTTGCGGTGACAGTGATAACGGGTTGGAAATAAACGGCTCGCTAAGCACTTGTTCTACAACAGGGTGGCGACCCTCAGTAATTTGAATACCCGGTTTTTCAGTTAGTTGTGGGCAAGCGTAGCCTAGAGTTTGAGCCCTCTCCGCAAGGTTGGCTAGGACATCTAACTCAGCAAGTGCTTCAGCACTGGTTTGCAGCGCAGCAAGATGAGGCAATAGCATATCAAACAGCTCATCATACAGCGCTTTTTCAATAGCGAGTGCTTTTCCTTTTGATGTCAATACCTTATCTTCATACTCTTTGAGTTCAGGAATAATATAGCGTTCCGCATTTTTTAACGTTTGGCGACGGACGTAATGGATAGGCGTTAAATGGCTTTGACCGCGGCTAACTTGAATATAGTAGCCATGAACCGCGTTATAACCGACTTTCAGGGTATCGATCCCCAGTTTTTCCCTTTCACGAATTTCGAGCCTATCGAGGTAGTCGGTTGCCCCATCAGCAAGGGCACGCCATTCATCGAGTTCACTGTTATAACCCGGGGCGATAACTCCGCCATCACGTACCAATACAGGTGGCGCATCAATAATGGCTTTTTCAAGTAAGTCTTGTAACTCATCAAATTGACCAATACGATTTTGAAGGGCCTGTAAATATGAACAACTTGATTGGCTTAGTATTTGATGAATATCTTGGTATTGTTGGAATGCGTAACGCATACGGGTTAAGTCGCGTGGGCGTGCAGAACGTAGGGCTAGACGTGCTAATACGCGTTCTAAATCCCCTATTTGGCGCAAAAATGGTTGCAATTCAAAGCCGCATTCTTGCAATGCACTAATAGCTTGTTGGCGGTTATTTAATACTTGAATATTACGCAATGGGGTATGTAGCCAACGTTTTAGCATACGGCTGCCCATTGGGGTCACACACATATCTAAAATGGCGGCAAGTGTGTTTTCTGTACCACCTGCAAGGTTTTGGGTGATCTCTAAATTGCGACGAGTCGCTGCATCCAAAATGACATTATCATTTTGTTCTTCCATCACAATACTGCGAATATGGGGCAGTGAAGTACGCTGCGTGTCTTTTACATATTGCAATAGGCAGCCTGCGGCTCTGAGCGCTTTGTGTGCTTCTTCAACTCCAAAACCGATTAAATCTTTTGTGCCAAACTGTAAACCGAGCTGTTGTTTTGCTGTATCGAGTTCATATTCCCACAGTGGGCGACGACGTAGGCCTTTATTATGTTCAATTAATGCCATACTGGCGAAATCTTCGGGGTATAGAAGTTCAGCAGGGCGAGTGCGTTGCAGTTCGGCTTGTAATGCTTCTTCGTCGGCAATTTCACTTATAATAAAGCGGCCTGAGGTAATATCTAATGTTGCGAAACCAAAACCTTGTTGGTCTTGCCATACCGCGGCTAAAAGGTTGTCTTGCCTTTCATTTAATAGGGCTTCATCGGTAATGGTGCCTGGTGTCACAATGCGTACTACTTGGCGCTCAACTGGCCCTTTACTGGTCGCTGGGTCGCCAATTTGCTCACAAATGGCGACGGATTCACCCATTTGTACTAATTTAGCTAAGTAACCCTCTGCAGCATGGTGAGGGACACCCGCCATAGGGATCGGCTGCCCTGCGGATTGACCTCGCTTGGTGAGGGAAATATCTAACAGTTGAGACGCTTTTTTAGCATCATCAAAAAACAATTCGTAGAAGTCACCCATGCGATAAAACAGCAGTATGTCTGAATGTTGTGCTTTTAGTTTTAGATACTGCTGCATCATTGGTGTGTGGGATTCGAAACTTTGCTTATCAGTCATAATGTTGTCTGTTCTAACGTATTGAGTTAACTAAATTCTGTGAGGTGTTCAGAGACTAAAATACCACAGATCGAATCAAATGAGAGTAGGCAAACGTGTTAGCCATGGATTTCTTTATGGTATTACGTTGAGGTTATCGGGAGCAACGTGCATTTGGTGATAAAGTGTCTGAAATATGTATTAGTGATACAAAGGTAAAATTGATGACTAAAAATGAAATTTATGTAGGCATGTTGTTCTGGATTTTGCCTCATATTAGGAATATGCAAATTCAAGATAAAAATCTAGACTGTAGGATAAGTTTTATTACTATGAGTAAATACTAAGAATAGTCCATAAAGTTAGTGTGTTATATCGATTTTTTTATTCGTATAAGTTAAAAAGGCACTTCATATACAAATTGAGAGGTTTTTATGAAGTTAAGTACATCAAAAGCATTATTTATCGCTGCAGCAATGACTATGCCTGTGATGGTTTATGCTAGTAATGTCCCAGTACCTGGGTTAGCAACGGATCCTCTCAACGAATGCTATGAGCAGATTGCAGATGCTCCACGGACAGCAGTTCAAGCATGTTTACAAAGTAAGCTAGATAGAGCAGATGAGGTGATGAGTAAATCACTTGCAGATAATGAAACTGAACTGAAAAAAATTGACTCTTCTGCAACAGCACAAGCGATTGCTTCTCTAAAAAAATCACAGGATGCTTTTCTGGCGTTCAGAACCAGTGAGTGTCAACGTCAAGGTGATGCTTTACTTGGTGGAAGCGGAATAGGGGATGTGATGTTAGCGTGTAGGGTTAAACTGACTTATTTCAGAATTGAAGCGCTGAGTCTTTAATCGTATTTTTCATTATGTATTTTGGCGCCTTTATGTATGTCATGATGCGCTATTATCTAATATAGAAAAACGTCTTTTCCCCTTAATTAACTTCTTAATTTTTAGTAAGGGGTTTTTAGTCATATCTTATGTCGTTATTATGAATACTCCTCTTTGAGCTAATATAAGTCGCCGAGGAGTATTTTAGTTACTGCGCTGCTTTTTTCAGTTTTTCAACTTGTTCGGCGGTGACGGGTTTACCTTGCCCACCCCACTCAGCACGTGCCCATGAAATTAAATCTGCCATTTCTTGAGGCGTTAAATCATCAGCAAAACTTGGCATGGCATACATACGCTGCCCGTTCGGGAAGGTGGTGGTTGGAATACCAGTTAGTACCACACTGATAAAGGTTTCAGGGCTGTCCATGGCTAGGATAGCATTACCTTTTAACGCTGGAATACCATTTGGCACACCTTCTCCGGTGATCCCGTGGCAGCCTGCGCAGGTAGACATATACATCAAGCGGCCCGTTTCCATGGTTTGACTGACATCACCCACTTCTGGTGAACTTGCTTCAGGTAATGGCGCTGGTGGAGTTTTGGCTCCGAGTATTTTTCCTTGTTTATCGGTCATCAAATAAATCGCCATGTCATCCACATCGCTCTTTTTCATCTGACTGGTGGAAAAGTGGGTTACTGTGCTCATGTCTGCAAATGCAGAGCCTTGTGGGGCATTGCCTGTCAGTAAAAACTGGCTTAAAGAGGCGGTATCGTACCCATGTTTGGAAAGCGCTTCTGCCGTGATATCAGGGATCGCTAAACCGGCTTCTTCACCCCCTTGAAGTGACCGTGAAAACTCGACACCCATCATTAGGTTACGTGGTGAGTGGCAAGCACCGCAGTGTGCCAAACCTTCGACAATATACGCGCCACGGTTCCACTCGGCAGAGCGTTGCGGGTCATGGGGCGCATTTTGTTTAGGAAAATTGAGCAAAGTCCAGAAGTTCATAAATGGGCGAACGGGTAGGACAAATACCCCGGTATTTTCTTTGTTTGGCACCGCCATTGGTGGAAGTGACATCACATAAGCATACAGGGCATCAATATCTTCCGATGTGGTCATATGGGTAAATACAAACGGCATCGCAGGGTAGAGATTACCTCTCTCTTTGCCAATTCCGTCTTTCAAAGCACGATGGAAATCAGCACGGGTATAGTTACCGATACCAAATTGCTTATCAGGCGTTATATTTGTGGAGTAAATGGTACCGAAGGGGGTTCCGATAGCACGGCCACCCGCAGCCAATGGCCCTTCAGGTAATGAGTGGCAACCAAAGCAATCCCCAGCGGTTGCCAGTTCTTGTCCTCTAGGCAGTAACTTGGCGACTTCTTCTGAGGTCAGCGGTTTATCTAAATCAGGGCCGATACTGGAGGTACGAAAAGCGCCAAACAGGATCGCAAGCATTAATATTATGAATAATAAGATAATAATATAAATGCTCTTACGTAGATAGCTGGATTTAGCCATGATGTTTCCCCCTAGTCGATCACGCAGCCAGGAGTGTCAAGAGCGACTTTCCTCACAGCTTCATAGTAGCGTACATATCCTGTACAACGGCAAATATGCTCATTGAGGGCTTCTTCAATGGCGTGTTCGAGTTGGTCACGTTTCACTGGGTTTTTCTTCAGTTTATCAAGAAATACCGTCGCGCCCGTGACAAAACCGGGCGCACAATAACCGCATTGGAACGAAAAGTTTTCGATAAAAGCTTGTTGAATTGGCGTTAATTCAACAACTTTGCCTTGTTCATCTAGTTTGGCTTGCCCTTCGATGGTCACAATATTTTTATTGTTGAAATAATGGGCACCAAAGATACAGGTGCGGCTTTCAACCGTTGAGCCATCGGGCTGGATTTCCATAATGGTGCAAGCATGGCAGATCCCTTGTCCGCAACCAAAGTGGGTGCCAGTGAGGTCTAGGTATTCATGTAGAAACTCAATCATTGGCATCCCAACAGGGACATCAATAGGACCAACTTTTTGGCCGTTAATGGTCAGTGTTAGTGGCTTGCGCTCAATAATCGGAACGGCATTGTTGATTTTCATGAGAGTGCCTTTTTAATTTTATCTACCGTGATAGGAAATTCATAGAAACGCTTGCCTGTCGCATGGGTTAATGCATTACTCGTCGCAGGTAAGATTGGGATCATCCCCAGTTCAGCCATGCCTTTTGGTGGCGAAGTTTCTGAGAGAGGTGGTAAGTAATCAATGGTTTGCTGCCAAACCGCCACATCTTTTGCGCGCGGCAGGACATAACGATTAAAGTTCCATGTCCCGTTACCTGGCCCATCTTCATACAGTGGTAATTCTTCCATCAATGCATGGCCAATACCCATCGCGGTACCTCCTTGGATCTGGCCTGAAACTAATTCAGGGACAATCATCGTACCGGGGTCCATAATCATATGGTGGCGCATGACATCGACCTCACCTGTCATCGTGTTGACGTTGAGCTCGACTAGGCAAGAAGCGGGTG
This sequence comes from Providencia sp. PROV205, assembly GCF_028479505.1. NCBI lineage: Bacteria > Pseudomonadati > Pseudomonadota > Gammaproteobacteria > Enterobacterales > Morganellaceae > Providencia > Providencia sp. PROV205. Next base: position 35,660 of record NZ_JAMPNU010000030.1, on the reverse strand, counting down.
TGACCGTTGTGGGGTCTGCTTTTGCGCGTTGTGTGGGTGGGTAATAGGCAATTTTACGTTTAATAAAATGATAACCGCCAGTTGTCATCTGTTTTTTTAGTTCTTGTGGCGCACCCTCGCCATAACGAACGGATATCGCATCAAGAGGCAGATTTTTTAAGCCCACAGTTGGGATATCGAACTCTGCGCGAGCCCACTGCCAGCTGGAATAACCGTGAACAGCAACCCCGGTGATAAGCCCCATCTCATGGGCTCTTTTGGCTAAAATGTCAAAAGGAATGGGCTTCATTCCGCCACCGCCAATACCTTCTGGGCCAACGCGAATATCGGCAAATTCAACATTTAAGCCGTTGAACGCACCACCGCCGGGGCCTTCACTCCAAATGCTTTTGGCCGCAGGCCAGAGGGTATTTTCCAATAAAAAATGACCCGCTTGGCGCGTGCCGAACCCAATGTAATAAACACCGCTCGATGAACTCATGTCAGGGATCAGAGCCGGAGTCCAATAGGGATCAGTTTTGGACAATTCGTCTTGTTTTTTCTGGTCGGCCCAACTGGTTTTAAGCGGTAGTTCTTCAAACTCAGTCACCCCAAACTCAACTACATCAGGGGCTTTGCTGAGTGCTTGCCATACCATTACTTGCTGCGCGGTTGTACCACCTGTACCAATCTCTTGCATACAATGGCGCATTGTTAGCTTGCCATTGATATCAAATTCGAGGGAAAGAATGGTAGGGACACCACTAGAGCCATAAACTTGCTGCACTTGTGCGAAGCCAACACCGTATAGCTTACCGGGGTTTTTCGCTTCATAATTGGCTTTGTTTTTCTCACGATCGACCCAAATCGGGTGTTTTTCTGCGAGATTTAACATTTCGACATTGCGAGGATCACCGGCGATAACACCGCCTTGTGTATTCGGATAACCTTCTAAAATAGCATTACGGCGGCGCAGTTCAATCGGGTCAATATTGAGGTTGTGAGCGATTTCATCGACCATCAATTCAGTGACAGCCATCGATTGCAAGGAACCAAAGCCACGCATTGAGCCCGCTTCGACAGCCGGAGTGGCCATGGCGAGAGCGGTGAGGTCAGATTTAGGGAAATAATAAATAGATTGGGCGCCACGTACCGCAACGTGGGATACGGCAACGGAGAGGTTTTCACGGCCTCCACCATTACAGTTGTAAGTGCCTTTTAAAACATCAAATTTACCGGTTTTTTTATCACCAATAATGGTGACATCCATCTCGATGGAGTGGCGTTTCATCCCCATTTGGAATTGTTCATAGCGGTCATTTGCCATGCGAACAGGCAAGCCATCAGCGTAGAAACTGGCAACCATCGAATAGAAAGGGAAAACTGAATAGTCTTTTGAGCCGTAACCGACAGTCGAACCGGTTAATAATACAATGTTTTCGACGGAAAAATGTTTGTTGTGTTTAGATAGCTCAGCCGCGGCATTGACCACACCAGCAGGAGATTGCGTTGCTGTTAAGATATGCAGCGTTTTGGTTTGTGCGTCATACCAAGTATTACAGTTATCAGGCTCCATCGCGCAAGGGTCGATGGATTGTGAAAAACCATGGCGTTCAATCACAAACTTATCAGGGTTCTGGCGAGCGGCTGCGATTTCTTGCTCAATTTGCCGTGCGTAATCCATCGCTTTTTCTTGTTTATCAGGGCTCTTTTCTGCCTGATGAAGGGCTTGAATAAAGCCGCCACCACGATCTTTACGGATTACGGGTGGAATAGAAATGGCGTGTTTGGGGTCATAAGGTGGCCAAATAGGCGTATTGCCATCGAACCCGCCTTTAATACCCGAATCTTGATAAGGGGAAAAGATAGAAGGTGAAAGTGGGGTGTCACCACCGATACGCACATAACGTGCTGCACCGTAGTTAGCGGGCGGTTTTGGCCCTGTCACCGTTCCGTATTTTACGGTGTTTGTGGCGAAGCGTAACATCCGCTGTGCTGCACTGTATTTATCGAAATCATGATAAATCAAGATAGCAACAGGGTGGCCAATAATCGGCGGGGTATCCCCTAGAGGAACTAAAATATTGGTGCCATAAAAGCCTTTCCCCATACTGGTGTCTTGAGGGATATTTAAGCCATCACGGATAAGGTCTTCTTGTAAAACAATTTTATCAGGCTGTAGATTTGGCCCTAACATTGAAATATCAATGCCTTCAAAGGTTTTATCTGCCTCTGTCGCTTTTAACATAAAGGCATAACTTTGTTTTTTTGGCCAGCCGGGGATGTCTTTGGCACGATAATCACGAGCAAAATTTTTACGCCCAGTAACTTTTTCAACGCCATCCCAACGAAAACGTGCTTTACCGTTTTGACCAATCCAATCCGTTGATGGAGAGTCAGAATCGAGCTCCATTGCTATCGCAAAAGGGAGTTTGCCGACCATCACAGCAATGCCCGCAATAGTCCCCAGTTTGATGAAATTGCGTCTAGAAATATGTCCCGACATGGTGTGCTCCCTGATAATATTTTTAGGGGTTTTATTATGAGCAATGGAGAGAAATAATATTTCTTAGCCACTCATTATAAGACTATTTTATTTCGATTAAATCTGTTCGGAATTTGATGGCTAATATCAAATAGCTCAGTAAGTTACACAAATATTATGGGTATCTGTAATGATATATCAAGAATGAGTAAGGGGATTTATACAAGAAAGTGAATAATATTGTTGGAGTCATCTTAATATGACAGTATTGAATAAAATAACTGAGCTTTATTAGAATGTATTTTATTTAAATGATATTAATTCTTATTAATGAATAATTAAATCAATATGTATTCTATTATATAAAGTATATTCCTATAAGGGGATTAAATAGAGGCCAGTCGGGCTCATTAAATATTAACAAGCCCGACTGGTCATTTTTCGTCATTATTGACGTAAAGATTTAATATGCTCCGGGGTGACATCGGCAGGCTGTCCTCCCCATTGAACGCGAAGGAAGTTCACTAACTCACTAATTTGTTGGTCATTTAGCTTATTAGCAAACCCTGGCATACTTTGCATGTTTTGGTTATTAGGAAACGGCTGTTCAGGTAAACCATCTAAAATAGCGTTAATTAGGTTAGTGCTATCCGCATCACGTAATGTTGAATTCCCTTTCATTGCCACGGCAACATTCGGTTTGCCGCTACCATCATAGGAGTGGCAGCCGGAGCAGGTTTCTAAATAAATTTGGCGGCCTTGTGCGTTACCTTCCCCCATTCTTAATGGTGAAGTGGCTGGTGGGTTATCGCCCATTAAATAGGTGGCTATGGCACTATTATCTTCTGGAGTTAAATGTTGTGAACTCAGATAAATTACAGGGTGCATATCACTGTAGGCGGAACCTTGTGGCGTGAGCCCAGTCATGAAAAACTGCTGTAAATCTTCTTTTGTCCATCCTCGTTCTGCAAGCGCTTTCGGGGTAATATCTGGCGCCATAAAACGGCCTAATGCACCGCCTTTCATGAAGTTATCTAAATCCATTTCACCCAGTTTCCCTCTTGGCGTATGGCATTCGGCACAATGCTCTAATACATTAACTAAATACCGGCCACGTAGCCATTCAGAGGAGCTACCTTGTGAGCTATCTGGGAGCGGTTTGTCGTTAAAAAACAATAAATTCCAGCCAATCATTGCCATACGTTGGTTCAATGGGAATGGCAATGAATTTTCAGGTGGCGCGACATCAACTGCGGGTTGACTCATCAAATAACTGTAAATAGCGTCAGAATCTTCACGACTGATCCCTTTGTAAGAGGTATAAGGCATGGCCGGATAAAGATTTTTACTCGGCGGTGAAATTCCTTGGGTCAGTGCTTTATAAAAATCATCTTTTGTCCAGCGGCCGATACCAAAGTCAGCTGAAGGGGTTAAGTTGCTGCTGTAGATTATCCCAAATGGAGTATCTAGAGGAAAACCACCGGCTAATGGTGCGCCATCAGCGCTGGTGTGGCATGCAGCGCAGTCACCAGCAAGAGCGAGATAACGGCCCCGCTCAATTTCTTGGGGAGTTGCGGTGACTTTTTGTACCGGACCATCTAAGGTACGGCTTTCATACCAGTAGAGCACCGCCCAAACGATGATAGCGATGGCTATCAACCATAAAATAATTCGTTTGATCATTTTATTGCCTCCTTGATAAGACCAGGAGTCGCAAGAACCACATCGCGTACCGCTTCATAATAGCGGACATAGCCCGTACAACGGCAAATATGGTTATTTAGAGCTTGTTTGATAGCATCTTCTAGTTCTTCTTCTGCAATAGGGTTTCGCTGAAGTTCTTCAATAAATACGGTAGCGGCATTCACAAACCCTGGGGTGCAGTAGCCACACTGAAAACTGAAATGCTCAACAAAAGCTTGCTGAACCGGGGATAGTTTTACCTCTCCATTTTCTTCTTTAGTGGCCGCCCCTTCGATAGTCCGAATACTTTTATTATTGAAAAAATGGGCACCAGTAATACAGGTGCGGATCTCTTCGCTGGTACCAGATGGATTATCTAAGATAACAACGCATGCATGGCAGATACCTTGACCACAGCCTAGGCGAGAACCTGTTAGGTCGACATATTCATGAAGAAAGTCGATCATCATGAGGCCTTCAGGCACGTCCATTGGTCCATACTGTTGGCCATTAATGGTTAAGGTAAGGGGAAGGAAATTTAGGCTCATGATATTACCTCTAAAATGTCTTTTGCGCGTACAGGCAAATGCAAGAAATGATGACCAGTTGCATCTGCAATGGCATTAACGATGGCTGAAACCACCGGGATCATAACAACCTCAGCAACGCCTTTCGGCGGGTCAGTGTCCGAAAGTCCTGGTAGGACTTCGTTGGTTTGTTGCCAAACAGCAACGTCACTGGCAAGAGGGAGATGATAACGGTTGAAGTTCCATGTCCCATTACCGGGGCCATCTTCGTAGAGAGGTAAATATTCATGGAGCGCATGGCCGATACCCATTGCTAATCCACCTTGAATTTGCCCTGAAACCAGCTGTGGAACAATGAGATTACCGCATTCCACCACGCTGTGATGGTTGAGTAATTCGACATGTCCCGTCGCTTTGTCGATGGAGAGCTCTGTCACCGTGGCAACGGCACTGTAGTATGTAACTCCGGCATTATTTCTTTGTGTATCAGGGTAATACGCTTTCTCGCGGTGGCAAACTTGGTATTCTTTATCGGCAAATCGTAGCGATAGCCCATCAATCGGTAAACGGCGGGTTTCTCCCTGAATAGGGAATTCCGCTTCAGCCCATTGCCAGCGGTTAAATACGTGGCACACTGCGCCGGTTACTCCGCCCATTGCAAAAGTGCGTTCAATTAAGCGCGATAAACTCAGCACCTCGAGCCCATCAGCGGTTAAGCCTTCAGCAACCCAACGTGCATCTTCACGACGAACAACGAGAGGAGCAGCTTGCCCGCCACCAATGCCTTCTTGCCAAATTGACATAGCCGCTGGCCATAACCCATGTTCAAAAATAAGGCGCGCTGCCGCTTCGGTGCTATGGGTGAAATAATAGGCGGAATTACTGGCACTCGCAGGTGAGCAGTAGTTCGGTGTCCATAATGGGTTTTGAGCTAGGTGGTTTTGCTCATCTTGTGACATGGCAAATGGGTTACCTGTCGATACCATCGGTAAAATTGACCAATCAACAACAGAAAAATGAGCTTGTTCCGCAGGCTTTCCTAACCATTTAGCGCAAACCACCGATTGGGACGTGGACATGCCTGTACCAATTTCTGCACCACTATGGTAAATGGCAATTTTCCCCTCGGGGGTGAGTTCCACGCGAGCAAAGGAGGATTCCGCGCCTGTTCCGAAGTCTTTTTGCACACAAGAAATCCCTGTGCCAAATAGTTTACCGCTATTTTTCGCTTCAAAGTCGGCTTTACGTTTGGCTCTATCTGTCCACATTGGATGCGCAGCACAGCGAGTTAACACTTCATCTGCACGAATAGCGCCACCAGGGATTGCCCCTTGGGTATTTTTCATCCCAGACTTGATGATATTTTTAAGGCGGAACTCGATGGGGTCGGCTTTGAGTAGTTTTGCGGCTTCTTCCATTAACATATCGGTTGCAGCCATGGCTTGTAATGTGCCATAACCGCGAGCTGAACCTGCATCTACTGCTCGTGATGCAATACCGACCGCAGATAAATCACTGCGGGGAATATAATAGATAGCTTGGGCACCTGTAGCCCCGACCATAACAACGGAAGGCGTAAAATTACAGCGACCACCGCCGTCACCGATAAAAGAAGCTGAAAGAGCTTCAATTTTATGCGTTTTTTTATTAACCGCTAGGGTGTAATCCATATCGAAAGCATGGCGTTTGATGGTGGATTGAAATTGTTCATAACGGTCATTAGCCAGACGAATAGGGACTCCGTCTCCATATAATGTTGCCATCGCCCCATAATAGGGGAATGGAGTGTGGTCTTTAGAACCATAACCAACGGTAAAACAAGGGTGTAGGAAAATTTGCTTAATTGGGAAATGTGATTTTGCCAACATCTCTGGTAATGATGCCGCAACCTCCTGAGGGGACTGTGTCGGAATAACAAGATGGAATGACTGTGTTTTGGTGTCGTACCAACCGTTAGCATTATCAGGCTCTAAGGCGGCAGTATCTATCGATTGAGAAAAGTATTTTCGTTTGATCACTAACCAGTCTTCTGGCGGGTTTTCCAGTTGTTTGGCGAGCTCATCAGCATATAGCATGCCTTGTTGGTCTAATTTTCCACCTTCGCGGCCTTCAGGCCAAACGGGTAAGTGTTTTTTCATGCCAATAGGGGAGATTGGCATGTCTTTTAGGCTTGAGTAAATATCGGGCTCATAAGGGTTTTCATTGCCAACTCGCACGCCACGGTAGCTTCCCCATGGGTCTCGTTCTAATGGGCCAGTTAATGCACCATATTGGATAACATCGTCACGGAATTTTAAGGTTTCTTTGGCAAAACGGAATTTAGCAAAATCATGGTAAATCAATAATGCGACGGCTTGGCCGAGGTAGGCTGGTGTTTTTCCTTCAGGAAGCAATAGATCCTCGCCATAAAATTCAGGGAAAGCGACACCATCTTTTTCTAAATCACTTGCGGTTACGATGCGGTCAGGCATCAGGCCATCTTTTAGCAGATCAAGGTTAAAGCCTTGGTAAACTTTATCGGCTTGAGTCACGCGGAGTAAAAATGCATGGCCTTGCTGTTTTGGCCAGTGAGGGATATCACGTGCACGAATGTCTCTGGCGAAGACTTTCTCCCCTTGGACTTTGGCAAAACCATCAATACGGAATTTGATTTGTTTGTCGACCGGGTTCCAGTCAGGTGATTGAAGGATTTTTTCTTCGAATAGCACATCGAAAGCACGGCTATACAAAGGGGCTAAATAAACAGATATTCCCGCTATAACGGCACATTTTAGAAAGTGTCTGCGGGAGAGTTCGACATTGCTTTTGCTCATAATACACCCTTACACTTATTATTATTACATCAGTATTTTTATTTTTATAGTCACATAGAAAAATTACTTGTATCACATTTATATTATACTTCTCTTAATAATTTTCAAATTAATGATTAAGTAGCTCTTGTGATCTTACTGAATATACTTTATTTATGAGGTATGCAATCAGTATATCGATTTAAAATAAAAACTATGAATATTGGCATTTTAATATTGGCAGCAGGAAAAAGTGAACGTTTTCAAAATGCTGGAGGTAAAGGAAGTAAATTAAACTTTGTGTTAGAGGAAAACACAGTTTTTGAAAAAACACTATGTAATTCAATTGATAGTGGACTTCCGATGCATGTGGTAACACGGCCTGAGAATGAAGGTGTCATTAATAATTGTTTACAATTTAATATTCCATACTCATTGATTAATAGTAATGGGTTAGGCGACTCAATCGCATTTGGTGTTAAAAACACTTCAAATTTAGATGGGTGGATAATTCATTTGGCGGATATGCCATACATCAATAGCCATTTATTTATCCGTGTAGCGAATAAATTAAAAAAATATACATTAGTACGGCCAGTATATAATGGCTTGCCGGGACATCCTGTGGGAATATCTGCAAAATATTATTCAGATTTAATTAAATTGTCTGGAGATGAAGGGGCAAAATCAATATTACAGAATAATTTTGTCTATAAACTAGACATAAATGATGAAAGTGTTGTGAAAGATATTGATTATCCAAGTGTTGATAACGAGTAAGGAACAAGTATGTTGCGTGAAGATGTTTTTGTTATCTCCCAAGCTGTTGATTGGATAAAAGAGCAGCCAGTTTGGTTATGTACGGTATTGAATACTTATGGCTCTTCGCCTAGAAGTCCTGGCTCCTTGCTGGTTGCAAAACAGAATGGCCAATATGTAGGCTCGCTTTCTGGTGGCTGCATTGAAGAGGATTTTATTCAACGAATCAAAAATATTGATTATGTTAGTCGCAGCCAAGTTGTTCGCTATGGAAGAGGTGGGATTGAAACTAAAGTCAACCTGCCCTGTGATGGCAGCTTAGATGTTTTGATTGAATATTTACCCAATAATGAAAAATCGCTTCATTACCTTGTTGAGATCCAAAATGCGCTATTGGGTTATTCGGCGATTATCAAGAAAGTCACCTTGCCGCAGAGCGGTGAAATTCATATAGCTAATAAATCAGAGCAACCAACACAGATAGAACGTGATGGCGATAAAATTCAGCTATATATTGCGGCTCCTCCTCGGTTAATTATTGCAGGAATTTCTACCGTCGGAGCTTATTGCGCTAATTTTGCCTTAACATTAGGGTTTGAGGTCATTATTTGCGATCACCGAGAAGACGAACTAGCGCGGTTTGCACCACAAATTCCACCTCAAGTTGAGGTTGTTTCTTTATTTCCCGCTCGCTATTTAGAAGAACAAGGTTGTTCTCCAAATACTGCCATTGTTTCCTTAACCCATGATCCCCGAATTGATGATTTAACACTGATGGAGTCGGTTAATACAGATGCTTTTTACATTGGTGCAATGGGGTCAGTAAGAACGAGTGCTCGCCGTCGTGAACGGCTTATCGCATCCGGTGGGATGATGGAAGAGGAAATAGAGCGTATCCATGCCCCCATTGGTATTCCGATAGGTAGTAAAACACCACCTGAAATTGCTTTAGCGATAATGGCCGACATTGTTGCTTATAAAAATGGCGTGACCTCATCAGAGACTGCATATAAAACGAAGAAATTGATGGGTATAAATTAAATATAACGTAATTTTATTTCTAATAGCTCACGCCATTTTAGATGGCGGAGCTAACTACAAATAATGTAGTTAATATATAGAGGTAATCGCTTCTCCCATTTTCACCAAATATTTTGATGCATCATACCGATCGGTAATTATTTCAATGTAAGCTGCGGTCTCTAGAGTTTCAATATGCAGTAAGGTGTCATTGAGTTCCTCGCAGGTTGTTACTTTTTTACAATACCAATCATCACACCCAAGTGCAGAAGGTAGTTGTGCATAATTCCATTTAGCAACATCGTTATAATAATATTCAGGTTCTCGACAAAATAGTCGCTCGATAAGGTAGCCATCGTTATTTAGAACAAAAATAATGGGTTTTAATCCGAATCGTGCAAATTGACTAATTTCTTGCATAGTTAATTGATGAGCACCTTCACCGGTTATTAAAATAATACGACGAGAGGGAGATGCTAAGGCTGCACCTAATGCGGCAGGAGTCGCCCAACCAATTGATCCCCATAAAGATTGAGTTTGAAAGGATGCACCTTTAGGTAGAAGTGCAAATGCTAAGCCCATGGTGAATGTGCCTGTATCACCAAATATCATATCGTTAGGTTTGAGCATTTTTTCTAATCGAGGGTATAAGAATGTTTCCGTTATTTCTTTTGTGGTTGAAACTATTGGCTCCCCAAGTGATTGTGCTCTTGGGAATGAATTTTGACTAAAAGGATAATGAGTAGGAGATATTAAATTATTCTTTAAGGCTAAAAGAATATCCTTCATATAAATATTATTATAGCATTGGCCATCTATAATTACGCAGTTATCCATAATATGGATGATGTTTTCAGTTTTAATATTTGAGGTATAACAAGCCGTATTAAAATCTGACATAATTGTACCGAAATTTAAAATACAATCACAGCTTTCTACAAATGAAGTCACTTGTGGATTGATGAAATCACCTGCATACATTCCCATATATTGTGTGTTAGTTTCATCTAACACGCTCTTATCCATAAAGAGGGTTGTATAGGGAATTTGGGTATGTTCAATAATATCTTGTAACTCTTTTTCTAGCCCTAAACGTAAAGATATAGAGCCAGCCAATAGACAGGCTTGTTTACTATTAATTAATTTATTAATTATCTGATTAACGGTGACTTTTAGCGTTTTTGAACAGCTTTTTGGCTCTAATGATAAGGGGGTGTTAGTTTGTTTGATAATAGGCTGCATTGCAAAATCAGCAGGTAATCCAAAATAAACTGGGCGTCGTTCATGTAATGCACAAGCTATTAGTCGCTTTGTTTCTTCAATACAATTCTCAGGGGTAATGATGGCATGAGCACAGACAATATGCTGGCTCATTTTATAAAATGCATCATAGTTTCCATTTCCTAATGTATGATGAGCAATGCGTTGGTTTTGCTGTGATTGGCTTGGTGGCATCCCAACTAAGTGAAATATTGGTAATCGTTCTGCAAAAGAACCCGCTATCGCATTTAGCGCACTTAGTTCGCCAACGCCAAATGTTGTTGATAATGCGGCCATTCCTTTAACTCTAGCATACCCATCAGCAGCATAGGCTGCATTGAGTTCATTGCAGTTACCAACCCAACGTAAATAAGGCATTGTACAAACCGTATCATTAGTAGGAAAGGAATAATCACCCGGTACACCAAAAATATCTTCAATTCCTAAGTCATATAGTTTAGATAAAATATATTCAATCACAGTTTCGTTCATTTTATTTCTCCAATTATTAATTAATAATAGTCTTGTGATTTTTATTTTTATAAAATTAATACTAATTAATGTGGTAAATAATAAAATATTATTATTCGTAATGGGATTGAGTATATTTGTTAAATTGAAAAATAGTCATTTTCTATCTGATAGAATGAATTGAAAAATAATGAACAAAAAGCAGCAGATCTTTATTATAAGATCTCGCTGCTATTATTAAATGTAATATTAAAATTTAGCGGCTGTTACCATTATTTCAACAAGCACTTGGTCTCGAGCCATATTGGCTTCAACAGCGGCACGGGCTGGGCTGCTTTCAACTGGCATCCATTTTTCCCACACAGCGTTAAACGCTGAAAAATCCCTTGCCATATCTTTAATCCAAACTTGAGCAGATAAAATTCGAGTTTTATCACTGTCGCTTGCAGCGAGTAAGGCATCAATTTTCGCTAAAACCTCAGTTGTTTGTTGAATTATGTCACCAGTTAGATCATTAGGTACTTGCCCTGATAAATAAACTATCCCTGCATATTCAACGCTGTCTGCTAAGCGTGGTTTCGGGTTGTTCCGTTTAATTGACATGATTACCTCGTTAATCCAGTTAAAGAAATGGGGGATGTTTGTTTTGTTATAAGCTGAGTCAATATTTCCGCGCTGCCTGCGGCAAGAGTAAACCCTAAACTACCGTGTCCAATATTAAGCCATAAATTTTTATAGGCAGTTTTTCCTAATAAAGGAGGGCCTTTGGGTGTTGAAGGGCGTAAGCCACACCAACTTTCAGCATCGTTAATTTTGGGTAATTCAGGGAAGGTATTTTTTATAATATTTTTGAGCGCTTGTATTCTATTTTCACGTAAACCTTGATTGTCATAGCCAATATCAACCATTGCAGCAATGCGTAATTGGTCATTCAGTTTGGCATAGACAATTTTATTGGCGTAGTCGGTAACATTAATTTTCGGAACAATATGTTCAGTTTGCGGGTATTCGACACTTAGGCTATACCCCTTTAACCCTAAAATAGGAACATTAATATTCAGTGGTTTTAATAATTCGTGGCTACCATTTCCTGCACAAACAATAAAATCATCAGCTTGGATCGTTCCCTGGTGAGTGGCTATTCCAGTGACTTCGTTATTTTGAGTAATGAAAGATTTAACACTGTGCTGCAAACAAAGTTTAAATTTAGGTTGTGTGAGTAAATATTGCAGTAGATTTTTACAGAATAAATAACAATCAGCGCTCTCATCATCAGGGGCATATATTGCACCTACTAGCTGAGACTGTATCTTTTTTAAAGAAGGCTCTAGTTCAACAATTTCAGCGGGTGTTAATACTTTTTGAAATTGTTTATCAACCGTTTCACTGGCTTTTTGGAAACTTTTATTATCACGGTGGATAATTAATTTCCCTGATTTTTCCCAAGCAAAATCAGCGATATCACCATTGCTACGCCATTTATTCATTATTTCTTGGCTCAGGAGTGATAAACGTAAAAGATGGGCACCATTAACTTTATTGGTTTTACGGTTACAAGCTAATGTGAATTGCGCTAACCAAGACCATTGTTGTAATGAAGGCATTATTTTTAAATTTAAAGGTGAGTCACTTTTCCCCATCCAACGTAAGCCTTGTAAAGGAACACCTGCATCAGCAAGGGGAGATACATAGCGATAGCTGAGCTGCCCACCGTTAGCAAAACTGGTTTGCATACCGACATCGGTATCTGATTCAACTAATGTTACGGTTTGGCCAGCTTTAATTAATGAATAGGCGGTGCTTAAACCAATAACACCAGCTCCAATTACCACCACATGTTTAGTCATAATAATCCGTAACCCATAATAACCAAGATGTTATTATTTAACGGCGAATAAGCTAACTAAACAATTGAGTTTTCATTACTAGAGTATAACTTTTGGTTAACTACTTTGTTTCTTTTTTCGAGTGTGGATGCCAAGGTGTTAACATAATTCTGTGCGGCTTTGGTTAATGGCTTATCTGCTCGATGAAAAACAGATACGGCAAGATGTAAACCTTCCTGTAATGGGTAAATCATCGATTCAGGTAATGTGTGTTCGGCTGAAAAAATATCGGTAATACTGCAGCCTAATCCAGCTTGGACAAATTCTGCTGCCATATGGTAGGTGTGCACACTAATATTTGATTCTGCAAACTCGTGACGCTTTTGTAATAGCTGAGATAAGGAATCAGAACCAGGGTGGATCCAACGCTCTTGGTCGATATCAGTGAGTGATACAGGGGAGTGTAATGGTAATTTGCTATCCACATAAACTAATGGGATATCAGCAATGGGGAGAACAGTAATCCCCCCTTCAATTTCAAGATTAAAGCCAATACCAATATCGAGATCTTGTTGGGTTAATAGCTGCAGAATGTCCGTTGTATGATGTGTACCGATCGTGAGTTTGATATTGGGGTGCTTTTTTATAAATTGCGCGGTTACTTCAGGCACTAAGTTTAGCCCTAAGCTAGGTAAGCAGCCAATGGCTAATTTACCTTGTGGATCACGTGATAAGTTTTGCGCTAAAATTCTGAGCTTATCTAAATTATGATAAACTTCTTTGGCTTCTTCAAATAGTAGGTTTGCCTCAGCAGTCGGAATTAATTTTCCTCTTATTCTCTGGAATAAGACTAAGCCAAGTTGTTGTTCTGCATGTTTTAAGGCCTTACTTGCTGCGGGTTGTGAGATATGTAAAACCTCCGCTGCACGGGTTAAAGAACCACAGGTCATGACCGCATAAAAAATATCGAGATGCCTTAATTTCATTTTCAGAAACCTATTATTTGCCTTTACTCACAGAAACCGACTGTTGGTATTAATTCGCATATTCTACCGAATTAATACAAATTAATCTGAATAACTCTTCATTTAGTACTGAAAATGGTGAAGGAAATTAGGCGGTATAAATTAAAAAGAGATAAAAAAGCGAAGGCCAGGCTATATACATAAGTTATAGCCTGGCCTTTATGATTGTGTGCTAGGTAAAGTACGTACCAATTTCGAGAAAGATTTTAATTAAGATACTATTTGAAATATCGACAATAAATGCACCTACCATTGGCACCACTAAGAAGGCTTTATGAGAAGGACTGAATGCTTTAGTGACTGTTTGCATATTTGCTATTGCGGTTGGTGTTGCTCCCATTCCAAACCCACAGTGACCAGCACTAATAACAACTGCGTCATAATCTTTGCCCATCATTCTAAAGGTAACAAACGTTGCAAATAGAACCATAACCACCGTTTGTACGGCAATAATAATTAGAACAGGACCTGCCATACTGGCGAGCTGACCGAATTTTAAAGACATTAGCGCCATTGCTAAGAATAAGGACAAGGCAACGCTACCTAAAACATCAACCGTTGGCTCGAAAACTTCGTGTTTAAATACATGCGTTAAGACATTACGAATTATAATGCCAACAAACAAACACCAAACAAAGGTTGGTAATTGCATGACGGTATCTTTAAAAAACTCGCTAATATAGCCGCCCACGACAATACAGATAATTAGCATTGAGATGGTTTCAATAACATTATTAGCATTAATTTTTCGTTTAACACTCGGTTGTTCGAAAGCTTCGACGATCGTTTCTTTTTCGAGCTCAGTGCTTTTAGGGATTGATACTTTTTTCAATAAATGGCGAGCAACAGGGCCGCCAATTAACCCACCGAGTACTAAACCTAAGGTTGCACATGCCATGGCTAATTCAACGGCACCTGTCACTCCATATTTATCAGCCAGTATTGGTCCCCAAGCCCCTGCGTTGCCGTGGCCACCGGTTAGTGTGATTGAACCCGCAATTAAACCAATAAATGGGCTTTCATTAAGCATGACAGCCATTCCCATACCAACGGTATTTTGAATAGCAATTAAGATAGTCACCGCGATAGTTAATAAGACAAGTGGCTTACCACCTTTTATTAATCGCGAAAAATCTGAGCTCAATCCAATTGATGAAAAGAAGGTAATCATTAAAATGCTTTGTAGCGAGGCATCAAAAGTAAATGAGTATCCTGCTGTTTTATCAACAATTAGTAGAATGATAGCAACAATGAAACCGCCAACAACGGCTTCAGGAATATGGTTTTTTTGTAGAAAAGGTGTGTATTTTACAACAAACATACCAATCAATAGCGCCAAACAAGCGACTAATAAAGTGTAGCTGGCATCTAGGATCATTATTTTACCTCAAGTTAGTTTACCAGAACTTTCACTGTTGTTATTTAACATTAGCGATAAATTAAGTTACTTTGCGTAACTTTTATTTAACAATGAGTTTTGTTTGGGTATCTATAACTTTTAGTTAACCGCGATATTTTTACTTTTTCATTTATTGAGTCATTAAATTCTGCAATAGATTATTCATTTTTAACTTAACTAATTGTTAATTATGATTTTTATATCTGATGTGTATTTGGGGAACATTTATGTAGTGACTAATATTTGCACTGGCTTTATCTCGTGGTAATAAAACCGTATTCAATATGAATGATGAGAAGTGTGATGTGCCGCATGTAAGACGCTTAGCAAATATAGGAGAAGAGGGGGGAATGCTACATGATGTAGAATGCGCTTAATAATTCAAATGAAAAGTGATGTCTTGGACATGCCGTTTGGGCTCAGTATCTGAACGATTAATTGCTTTTAACCTCAGTGGAATGAATGTGAATATTATTGATTAAAATAATAGTATGATTTTATTTGTGCCATAAATGTAACTTATTGATTTATTGGCTTACTTTGTTGATTGGATTACTGTTTATATGGGTATTGGCATGGTTAAATATCATAGGGCGCGACATTAATGATGACTCCACCCGGAGCAGAACAAGCACTGGTTATTTTGCAAAAATATTTTTTGATTCATTATACTAATCAAATAACGTTTGCCTGATATTTAATGAATTGAAAAGAAAAAGTCTTATACTGCCTCACTGTTTTATTCAAGATGGAACAAAAATGACTAAAAAATTGATAAATCCAACGTCTGTCTTCAATTCTTTGCAGTATGGCTTTAGCCAAGCCGTAGAAACAACGGGAACCCGACAATTATTTCTATCAGGCCAGGTTGGTGTGAATGCTGCGGAAGAAACTGTTGCTGGGGGAATTTACGAACAAACCGTGCAATCATTAATTAATATTGAACATGTACTGCATGAGGCCGGTGGCGACTTATCTCATGTGGCTATGTTACGTATTTATATCAAAGAGGGCTTTAATAGCCATGAGGAACAAGCTGATATTGCGAAAGCATTAAAAGAAAAATTTCCCAATATGCCACCTGCATCTTCTTGGGTTATTGTTTCAGGGCTTTCCTTGCCGGAATGGTTAATAGAAATAGAAGCTCATGCAGTTTTGAACTAAATTTATTCGAATAGAAAAGCCGACAACAGATGTATCGGCTTTTCTGGCACTCGTGGTATTAGTGTTTTACTAACGTTGAAAAATAATAAACAAGCGGTACCGCGAGGATCCACAAACTAATTGGAATTTCTCTCCATTTGCCTGCAACCGCTTTGATTAAAATATAAAATAGCAGCCCACCCGCAATGCCTGTACCAAAACTATTAGCGATTAACGTAATCATCACCATCATTAATACCGGTAAGCCATCAGTAAAATTGCCTAAGTCCACTTTTCGTAAGCCGCTGAACATATTTAGTCCAATTAAAATGAGCGCTGGAGCTGTGGCTTGGGCTGGGATCATTAATGCGATAGGCGTAAATAACAGCATTAATAAAAACATAAAGGCAGCGGCAAGGGCGGTCATACCTGTTTTACCCCCAGCCTCTGCCGCGGCTGAAGATTCAATAAGTGCAGTTGCCGCAGGAATACCTACCCACGGGCCTAATGCAGCAGCAATGGAATCAACGATAAAAGGGCGGTTAATATTTGGCATATTACCTTCTTTATCTAATAAACCGGCTTCTCCGCCAACGGCTAATGTTGTTCCCATCGTTGAAAAAAATTCAGCGGCAAAAAAGACAAATAAGAAAGGGAGAAACGCGATATTTAGTGCGCCAATTAAATCAACATGGCCTAAGACAGGGGCAACAGAATGTGGAATACCAATAAAACTTTCAGGTAATTTTGTGACGCCAAATGGAATACCCAAAAGGGTGGCAAATAAAATTGCCCATAAAATTCCGCCTGGTATTTTGCGAGCTTGTAGAGCAATGGCAATGAAAAAGCCTGCGAGTGCGACTAACGCTCCAGGAGAAAGGAAATCACCAAGCATTAATGCATTTGTTTTTGGGTTAGCGAGGACTAATCCTGCATTTCGAAAGCCTAAAACGGCAACGAAAAGACCAATTGATGCAGTTAATCCGAGTTTAATTGATTGAGGGACAGAGCGTGTAACGACTTCACGCAAGCCAAATTTAGTTAATAGAAAAAATAAGATCCCTGACCAACAAGCAATGCCTAGCCCTATTTGCCAGTCAATACCTTCACTGCCTGCAAGAGTAATACCGACAAGAACAGAACCTCCGATACCAGGGCCAACAATAAAGGGTAAGTTTGCGTAGAATGCCATTAATAAACTGGCAATAACGAAGACAATAATCGTTCCAGTGGTTGCTGCGCCTTTATCCATCCCTCCAGCGGCAAGTAAACCGGGGATCACCACAAGAAGGTAAGCCGCGGCTAAAAAAACAGTAATTCCGGCTAAACACTCTGTTTTCACTGAACTTCCACGCTCACGTAAAGCAAAGCGTCTTTCCAGCCAACTCCCTGATGTTGGCTTATCTATTGAATTGTCAGCCATTAATTGGCTCTCCTATTATTATTTTTGATATTTATAGTTTTCTAGGCATGCTTAACAGTATGGATGATTGCGTTAACGATTTGACGCGTTGTTCCATCAGTTAATCCTAAATCAGTTAAATGCGGTCCCGCATTGCATGCAAGACAAGTTCCTTCAATGGCTTTAAAGACTCGATATGGCGGCTCCCAATCTGCGATTTGACTACTTAATTCACGTAATTGACGAAATTGAGCGGCCAGTTCAGTTGCGGGTAAATCAGATAACATACCGGCAATTGGCATAGCGACATGAGCTAAAACCTTGCCATTTTGTACTAACGCCATACCTCCACCACTTTCGATTAATAAATTAGCGGCAGTGGCCATATCATCAGGATCACGACCAAGCACAACGAGGTTATGTGAATCGTGTGAATAGCTAGTTGCAATGGCTCCGCGTAATTCCCCCCAGCCCTCAAGTAAGGCTATTTGAGGTAAAGCATCGTGGCGGCCGTGACGGTGCTGAACTCGAATAAGACTGAAATTATTCGGCAGTTGTACCACGCTATTTTTGATTTGTACGTCAATTTCTCCCCACTGGGTAAAGCGTGCTCCACGAATGTGACGTAAACGCGCACTACCATTATTGATTCCATCAATTTTTAGTGTGCAATCATTTGGGGTTATTGGCGAAAGTCGCATGGTATCGCGTGGTGGTAAAATATTATCAGGGATACTTAACGCATTAATAAGTCGGTTGTTTTCTGCAATTTTTTGCCCTGATACATACACAGCTTGTGCTCTTAATATTTCCAATGAATCGAAAATGACTAAATTTGCTTTTCTCCCTGCAGCAATCAGGCCAAGGTCATGGCGTTGTAGGCGTATTGCCGCATTGAATGTGGCAAAGCGCAGTACGTCAGTTGCCGGCATTCCATGCTCAATTAAAAGGTTTAGCAACGCAATAATGCCACCTTTTTCTATCAACATGTCGGGCGGTACATCATCTGTGCATACCGTAATTTGTGATGATAAATGAGGTAAAGATTTTAATGCGGCAACAATATCGGGAAGGAGATAAGGATGTGAGCCTCGAATTTCTAACGTAAGGCCTGCACGCAGCTTTTCAAGGGCATCTTCAGCCGAAGTTAATTCATGATCAGAGGTGACGCCAGCCGCCAGATAAGCTTGGAGCTCAGCCCCTTTTAAACCTCTTGCATGGCCTTCTATAAGTTTGCCTGATGTAATTCCTGCATTTAAAATTTCTTCCATTCTATCACTGCCATGGAGCACACCAAACATATCCATAACTTCAGCCACACCGCGGACTTCCGGCCAACTCAGCATGGTTGACATTTCATTCCCAGCAAAATCCGCACCAGACATTTCTAAGCCAGGTGTTGATGGCACTGATGAAGGGGCTGCAACCATAACATCTAGCGGCAAATTTCGGCTAGAATCAATAGCATAACGTACACCTTCTAAACCTAATACATTGGCAAGTTCATGGGGATCCCAAAAGACAGCTGTTGTTCCTTGGGCTAGAACTATTTCTGCATAACGAACAGGGGGTAAGTGTGAGCTTTCTAAATGGACGTGAGTGTCTATTAAGCCGGGTGAAATGAAATAGCCAGATAAATCATGGGTTTCATTTGCATCACTACGAGTTCCTGTAGGGTGAACGCTAGCAATTAGGTTGCCGGTTATCCCGATATCTGCAAGGCGAACTTCACCTGTGACCATATCGACAATATTGGCATTAGCGAGTAAAAGGTCAAAAGGCTTTTCACCTTTAGCGGATTGAATGACATGACGCCTATTTTGTTTTGTTATGCACATAAAGTTACCATTGCTACAGTTTATGACTGTTACTTTATGAGCAACGCAAACGTTTGCCAAGATGATAAAATTTATCATGCGATAAGAAATGGTTATAATGAACAGATATATTGGCTAACCCAATAAAAATAAAAGTACATTATTATGATAGAACCTTGGCAGAGACTGCCAGCACTCACGCTCAAACAACTGCAGTATTTTGTGACATTAGCAAAACTGCGTCATTTTACCGAGACAGCAAATCGTCTAGCGGTGAGCCAACCTGCTTTGAGTAGTGCTTTGCGGCAAATAGAAACGGTTATTGGAGGAAAGTTAATTAATCGCACAGCTTCATCCGTAACATTAACGGAGCTAGGCGCTGCAATTTTGCCATATGCACAGCAAATTCTGAGTGTTTCTCACCGTGCATTTAGTGAAATTCAGAAAATCATCGTAGAGGGAGGGGATGGTACATTACGTATTGGGTTAGTTCCTTCCGTAAGTTCTTTGTTATTTCCAGCAGTACCTGAATTATTAACTCAATATTTTCCGAGGCTTAATATTGAATTTTATGACCAAACGAATGACGCTTTGGTGGAAAAGCTTATCAATCATGAAATTGATTTTGGCATTGGTGTGTTAGATAGCTCAGTGCCTCAAAATTTAAATATCTTTCCATTGCAGGATGACCCTTTTGTTGCCGTTATTCATCATGATGACCCTGTATCTGTTAATGCGTTTCACTTGCCGTGGAAATTGCTAAATAATCGTGATATTGCCGTATTTTCGAAAGGAAATATTCAACGTTTAGTTGCTGCTACGGTGGAAAGTCACCGACTAAAATTAAATATTCGTTATCAAGTAGATTATATTGAAACCTTATATGGCTTAGTTCGTTCGAAATTAGCAATTGCTATTTTACCACAGCTTTATACTGTACATTTACGTGACCCTGAATTGAAAGTTTTGCAATTACAACAACCTGAGTTAACGCGTACAGTCGCTTTAATTCGCAATAGCCAGCAAACAACACCATTAATGGATGAGGTTTTTCAGGTATTGTTAAAAGTATTGCGTGAAAATAGCGTATGAGATATATCCACTAAGTTTGGTTATTATCGCATTTATCGTAAAGTTATTTTATTCGAATAACTGAATAATGGTCTCTAATATCGACAATAATATGTTAAAGAGCATCATGGATAGCTCTGGTGTTTTTAGTTAATAAATTAATTTTAAAAAGCTTTGGAATAACATTATGAATACTATACTAAAATATAGCTGTATTGTCTCTGCAGTTATGTTACTTTCCGCTTGTGATGATATGGATCTTTTAAGTGGTAAAGGCAAATTTTATTATAGTAATCCAAGTGAAAATACTATTACGTTTACGCTAGATGGTAAAGATTATGACGTTTTACCAGATGATAAAGGGGTTGTTTTACTTTCTAGTGGGTTACACCAGTTAAAAAGTGATGAAGGTCATGTGACAGATTTTTTTGTTTTTGAAAATAACTCTGGTGGTATTATTAACCCAAATAATTTTGTTTATTACACATTATCTGAAGTCTATGCCGTCGATGGCCAAGAAGATAAGTTTAAGCCTGCGAGCTACCCCATTACAATTAATGGGCATGAGCTTGAACTACCCGCTCGCAGTTCCAACGCGACGCTTATTGATGCAAATATATTCAGGTGTAGCTACCCTGTGGGTGAAAGCTTTCCTGATTCAATTACACTTTATGATGATAAATTAGATGGAAATATTAAGTCTAAGTGCTTTGATAAACAAGAATTAGTTACCTATTTAGATAATGAATATGGTCAAAGCTTATTGCAGGATCCTGCTAGTCATAAAACTTTAGATTCTATCAATATGCTATTTATGTATGAAGTTCCAACAGTTATTTTTGATAATCCAGATGTACAGGTAAAAGCCGAAAAATTAATTCAGTTGGTTACACGATTAAAAAATACCGATGATGTTGATATTCATAAAGAATTAAACCAAGAATTTCACCATGCTATCACAGAATTAGTACTTGAACAGTCTCGAAGCGCTTCGTCAAGCTCTGTTGCAGAAAATATAAAGTATAATAATTTCATTCAAGAAATTAACATACTTAGAGAAAATGGTATTTGGTTGAAAGAGTAACCATTTAAGTATATTTACTTTTTTGTGTATTGATTAAAAATATTATTTTTATGTGATAGTAGTTTTTTGAAATTAATTAAGAAAATGCTTATTAAGTATACAGAGTAATCTTATTTGAAATATTTGGTGAAAAAGCGAGATTGAGGTGGTTATATTTTTATTAACCTCACCAAGGAACTCGGCGATGAATTTATCCATACAATCTGTTTTCACCGTCATATCAGCTGTATTTTTGTTTTTATTTTCTTCTGTCGCTAGCAGTACAACTATTATTGATACCAAAAAAGATCCTGATGTTTTGGATTTAGTATTCATTCTTGATAAAAGTGGCTCAATGTCAGGTTTCGAGACTGATACAATCGGTGGATATAATAGTGTATTGACTGAAAATAAAGGAAAAAAAGCAAAGACCTACATTACAACTATTTTATTTAATGATAAAACAAGTTTACTCCATAATAGAGAACCCATTGAAAAAGTTTCTAATCTAACGCTTGATGATTATCCTGTTGGTGGCTATACCGCATTATTGGACGCAATAGGAGAAGGCATTGAAAAAATGCAAGAAAATAGAAAAGTTACTAAAAATAATAATGTTCTTTTTGTAATCATTACCGATGGGCAAGAAAATAGTAGCCGTAAGTATTCCCAAGCAAAAATTAAAGCGATGATTAAGTCAGCAGAAACAGAAGACAAATGGGATTTTATTTTCTTAGGTGCCAATATTGATGCCATTTCTGAAGCTGAAAATATTGGAATTAAAAGTTCAAATGCCACTGGTTATGTCCAAGATGGGACTGGATACGATAAGGCTTATCGTGCTGTAAATAAAGCGGTGGAAGCTAAACAAATGTCTGCGCCAATATCAGAGGACTGGAAGCAAGAAGTCGAAGCGGATGTGAATGAACGTAAAAAATAATAATGAATACAAATCTAGAGGGCATTTTATTAATTAACATGTTGAATAATTGATGATATCGCTCCGAGTAAAGCCCCTATAGAAAGTGTAATAGGGGCTTTATTTTATCAGTATCATCACTCGGTTTGTTTTAAAGCCGTAAACATTTGTTCAGCAAGGGTGTCTTGTGCTGATTCGACTCCTGGTAATACAAAATAATATCCACCACCAAAAGGTTTGATATAACGTTCAAGTGGTTCGCCATTGAGACGTTTTTGAGTGTCAATAAAGCCTGTTTTTAAATTTTGCTGAAAAGAGACGAAAATCAACCCCATATCGAGGGCCCCAGTTTCGGTCAGCCCGAGTGAATAGCTGTAACTTCTACGCCTCAGTTTTGCGGTATAACGTTCAGGATTACGAGGCTCTGCACGACGCATATGGGAATCAAATAAAATACGGTCACCATGGGGATCTTCGCCAAATTTAGGATCATCATGCTCATTTTTCATGCCGATTGGAGCCCCTGAGTCTTTATGCCGACCAAAATCATTTTCTTGATCTTCTAATGGTGTTCTATCCCAAAACTCTAAATTAAAACGAATAAGACGTACTGCTTGGTATGTCCCTCCGTCGCACCAAGATGGTTCTTGGCTACCTTTTGTTATCCATATTAATTCGTTCATTAACGAATTATCATCGGCAGGCGCATTTCCTGTTCCATCCTTAAAACCAAAAAGGTTGATAGGAGTTGAGTGGTTATCAATATCCCGTGCAGGTAAGAAGCCATCTATTTTCCAGAGAGGAAAGCTGTATGGCGAAATATGACGTAGGATGTCACGTAATGCATAGATAACGCTTTCTTGGCTATTCGCACATATTTGCAGAAGGAGATCACCACCACACCATTTTTGTTCTAGTCGATCGTTAGGGAAACTGGTCATTTCACTAAGATGTTTAGGCTTAATTTTATTTAAGCCGAACCGGTTATCAAAAAGAGAATTTCCTAAAGCAACGGTGATAGTTAGTGAGTCGGGTTGTTGTTGTGTCCCAAGAATACCTGACTCTGCCGGAGGGATCTTATCGTTATTGATTGACGGCTCTATTTGGGATTGAGTTAAGTGAGCAATACGCTGGGTCAGTAAAGTAAAAACAGTTTGTAATTGTTCAACAGAATTCGCTGTAATATTAAATGCAATAAAGCTGGCATTTTTGGGTTCAGGCGTTAAAACACCGGCTTGGTTAAGCCCAAGGTAATTGATTGCTTTGTTATAGGTGAGTTGGCAATTAGCTATTTTCCCTTGAGCTTTTAATGTTGGAGCTGCTAAAACTGCGCTACTAATAGCGAGCATTTTTAGGGCATTACGCCGAGACATTCCGTTGGTTTGCAATATACTTCTTAGTTTAGCTTGCATAAATATATGCCTTAATATTTATAGTAAACATCGACATCGAGCTCAGCACGTAATTTCGCTAAGGTTTCAGCTTGCTGAGTGAGTAATGAATAAAGCGCCATTTTGTCTTTTAATTGTAATTGGCTATAAGGTTGATATGTGGTATTTGACAGTTGATATGGCTGCATTATTTGATTAATGAGCTGCTCATTCTGCTGTATTCTCTCAAGTGTTTCTGGCTTGATAAAAGGTTTAAGAACCTCAATTATTTTTTGTGATCCCTTTAAATTAGCGGCAATATCAGTTAAATCAGACAAACTGTAGATATTTTCTTTACCACCCAATTTCGTTTCTAAGATCATTTCAATAAAATCAGCCGAGGCTTGCACGAGCTTTGGTATTTCAATAGTTTCTGTTACCACTCGTTTATGTAAGTCACGCCCTTTGAGTAATAAATCTTGGTTTGCGGTTAAAGCAAGTTTTGCATTTTTTTGCTCAAATAATTGGTACTCAACAAGATGAAACCCCGTAAAGCGATAATCAGTTTCTTTATCGAGGAAATAATCGGCTCTTGGATTAATCGTCCTATCTGTATTACCAAATAGAATAATAATTGGGCGCACTGTTTCATAGTGCTGGTGAGCTTGAATGTATGCAGTTTGAGCTTGTTGTAGCTTTCCTTGCTGTAAACTCTGTTGCAATAATTCCAATTGCGTGACCATTTCTGCTAGCTCAGTATTGGCAAAGGTGAGATAGGTTTGGATTGCATGTTGATATTTTTCTGGAGTGGGTATATCCCCTTTAGCAATAATGATGTTATCCCCTGTTTGCACAGGGGATCTCAGTGCTTTACTTTGAACTAAAGTAGGCAGTGCAACACTGAGTATTAAGCTAAAAGATATCCATTTGATATTCCGTCTCAGTGAGCTAGACATTTTTTTTGCTCCGAGCAAACAATGGGATCACAATAGCCCAATAAAGGACAAAGGTAATGACGCTGAGCCAAATAGGTTGTGAACGATAAGCAAAGAAAGAAGAGATAAAATTGCCAGCGATACCAGAATCATCGAGAAATGCAGTTGTATCCCAAGCGGGATAAATTAAAAAGTCAGGGATAGTAAAATCATATTCGATTAGTAAGTTTGCACTTTCTTCGACCCCTTTAAGCAACAGAGATAATGCAAGGAATAATAGAATAACCCCTGTAACTTTAAAGAAGATAGACCAAGAAACTAAGCGATTTGTTAATAAGAAGATATAAAGTGTAAGACCTGCAATTGCAATTCCTCCACCTACCTCGATAAAGAAAGCCGATGCATTAGATGCGGTTAAAGACATAATAAAACTAGATAGGAAGACGACTATTTCACTCCCTTCACGGGCGATGGCAATGGCAATAATTAGTGCGGCTCCCCACCAGTTATGGTGAGAGGCATTACGGCTAATTCCTGATTCAATTTCTGATTTCATTGAGCTGCCATGTTTGTTCATCCAATACACCATTTGGACAATCAAAATACAGGCGAGTAATTCCATAAAAATCATGAACAGTGATTGCCCTGTATCATCAAGGACATTGAATACGCCATAAATCAGAAGTGCTAGTAAGATGGAGGTAATAACCCCAATAGCGACACCAGCCCAAAGGTATTTCATACCATTTTGTGCGTCAGGATGACGTTTAATCCACGCATAAATAATGCCAATGACAAGTAGCGCCTCAAAACTTTCACGCCAAACAACAAATAGAACTTGTCCCATATTAAATCCTTTTATTTCGCAATGATCTCGCCTTTGGGGTGAGAAAGGTGGAAGTCATCAAAAAAAGAATAAGTACCGGGTTTTAGTGGTGCGATAACAACAACTGAGCTTGCTCCAGGTGCTAAAACTTTTTCTTTTCTTAACTGAATGCTTTCAAATTCTGCGGGCTCAGTGCCTGTATTGGTAATTTTAATTCGAATAATCGTTTTTGCGGGAACTTCAAGAACACGTGGGATGAGATCACCATTTTTCATTTCTAATTCGACAGTGTATTTTTCCGCAGCAAATGAAGATAGGGGAATTATTGTACAAGCGATAACCAGTAAAAAACGCAGTAATGTTTTCATTTTGGCTTGGTTTATCCTTTAATAAGTACAAACAAATAATAAGTACAAATAAATAATAAGTACGAACAAAAAAGGGCTCATGCAAGAAAACTTCCTTGATTAAGCCCTTAGTTAATTTCGATTAAAATTAGTAACTACCTTTACGGCCAACACCTGCGTAGTCAAAGTCCCAAGAGACTTCGAAAGGTTGGAACCAAGGTGCTACGCCGGTTTCTTTGTCAATATGGCGCCCAAAGGCAACATCTTTATTGTGTGATGGTGGATAAATTTTATAAGTGACACGGTATTTACCATTGCCATCTAATTTAATGTTTTCCCCATAATGAGGACCATCACTGGCCACCATCGGCATAAACGTGCCCGTTTGAGTTTGTGGTTTATCACCGAGTTTGGTAACCGAATATTCAATGGTTAGGTAAGGGAGCCAATCACCTTCTGCAAAGCCATTTGGGTTATCTTCAACCGCGTGAATATCTGCTTCTAAGTGGACATCTGCTTTATCTGCCGCTAAGTGCGACATTGCATGATGGCCTTCTTCGGTATCCATTGTAATGGGTTGTAGATAAACGCCTTGGATTTCCATTCCGTTTTTGATCACAGGGTGACCGAGAGGGTACTCTTGAGCTAATGCAGAGATTGAAAACAACGCAAGACCTGAAACAGCAGCTTTGTAGGCGAGTTTCATTATTTTAGTCCTTACCATAAGTGATATAGAGCTGTAATGATAATCATTACTATTACTAAAAAACAAGTGGTAATTTACGATAAGTAAATTACTTGCCACTGAAAAGTTTGTTTTTATATAAAAATCTGAGT
Organism: Providencia sp. PROV205; assembly: GCF_028479505.1. Classification (NCBI taxonomy): domain Bacteria; kingdom Pseudomonadati; phylum Pseudomonadota; class Gammaproteobacteria; order Enterobacterales; family Morganellaceae; genus Providencia; species Providencia sp. PROV205. The sequence continues at coordinate 8,704 of NZ_JAMPNU010000030.1, read as the reverse complement.
GTTAGAAATAGTTATTATTTTAAAAAAAATAACTTACTAATAGTGTGTTCTATTAGGCTGTTTATTATTAACTACGTGATATATTTCGAACGTAGATATTTTATTTCGAAAGAGTTATTCATCAATTTTGTTGAAAATAAAGGTACAGCCATGCAACGACGTTATCTTGATTGTTCAGCTTCTGAAATTATAAATTTCAATAAAAAGAAACTATTAGAATCTATTAAAGCCAGTGAAGGGCGGATATTAGTTTCCGAAACCATTGGTACTATTCAACCTGTATTAATGACAGTGACGAATGCTGAATTAGCCGCAAGTCAAGGCGCAGATATCTTGCTGCTAAATGTTTTTGATGTTAATCAACCAATTATGCAAGGCCTACCTGAAGGGATTGAACCCGAAGAAATCATTCGCACACTTAAGCGTTTAACGGGACGATCAATAGGCGTTAATTTAGAGCCCGTCCCTGATGGATTTAATAATCCGACACAAGATGAGCAATGGAAAATATCGGAAGGGCGATTAGCAACAGTAAAAAATGCCATTAAGCTAAAAGAAATGGGTGCTGACATTATTGTTTTAACGGGAAACCCTGGAAATGGAGTTACTAATCAGGAAATTAACCAAAGTCTTAAAGAGCTTAAAGCTGTTGTGGGTGAAGATATTGTGCTTATTACAGGGAAAATGCACGCTTCAGGGGTTTTGAATGCTTCAGCTGAGCAACTCATAACAGAAGATGATATTCGTACTTTTATTAACAGTGGTGCAGATATCATTTTGCTCCCAGCGCCGGGAACGGTCCCCGGGATCTCGTTAGAATTTGTGCAAAAAATGGTGAGTTATTGCCATTCCCAAGGTGTGATGACAATGACAGCGATTGGGACTTCTCAAGAAGGTGCAGATTTACAAACTATTCGACAAATAGCATTAATGTGTAAAATGGCCGGGACAGATTTACATCATATTGGTGATTCAGGGTATAACGGAGTTGCATTACCTGAGAATATTTTAAATTATAGTATTGTGATCCGAGGGGTTAGGCACACTTACTCACGTATTGCTCGTTCAGTTAATCGTTGATTAACATTCTTAGGTGGTTTTTACAAAAATACTTTGCAGAAATCGCCTATTTCAAGCAAGATTTTTTTATCCTATTTCAGCTCTAAATACAGATTATTTTCGACAAAAATTTATACAATTCCCTCAATTCTTCAGGTAAAATTTCGCCCATTTTTCTAAAACAATATTTATAACACAATAAAAGAAGTGAGTTATGTCGCAAAATACTAATCCGGTGCCAAAAATTGGTTTCGTCTCTCTTGGCTGCCCAAAAAACCTAGTTGATTCAGAACGTATTTTAACTGAATTACGCACTGATGGTTACCAAGTGGTTCCAAGCTATGATAATGCTGATTTAGTTATTGTGAATACGTGTGGATTTATCGATAGTGCAGTGCAGGAATCGTTAGAAGCGATTGGGGAAGCACTGAATGAGAACGGTAAAGTGATTGTGACAGGATGCCTTGGTGCGAAAGAGAACCAAATTCGTGAAGTGCATCCGAAAGTATTGGAGATCACAGGTCCACATAGCTATGAGCAGGTACTTAACCATGTGCACCACTATGTTCCGAAGCCTGAACATGACCCTTTCTTTAGTTTAGTCCCAGAACAAGGGGTAAAACTGACACCGAAACATTATGCTTATTTAAAAATTTCCGAAGGGTGCAATCATCGTTGTACTTTTTGCATAATTCCTTCTATGCGAGGGGACTTAGATAGCCGTCCAATCGGTGATGTGTTAAATGAAGCTAAGCGTTTGGTCGCTTCAGGCGTAAAAGAGCTACTGGTTATTTCACAAGACACTTCCGCATATGGTGTTGATGTTAAAAATAAAACAGGCTTTTGGGATGGGCAACCTGTAAAAACCAGTATGGTGGGGTTATGCGAACAACTTGCTTCAATGGGCGTATGGGTGCGTTTACATTATGTTTATCCTTACCCACATGTTGATGATGTCATTCCTTTGATGGCAGAAGGTAAAGTTTTACCTTACTTAGATATTCCGTTACAGCATGCAAGTCCCAAAATTTTAAAATTAATGAAACGCCCTGGTGCTGTTGAAAGAACACTTGAACGTATTAAACATTGGCGTGAAATTTGCCCTGAACTCACCTTACGTTCAACTTTTATTGTCGGATTTCCTGGTGAGACAGAAGAAGATTTCCAAATGCTATTAGATTTCTTGTCAGAAGCTAAGTTAGATCGAGTAGGCTGCTTTAAGTATAGTCCTGTCGAAGGTGCGAAAGCGAATGAGTTAGCTGATCAAGTTCCTGAAGAAATTAAAGAGGAACGTTATCATCGTTTTATGCAACTACAACAGCAAATTTCTACACAGCGATTACAAGATAAAATTGGTAAAGAGATTTTAGTTATTATTGATGAAGTTGATGATGAAGGTGCCATTGGCCGTAGTATGGCTGATGCACCAGAAATTGATGGCATGGTTTATCTTAATGGTGAATTTGGAGTTAGCGCTGGAGATATAGTGAAAGTATTCGTTGAGCATGCAGATGAATATGATCTGTGGGGGAATATAGTTACTTCGTAATTTGATGAAAGCGTTTTAAAAGTCTATGTGGCTAACTTAGGTAAATTAAGTTAGCCATTTTGTTTTTTAGGACACAGATATACTGCTTTTAATTATAAAATTGATGCAGATCAATGGTTTTAAATCTATCAATTAATAACTTGATCTAGAATATAAAAATTAAATGGCAAGTTGACATAATCAGATAACTCTTATCGAAGAATAAGGATAACTATGTCAACCCATTTAACATTTCCAACTACAACACCTGTAATAGAAAGTAATTATAATTCAGATGATTACGAAGACATCGTTGAGCTTGCTTATACAACTATTGAAGATGGATTAGCCTCATTACATGATGATCATATTTGTAGTTCTCTCGTTAGCACTGATGGAAAAACGTTTTGGCTTAGTAATGAGTTTAGCGGTAATTTTGAAATAGCAAACTTGTTATCAGGTAATTTAACTTGTGGATCACAAGTTAGGCTATATGCAGCTCCAATTGAACTACATGGGATCTTTTATTATTTAGCACCAGTATATTCACACACTGGTGAGCCTGTATTAGTTGTCGCTATATCTTCAACTCAGAATTGCTGCAATGTTTTGTTTGCGCTTACGCAATCTTTGGCAAGAGAAGTGAGTGAAAAATTGAAATTCCACTATTATGAACAAGAGGCTTTTAAGGTCGATAAGGAAGAGCAACGATTCACTAACTTGGATATTCACTCAGTTGAGAAAGCTTTGATTATTGAAGTTGCACAAGCTTGCAAAGGTAAAATTCAGCAAATGCATAAAGTCCTTGCTATGGGGCGGACAACGTTATGGCGCAAACTAAAGCAGTACGAAATCAACATTAAAGACTATAAATAGTTTCTTGCATGTGTTCTGATGAGTAAAAAAATAGCGCTTTCGCATGTTTTTGTGGACAACAACAAAACAAAAATAGCAAAGCGCACAAAATTTACCAATATTTTGAACGACAGCCAATAGATAAATAAAGCGTAGCTATCTGCTTGTATCGTTACTTGATGTATCGAGAAAAGAAAATGAAAACGATGCTCATTATGCAGGGATTTGGTAAGGCGGTATACTGTTTTTAGCCTTGTTTTTTTAGATTTATGATGGATGAATACCGATGAGAAAGGCTATTGTCTTACTAAAAAATGGCGTGATAGAAAACATTTTATTTTAAATAGTATTTCAATAACCTAAAAAAATATTATTTTATCTTGTAAGTATTAGGGGCTGTTATTCCTATTGGAATTATCAATTTACTTGGTTTTTTAATCCATAATAGAGTGGTACTATTGTTTATCTCATGTAAAAATAAATCATTATTTCATAATTGGCAGAATTTTAATCTATATTTATCTAAATTATAGTGTCTTTAGCATTTCTCAGATAATTAATTTCTGATGGTTTAGAATAAAACCATCAGAAATAATAACGCTATAGAAAAGTAAACATATCATATGAATTAAATATATTTAGGATAAGTATTAATGTATTCGTATTCTTGAATAAGTTGTGGCAATGACTTAATACCTAATTTTGTATAAATGTTAGAGCGATGAACCTCAACAGTCCTTGGTGATAAAGACAGTTTTTCAGCCGTTTCTTTACTCGTATTGCCCTCTAATATCATATCCATAATTTCTCTTTCCCTAACCGAAAGGCGGTTAAATTTATCAGAGAGATGAGTATATTTCTTATGCTTTTCATGCGTGCTTAAAAATAATTCCGTTGCACTATTGATGGCATTTGAGATTTCAATGTCCTTGAAAGGAAAGGGAAAAAAATCAAAACTTCCAGCTTTAAAGCTCTCTCGACACAGACTGACAGAAGGCTCTTCGGCAAGCACAATGAATGGAACAATACCAAATGAATTACTTATATTGTTTAATCGATTAATACGATTTTCATCATTGTTTAAGAATAATAAAATACACTCTTTTACATTATCCTCATTAGGATAAGTATAATTACTCATAAACACTTCTTCATTATTATAAAATCTCAAGGTGAAACCAAAAGATTCTATCATTAATTTCAGTTTATTCTTAAAGACATTATCACTTTCTACAATTATATGAATGGTGTTATTCATCACCATACTCCTGTTGAACTGATTTGATATTCATATCAATCTGATAAAATACGTAGATAAATAAAGTGAAATTTAAATTTCACAATAATATTTTCTACTGATCGTTGTTTTTTTTATAATGTATAACCGACCTTAATTTATATTAAAAACATCATCTAGCTAAATTTAATATAAAAATAGAAACAATAGTTAAAGTTTGTGTCATTGAGTAATATTCGATTAATGATGTGTAACATCTTAGGTAAATTTACTTATTAAATGTGTTCTTTAACATAAAGTGATTGATGGAAATATTGTTAAAGCTAATCAATAATATCTTAAATCATTAGTCAGAAAAAGTCTTAGATGTGAACTTTATGCTATTTTTTTAGGTGATAGTACTTAACTTGTGAATTGATGAAGATTAAGTGCTTTTTATATCTAACATGTTAGAATTTATTTTTATCTAGTTTCGATGAGTGAATATACGTAATGGCTTCTTTAAAAGACGTAGCTCGGCTTGCAAACGTTTCATTGATGACAGTATTACGGGCAATTAATAATCCTGAATTACTTAGGCCTGAAACCTTGAAACAGGTCCAACAAGCTATTGAGTCACTCAATTATGTTCCTGATTTTTCGGCACGAAAAATTAGAGGAAAAGGTTCTAGGGTGTCAACCGTCGGCGTTTTGGCCCTGGATACAGCAACAACCCCGTTTTCTGTCGAAATCATTCTTTCCATAGAGCAAACAGCGAGGCAATTTGGTTGGAGTAGCTTTGTTGTTAATATTACATCTAGTGAAGATAATGAAAGAGCTGTTCGGCAATTATTATCTCAGCGGCCAGATGGTATTATTTATACTACAATGGGGCTTCGAGAAGTGGCTATTCCAGAAGCATTGCATAATAATCGTTTGGTTTTAGCTAATTGCATAGATAAAAAAGGGCAATTTCCAGCTTATGTGCCAGATGATTTTAATGGTCAATTTAATGCGGTGAATCGCTTAATAGAGAAAGGGTATCGAAATCCTCTTTGTCTTTATATTCCACAAGAGACTCTAGCTGGAAAAACGCGCCGTGAAGCGGTGGAGTCTGCATGGGTAAATGCTAATTTACCACTATCATCACTTCAGCAATACCATTTAGAGTTAGGTGATGAACACTATTTAGATGTGATAGCTTTAATTAATAGTCATTTTGATAATAAAAAACCTGATTTTGATGTCATTATTTGTGGAAATGACCGTATTGCCTTTTTAGCTTATCAAGTGCTGCTTAGCCATGGTTTGCGTATCCCACAAGATATTGCAGTACTTGGCTATGATAATATGATAGGGGTTGGGGAGCTGTTTTATCCACCATTAAGTACGGTTGTGTTGCCACACTATCAGTTAGGCCAACAAGCTGCTTTGCATATTATAGAAGAACGGCAGCAAAGCCGTGTTGAATATGTTGCTTGTGACTTGTTAGAACGTGATTCTTTTTAATTTTGTCGAGAAAATCAAACCTAATAAGCAGCTATTCAATTGATTTTTTGAGTTCCCAATAAACCGCTTTTTCTAACAAGTTTTATTTTCTGCATTTTGGCGTATGATACGGACTAATATATTTAATCAGATTGTATTGTGGATAAATTATGTTGCTTCGCTCGGGAGTGGCCCTTGCTATTTTTTCCTATATCTTATGGGGAATAACACCATTATTTTATCGTTTACTTCCCGGCGCTGAACCTCTAGAGCTGCTTGCTGAACGTCTTATCTGGTCTATCCCTATACTTTTTTTTGTTCGCTTAATTATTAAAAACAAATCTTTGTGGTGCCAGGTATGGTCTGATAAACGATCGATAATCCTCTGTTTATTTAGTTCGTCGGTTATGGCGATATCTTGGACAACATTTACCTACGCATTAACTCATGGGCAGGTGTTAGCCGCTAGCCTTGGGTATTTTATTAACCCATTATTTTCTATTTTACTTGGCGTTTTGTTTCTTCGCGAACGGCTTGTTTTCGCAGAAAAAATGGCTGTTATTTTTATTTGTGCGGGGGTCGGTTACCAAATTTGGCAGTATGGTGAATTACCTATTTTAGCGTTAGTTATGGGTAGTGCATTTGCGATATATGGGTTAATTCGTAAATTTATTCGATTTGATGTGATTACGTCTTTATTTCTAGAGGCACTTTGGCTACTTCCTATCGCAATAGCGATCACGTGGTGGTTAGTATCTAATGGTTTAAGTGAAGTGGCACAAGGCGATTGGCAAATCAAAATTCTTTATATGTTGGCCGCTCCTGTTACGATAATTCCGTTGCTCTTTTTTACAGCAGCAATTAAAAGAACATCATTAACGGTGATCGGGTTGGCACAATATATAGAACCAACAATTCAATTTTTATTAGCCGTATTTTTATTTAATGAGCTATTTGATTGGGTTAAAGGCATCAGTTTTTCACTCATCTGGGTTGGTTTAATGTTTTGTGTATTCGCTATTTTACGCAAACAGTATATTAAATTTTCACATAAAGACCCCTTTATTACAGGGCGTGATAAAACACCGCTAGATTAATTTATTGATATTATTATCAAATGGTTATGAGGTTTTTGTTTTGTGACTTTTTATCCTTGATAGTAAAAGCAATCGATTGCGTATATAATTGATATTAACTTTTTGTCGGTAGGGTTATCAATTATGAATCAATTAGGTACTGCGCTGTGTAAATCAGCAACAAAAGTGATGTTGTTAGGCGCTGGAGAGTTAGGCAAGGAAGTGGCGATTGAATGTCAACGGTTGGGTATCGAAGTTATTGCAGTTGATCGCTATGATAATGCGCCGGCGATGCATATTGCACACCGCAGTTATACGATAAATATGCTTGATGGCGAAGCGCTGAAGCAAATCGTTTCAATTGAAAAACCCGACATTATTGTGCCTGAAATTGAAGCGATTGCGACACAGGTATTAATGGAGCTTGAACAGCAAGGGCAAAAAGTGGTTCCGTCAGCGAAAGCCATTGTGCTTACTATGGACAGAGAAGGGATCCGCCGATTAGCCGCAGAAGAGTTGAAGCTGCCAACATCAGAGTACCAATTTGTGGATAGCAAACCCGATTTTGTCACAGCGGCAGAAAAAATTGGTTTTCCTTGTATTGTTAAACCGGTGATGAGTTCGTCAGGGAAGGGGCAAAGTGTGATCCGCTCTCAAGATGAATTAGAGCAGGCTTGGGATTACTCACAGCTAGGTGGGCGAGCAGGGCAGGGACGTGTGATTGTTGAAAAAATGGTTAATTTTGATTTTGAAATTACATTGTTAACGGTCAGTGCGATAGATGGTATTCACTTTTGTGCACCCGTGGGGCATCGGCAAGAAAAAGGCGATTATCGTGAGTCTTGGCAACCACAGTACATGAGTGAGGTTGCATTGAAAAAAGCGCAGGACGTTGCTGAGAAAATTGTTACCTCTCTAGGGGGCTACGGAATATTCGGTGTTGAATTATTCGTGTGTGGTGATGATATCATCTTTAATGAAGTTTCACCTCGCCCTCATGATACGGGGATGGTGACACTTATTTCACAGAGTTTATCTGAATTTGCCTTACATGTGCGTGCATTTCTTGGTTTCCCAATCGGTGTGATCCGCCAATATGGGCCAAGCGCTTCAGCCGTTATTTTACCCAATTTACACAGTCAAAATGTGGTTTTTTCACATATAGGTTCAGCGTTGGGGTCTGATACCCAATTACGATTATTTGGTAAACCTGAAATTGCAGGTACTCGCCGATTAGGTGTTGCTTTGGCTATTGCGGATTCTATTGAAAATGCATTAGATATGGCCAAAAAAACCGCTAGTACAGTGTGTGTTTCTGGTTGACTTCGATGAGATCTGCGCTCATCCACTTTAAGTGAGTGAGCGCTTGTATATTGCAGCGATAGCTGCCTGCTTTGATTGTTTCAAAATGGTCGTTGTGACCGTTTTATGAAGGGCCAAAACGGAACCGAGTCATCCCCTAGCGCCAATTACTGACACTGT